>JBDKUC010000099.1:0-23839 GCA_039679885.1 Thermoguttaceae bacterium | reverse complement strand
AGTCGCTTATGTAAGTGGACTTATCCCGGTTTCTCGATCGAAACGACAGCTGCCGAGTTGCACATTGGCAATGCAAAATATGCCACCCACATGCGGTAGCCTATCTGGGTGGCATTGACTAGCTGCTTCGTTTATTGTAAAAACCGCAGCTCTGTGCTGGATTCGGACCCGAACCTTGGAGGACGATCATGGGTGGCCTCTTCGCTGCGTTGGATCGCTGGGGAAAACTGGCCTTCTTTGGACGCGACCGCCACGCCCGGCGGAAGAATCGGACGGCCGAACCTCGGCGTGTCTGCACGCTACGGCTCGAGCCTCTCGAACAGCGCGCGCTGTTGAGTGCGAGCATTCAGGCGAGTCCCGCCGCGCTCGTGTCGGAGAGCGTGTCGACGCTGCAGCCCGTAATCAGAACCGAGTCCATCCTGCCCTCTGGTTTGCAGGACGTGCAACGGGCGATCCAGGGGCGAATGGCTGAGGGCAAGACGTCATTCCAAGATCTCAGCACCGCCACCGTCCACGTCGATAACGCAGGCCGCATTCAGGTCTATGTCCACGTGGCGGAGGTGACCGATGCGATGATTGCGTCGCTGCGGTCCGCAGGCTTGGCCGTCGAAACGAGCAACGCCGGCATGCGCGTGGTCCAAGGCTGGGCATCCAATTCGTCGCTTGACGTACTCGCCAACGTCGCCGGCGTACAAGCTGTTGCCCCGCCAGTGTACGCCATTACACGTACGGAAACCACATCCGCCGGCGATGGAATCCTCAATGCTGACGACGTGCGCAACCAGTTCGTGGCATACGGTGTTGATGGCTCAGGGATCAAAGTTGGTGTTATTTCCGGCGGCGTCAGTCAACTTGCCGTCGCGCAGGCGACCGGTGATCTTCCGGCGACCGTCACCGTCAATAGCGTGGGAAGCGGCGACGAAGGCACCGCGATGCTGGAGATTGTGCATGATCTGGCCCCTGGGGCGAGTCTGTATTTCTCCGCGCCCAGCACGAGCGCAGAGATGGTCAACGCCATCAACTACCTGGCGGACACCCAGGGGTGCAACGTGATCGTTGACGACCTCGGTTACTACGACGACCAGCCGTTCTTCGAGGATGGCACAGGCACAATTGCCGAGGCCGTAAACCACGTGACATCTGTCCATAATGTTACCTACGTGACGGCAGCCGGGAACGATGCGCTACGTCATTGGCAGGGAATGGCGGCGGCGGGTCAAGGATACCAAGAGTATCACGCAGGTGATAACACCATGCGTTTTAGTGTCCCGGCGAACGGCGCACTTTCCGCGATCCTGCAGTGGAGTGACGCGTGGGGGTCATCGACAAATGACTATAACTTGGATTTGCTCGCGTGGACAGGCGCTGATTGGACTTATGTCGGGAGTTTTCCGGAGACCGCCGGAATTCCCGAGGCAGGCGGAACGTATGTAAATACGTCAGGATATACCACGCTCGGCTTGCGCATCTGGAAGGCGAACGGCGCCGCCATACGGGAACTGGAACTCTACACGCCTCGGAACGACACGATGGATCTGGACGACACGACTGCCGCCGACAGCATGTTCGCTCAGACAGCGGTGACGTCGGCAATCACCGTCGGTGCAATTCGCGCGTCCGAGCCCGGAAATGATGCCGTCGAGTCGTCCAGTTCCCACGGGCCATCGACGATCTACAGCAATTTCACGACGCAAACGAAGAATTTGCGGCAAAGCCTCGATGTTTGCGGCATCGATGGCGTAAGTACCGCGATCGGCCAGACAATCTACTTCACCGACCCCTTCTATGGCACATCGGCGGCCGCGCCCCATATCGCGGCGATCGCGGCGCTGCTGCTCGATGCGAACCCGAACCTGACCCCGGCGCAAGTCTCGACCGCGCTCAGCAGCACGGCAGTCGATTTGACGGCCTATGGCACGGGCTACGACAACACCTCGGGGTCCGGTCGTGTGGATGCCCTCAATGCGGTCTACAGCGTCTTCACGCCGGCAGCTCCCGATCTCCTGGCGGCCGATGATTCGGGGGACTCCAGCACGGACAACATCACAAATGTCACGACGCCGAGGTTCACCGGTACGGTCCCGGTCGGCTCCTACGTGCGGCTGTATGCCGATGGCAATCTAGTCAATACACAACAACTCGGGTCGAATGAGTCGACCTATACAATCAGCAGCGGTGCCCTCGCAGCCGGAACCCATCAGATTACCGTGAGGGTGGCCCAAAGCGCCACAGCCTCGGGACTGTCGAATTCGTCAAGTGCGCTGTCCGTGAAAATCGATACGACGGGGCCGACAATCGATTACCTCGGCGACGTGACGCCTTCTCCGCGAAATTTCGCCGTCGGCTATGATAGCTTTCTGGTCTCGGACGCCGGTTTCGCGTTTTTTAGACCATCGATCACTTACGCGAACTTTACGTTGACCCGCAATGGCGTGCCCGTGACGCTGACGAGCGACATGGGCGTGTTTTTTGGCATTTCAGACTACATCATTGAAGGTTTGGACGACTTCACCAGCGCCCCAGGCACCTATGTCTTGACTCTCAACGCCAACGGCATTCTGGACGTAGCGGGAAACAATGGCACCGGCTCGGCCTCCACCACCTGGGTGATGGACACGACGGCGCCGACAGTCACGGACGTGGTTGACGTTTCGCCCGACCCACGGACCACGGCGGTTTCCACCGTGGATGTCGTGTTTTCGGAATTGCTCAATCTCTCGACGTTCACTTACGACGATCTGTCACTTACTCGCAGTGGCTCCAACGTGACGCTCAACGGCAACGTGACGACAAGTTATGTGAGCGGCACCACCTATCGAATTAGCGGTCTTAGTGCGCTCACCGGCTCCGTCGGCACGTATGTCCTGACCGTGAACGCCAGCGGCATTCAGGATCAAGCGGGCAATTCCGGCACCGGTTCGGCCAACGACACTTGGGTCAATAACCAGGCACCAACCTTCAGCGTGAACAGCCCCGCATCGGGAACGTTCATCTCGGGGAATACGGTGGGAATCCAATGGTCGGCCACCAATGTTCTCCCCGGCAGTGTGTATTGCCTCTGTTACGACTCAGACGCCGTAATGAACGGCAATGAGCATTGGATCGTCATGGACCAGAGTGCCCAAAGCGGCGCCTTTACGTACAATTGGAACACCCAGGGCATGGCGGCGGGCACCTATTATGTCGGCGGATATCTCTATCAAGGCAGTCCGATCTACTCCCACCTCACTACGTCGTTCGCAATCCAGGCGGCTAGCTTCAACGTCTGGGGGCCCGGATCGGGAACGTTCGCCGCGGGCACGACGATTCCGATTTCGTGGGGCACGGACGTCACCAACCCCAATGAGACCATTTCCCTCTGCTACGACACCGATACGGTCTTTAATGGCAATGAGACCTGGATCGAAGTCGACCAACTGCCGGCCGTAAGCGGAGGTCATGTCTACAACTGGACTTCCACGAGCATACCGCCGCGCACATACTACCTCGGCGGATACCTGTGGAACGGCTCCTCGGCCACCTACGCCCACATCACCACGCCGTTCACAATAGTGAACTTCACGGTAAACAGTCCCGCTTCGGGTACGTTCGCCAGGGGAACCACGGTCCCGATTCAGTTCTCCGCCGGCAACGTTAAAGCGGGCAACGTGTATTGCCTCTGTTACGACTCGGATTCCGTTTTCAATGGCAACGAACACTGGATCACGATGGACCAAACGGCCCAGAACGGCACCTACACCTACAACTGGAATACCACGGGGGTGACGCCGGGCACGTACTACGTGGGTGGATATCTGTATCAAGGCAGTCCGGTCTACTCCCACCTTACCACGTCGATAACGATCGCACCTCCGTTGCGGCTGGCGGCGCCAGGCTTTGCCCCAGACCACCAGTCGCTCGCGGCCAACCAAGTGCTGAGCAGCGACGACCAACTGGCGCCGATCGTCACCGAGGCACTCCGGCGGTGGGCTGCGGCGAACGGCGCCCAGCAGGCTCTGGCAGACGTGACCGTGCAGGTCGCAGATCTGCCGGGCAACCTGTTGGGTGAAGCGGTCGGCAAAACGGTCCTTATTGACCGTGACGCTGCCGGCTACGGTTGGTTCATCGATTCGACGCCGCTCGACGACGCGGAATACACGCCGCTGGCCAGCGGCCAGTTGGTCGCTCGGTCGCAGACCGCGGCCGACCGCCATGCCGATCTCCTCACGACCGTGATGCACGAGATGGGCCACGTGCTCGGCTATGGAGACGTCGACGATGGCCTAATGGACCGCGCGTTGCCGCTGGGTGTCCGCTGGCCCATGGCGACCGATAGCGCGTTGGCCGAGTATGCCCTAGCCTAGAGTGCGCGTCGGGACTTAGTCTGGCGTATCGGGAGCCATGCCCGCGCTTGCCGTGGGCATGGCTTTCTGCAATATCGCTGCGGAGGGCGAGCGGGAGCAGAGATCGGTGTTGAGGAAACAGACGCCCATCCGAGTCGCGTTGCCCGTCTGATCGGCAAATGCTAGACTGACGCCTGTGCTCGCGACGATCATGTCGCAGGCTCAGCAATCGCAAGTAGCGGCCGGAAATTGGACCGAAGATATCCATGTTCGATCATCACCGGATTCCCAGGGCCATCGCTGGTCTGGTATGGCGTCTGAGGGGCGGTCGGTCTATCCCTCGCGTGCCTGAGTTTGCATGCCTGGAGGCGCCTCCGCAGGAATCGTTCGACGATTCGATTCCATCGGACGAGCCTCTCGGCCATGTAACTTACGACTATCTGGGGATCGATCCTCGCGTCCTCTATGCAAACAAGTTCGCCGTGCCGGAGATCGTCCCCACAGCCTCCGCAGGCCGCTTCGATGCCGACTACGCCCGCGCCCGTTTTCTCACCCGGCACATATCCGGCGGGCGGGTCCTAGATCTGGGCTGTGGCTCCGGACCGTATGCCCGCGTGCTAAGAGAGCAGTGCCGGGTGGCGACGTTGATTGGCGTCGACATGGATCCCGCGTGTGCCGCGGCAGCCAAGCGGACCTATGACGAGGTCCTTCCATTCGAATGCCGGCGGCGCCTCCCTTTTCCGGACGGCCATTTCGACGCAGTCTTCTCGGTCGATTTCTTCGGCCATGTCGAGTTTCGACACAAGAACGCGCTGATCGCGGAGATCGCGAGAGTGACCCGGTGCGGCGGCATCTCGGTCCATGCCATCGAGGCCGGGGAGGTGGACTACCAAAGTGCCGACCCATCGAACCCGGACGATCCCATCGTGCGATATGTTCGCCAGGAAGGACACATCGGCATTGAGCCGGGCTCGAAAATCCGGCATCGCTGGCAATCTCGCTTCGCGGACGTACGCGTGGAAAGCTCGTTTCTTTTTCCGCTTGCTCCCCTCGGCGGCCTTGAGCCAAGCCTCGGCGCTCAAGGCGGCACGTTCGCATCAATCCTCGGCGAGCTCGGCCCACGAGAGCGCCGAGCGGCCAGCATCTGCGTTGGTTTCTTCGGGGAGTACCTCAAAGAGGCGATCGCCGGAATAAACGCCGATTTGCTTGTTCCGCCGGCAGCCGCAGATGTCGTTCCGAACTTGGACTCGGCCCAGTGGCTCGTCTGGCGGCTCTTCCACAGGAACGGCGGATTGGTGTACCTGACGTGCCGGCAGCCGGCTTGACACCAGCGTCCTCAGTTGCCTGTCTTGACGCCCGCATCGAGGACCGCGTCGCAATCGTCGCAGCTTTGGGGCAGGCTTCGCCGTGACCTTGGCCGCAGCAGTGCACTCAAGCATAACCGTCATCTTCGGCGGCATCATCCGCGTTCGGACGTCTCTGCGAAGTGCTCCATGCTGTGCGTCTTCGCGATGACGGTGACGCCCTTCTCGGTGACCGTGAAGCCGCGTCGGAGGTCGAGCGCGCGGTCGTAGCCGATCTCGGCGCCCGCGGGTATCTGGACGCCCTTGTCAATAATCGCGCGGTGGATTTTCGCGTGTCGGCCGACGTTCACCCCTTCGAAGAGAATCGAGTCGGTGATGTGGGCGTAGCTGTTGATGCGCGAATTCGGGCCGAGGATGGTTCGTTCGAGCCGCCCACCGGAGACGACGCAACCTTGACAGACGATGCTGTCGAGCGCCTGCCCGCAGCGGCCGCCCTCGCCTCGTTCGGCGAAGACGAACTTCGGCGGCGGCAGGTTGGGCTGATAGGTGCGGATCGGCCACTCGCCATCGTACATGTTCAACTGCGGATCGACCGAGATGAGGTCCAAGTTGGCCTCGTAGTAGGCGTCGAGCGTGCCGACGTCGCGCCAATAGGCCACGGTCTTCCGGTTCTCGTCCATGAACGGATAGGCGAAGACGCGGTGAGAGGCCACCGTGGCCGGGATGATGTCGTGGCCGAAGTCGTGGTGGCTGCCATGCCGCGTGGCATCAAGGCACAACTGTTCGAAAAGGAACCGGGCATTGCTGACGTAGATGCCCATCGAGGCCAAGGCCCGATGCGGATCGCCGGGGATCGGCTTCGGGTGGGAGGGCTTCTCCTCGAAGCCAACGACGCGGCCGTCGGCATCGACCTCGACCACGCCGAACTGCCCGGCCGCGGCCTGGACCCCGACGGGCAACGTTCCGACGGTCAGGTCGGCGCCGGTCTCGATGTGCCGCTCGACCAGCTTGGCGTAATTCATCTTGTAGATGTGATCGCCAGCCAGGATGACGACGTACCGCGGCCGCTCTTTTTCAATCGTGTAAATGTTCTGATAGACCGCGTCCGCCGTGCCCTGATACCAGTGTTCGTCGATGCGTTGCTGTGGCGGGACGACCTCGATGAACTCGCCCAGCTCGCGGCACAGATAGCCTTGCCAACCGAGATTGATGTGCCGGTCGAGGCTCATCGCCTTGTATTGCGTGAGGACGAGATTCCGGCGGACGCCGCTATTGATGCAATTCGAGAGCGTGAAGTCAATGATCCGGTAGGCCCCGCCGAACGGGACCGCCGGTTTGGCCCGATCCCGGGTCAAGGGTTCCAATCGCGACCCCTTCCCCCCGGCAAGGATCACGGCCAAGACGTCTTTCATTTCGAGCCCCTAATAGTATTGTGTCATCTGGATAATAGCACGACCGGCAGAGAAGGCAACATCGTTCCGACCGGCAGTGTTGACACCTGCGTCGCGGGGCCGGCTTAGCCGACAAAGCCTCGCTGCAACGCCCATCTTGCCTATCTATGTCAATGATCGGCCGGCGGCGGCGCTGGCATCGGTTCATCCGGCGTGCGAATCGAGATACTCGCCGCTGGCCCGGCATCGATTGCCTGTCGTGCCGGATGGATCGGCGATGCGGCCGGTTCGACCGTGGCGGCCGCCGGTTCGACGGCCGGCGGCGGGGCCTGCCAGCCGCCACCGAGCGCCTTGTAGACCTCGACCAGGTGCAGACCGACCAGCCCTCGGCTTTCGGCCAGCGTGTCTTGCTCGTGGGTCAGCACCCGTTCCGAGTCAAGCAGCGGTTGGTAGTCGATCACTCCTTTTTCGTATTGCTGGGTGGCGATGGCCGAGGAGCGTGCCGCGGCGTTCGCGCTGACCGTAAGCGATGCGACGCGGTCCTGCTCGCGGAGGAAGGAGACGACGCCGTTCTCGACCTCCTCATTCGCTCGCAACACGGCGTCGCGGTAGGTCAGCACGGCCTGCTGAAATCGGGCATCCTGCGCGATGACGTTGTTCTTGATGCGGCCGTAGTTGAGCACGTTCCAGTTGAAGCCGGGCCCGATCTGACCGACGAGGCTCTTCGAGTCGAACAGGCTGCTGAAGCTCTGCGACTGGACGCCAATCGTGCCGGTGATCGCGATCTGGGGATAGAACTCGGCCTCCGCGATTCCGATCCGAGCCGATTGCGCGGCGGCCGCCCGCTCGGCCTGCTGGACGTCGGGCCGACGCCGCAGCAGTTCGGCCGGGATGCCGACGACGATTTCGGTCGGTGGAACCGGGATGGCGACTGGCGAGCGAAGCAGAGCGCCAAGCTCCTGCGGCGGCCTGCCCATTAGGATGCAAAGGCGGTTCTGCGCGCGTCGTCGCCCGGCATCGAGCGCGGGGATCATCGACTCGGTTTGGCCCAGGTTGTACGTTGCCTGTTGCACATCTAACTCCGTGACCAGGCCGGCCCGTTCGCGGAGGCCGATGATCCGCAGTGTGTCCTTTTGCAGGTCGACGTTTCTCTGCGCCAAGAGGAGCCGCTCCTCGAAGGTCCGAAGTTGGACGTAATTGGCGACGACCTCGGCTTGCAGCAGGACGAGGACGTTGTTGTAGCCGGCGCATTGAGCTTGGAGATTGGCGTCAGCCGCCTCGATCGCCCTGCGGAAGCGTCCCCAGAAGTCCAGCTCCCAGGCGGCGCTGGCCGCGAACGTCTGGTTGTCGTAGTAGTGGCCGATGTCGAACATGTTGAGCGGATAGCCGTTGCCCATCGCATTGCGGGTGTAGCTGCCCTGCAATTGCTGCTGTTGCGGGAAGAGGTAACCCGTGGCGACGCCTCGCTCGGCTCGGGCTTCGAGGATGCGGCGCCCGGCCGTTTTGAGCGTCAGGTTCTCGGCGGCGGCCGTCGCTACGAGGTGGTCCAACGTGGGATCGCGAAAGACCATCCACCAACGCGGGTCGTTGACCTCGAGGCATTTGACCCGCGGGTCGCCGGCGTCGATCCAGGCCTCGGCCGTCTCGGCGGGCGGCGTCGAGTAGTTTGGCCCAACCTTGAAGCCGTTCTTGACCCACTGGGCCGGCCCGGTGCAGCCGACGAGGACAGGAGCCACGACGGCCACGACGCCTGCCGCGAGGAGCCCAAATCTCCCACTCGTTCGAGTGGTGCGACAACGATGATCTTGAGAGTTGCTGAGAAAACCATCCATGACAACCCCTCGTTAGAAGTGCTTTTCGGCGCTTCCTTGCGCCTGGTTAGTCCATTTCGACCGAAAAATGCAACGTCATTAGCCGATACTAAAAACGTCTCTTGCATACTAAACGTCGTTTAGCATAAAATGCAATGGCACTTCAGGGAGGTATCTATGCGTTTGAGCAAGGCAAGAAAAGAGTGTGTCACGGCCATGATGAAGGACACCATCTTCACGGCTGCGAGTTCGCTGCTGGAAGAGCACGGGGCCGGCGGCCTGACGATGGATCGCGTGGCAACGAGCGTGGGGCTGACGGCCGGGAGCTTGTACACGTATTTCCGCGACAAGGACGAGTTGCTGCAATACTTCTATTCGCGCCTCGTCGAGCCAGCCTTGGAATCGGCAGCGGAAATCGCCAAGACAGATTTGCCCGCCCCAAAAAAACTCGAAAACTTCCTCTATACGGCCTGGGAGTACGCCGTCCGGCACAAAGGGGTGCTGCAACTCCTGGCGGGCATCAATCAGGACGCCTCGATACGACAAAGCACGAGGCCAAGAATTCTGTCCATTCTCGTGCCGGTGTTTCAGCAGGGGATCGATGAGGGCTCGTTTCGCCCCCACGATCCGAACCATACGGCCCGCATGTACCTGGCTTGCCTGTCCGAATTGTTCGAGTTGCAGGCCGAGGGGGCGTCCGGTCAACAGGTGGATGGTTTCGCGAAGATGCTGATCGACGCAACCGTCCACGGGTTCTCCATTCAGGTGTCGCGAGACTCGGCGGAGACCGAGCCGAAGTTGGCGAGTTTCTGAAGATTCCTGGGCGGAACGAGCAAGAGCATCATGTTGAATTGTCTGTCGCGGAAACGAGAGCAGGATCTAGAGCAACAACTGGAATTGATTGCGGAGGAAATCCATGATGGCGCGTGCCAGTATGTGACCGCGGCCCAGATGGCGTTCGACGCATTCCGTCGGGAACAAACGCCAACGTGCCACGGCGATTGGAGAACGTTCGAGATGGGGCGTGAGTTTCTCGGTCGCGCCGGCGACGAACTGCGCAGACTCACCCGCGGCCTTCGCCCCATCCATCTTGCGGCCGGCGACCTGCAGAAAGCCGTTGAGAGCCTCGTTCAGGAAACCCGGACCACGGCCAATCTCGACATTGAACTCTGCTGCGACATCCAAGCGGATCAGATTCCGGAGCCGATCGAGTTGGCGGCGTTCCGCATCGTGCAGGAGTCGCTCAACAATGCTCGTCGTCACAGCAAAAGCAAGCGGGTGCTGATCGGACTGAGCCAAGACGACGATTCGCTTTTCATCCAAGTTCAGGACTGGGGACGAGGTTTTGACTCCAACCATGTTCCGCAGGGATGCTGCGGCATCGCGGGGATTCGCCGACGCGTCCGGACGCTGCACGGCGACGTGAGCATCCGCAGCGATCCGGGCGACGGGACGTTGATTACTGTCGAACTGCCGTTAAAGGAATAACGCGATGACCGGTACGGTGCAGGTAGATTCCGCTCCGAGAGTAAAAAGCAACGGCGATGCACGCCGCATCGAGTTGCACGACGGGCATGCGGCCGAGCGATCGATCGCCGAGATGAGCGAAGAGCACGTCCAGGCTCCAGCTCCGGTGACTTCGGCAGCCAGGCCGCGCCGGCGTCTCCTGGCGTGGGCGTTCGCCGGCGTCGCGGCGATTGCCGCTTCCGCGGGCGGCGTCGCGTATTACATCCATAGTCTGGCGTTCGAGAGCACCGACGACGCTTTTATCGAAGGCCACATCGTTCCGGTAAGCTCACGGGTTCCGGGTCACGTGGCCAGGGTCCATGTGGCCGACAACCAGTTGGTCAAGGCGGGCGACCTGCTTGCCGAATTGGATCCGCCTGACTTCGACACACGCCTCGCGGCGGCGGAAGCTGCCGTGCGCACCGCCCAGGCTACGAGCCAGGCCCGGGCGACGGCCGTTCTTGCCGCGCAGGCCGATCTCGAGCAGGGCAAGGCCGACGTGACGGCCGCCGAGGCTCGCGAGGAACGGGCCAACGGGCATCTGAAACGAATCCAGTCGCTCGTGCCGCTTCATGCGGCGTCTCAAGAGAGTCTCGATGAGGCGATTGCCGGCGCTCATGTCGCTCACGCCGACGTGACGGCCGCGCGGGAGCGGATCCATGCGAAGCAGTCGGCCATCGCGCAGGCCGAGGCCGCTGGCAAGGCGGCGGAAAGCGGCGTCAGCCAGGCCGAGGCCGAACTGAGGCAGGCCAGACTGAATCGTTCCTACACGAAAATCTATGCCCCGATCTCTGGCCACATCGCTCGAAAGAGCGTTGAGGTCGGGGCTTTTGTTCAAGTCGGTCAGCCGCTGATGGCCCTGGTCGATCCGGATGTCTGGGTGGTCGCCAACTTCAAGGAAACGCAGTTGGCCAAGATGCGGCCGGGGCAGCCGGTCGTCGTCACGGTCGATACGCATTCCGACAGCAAGTTTCCGGCCCACATCGACAGCATCCAACGCGGCAGCGGCGCAAAGTTCAGCCTTCTGCCGCCCGAAAACGCCACGGGCAACTACGTGAAGGTCGTCCAACGCGTGCCCGTGAAAATTGTCTTCGACGATCCCAAGCAGATCGAGCGATACGGCTTGGGACCTGGGATGTCCGTCGTCCCGGTTGTCAACGTTCAGGAGCCCCGCGGCGATTCGATGAGGGTCGCAGCCAGCCGGGTTCCTGCATCTCGCTAACCCATTTTTATGCGGCGGCTCGCCCGCGGGATCGCGGTGCGCGCCGACACGATGGCGTTCTTGTCCGTTCGACCTCATCTTCTTCGCCAAAGAAACCCGCAATGTCGCAAGCGACTGCCCCGACCGCTGAAACGATGGCTTGGACGCCGAGCGTGAATCCTTGGTGGATCGCTTTGGCGGTCATGTTGGCGACGATCCTCGAGGTTCTTGACTCCTCGGTCGCCAACGTCGCGCTGCCGAACATGGCTGGCAGCATGGCGTCGAGCATGGACGAAGCGACCTGGGTGCTGACCAGCTATCTCGTCGCGAACGCCATCGTGCTGCCGATGACCGGGTGGCTGAGCAGCTTCTTCGGCCGCAAGCGGTTCTTGATTACCTGCACGATCATCTTCACGCTGTCCTCGGCCGTTTGCGGCCTGTCGACCAGCATGGCGACGCTGGTGCTCGCCCGGATCGTCCAGGGGGCGGCCGGCGGAGCGCTGATGCCCATCTCGCAGGCGATCCTCATGGAGAGCTTTCCGCCGGCCAAGCGCGGCGTGGCGATGGCCATCTACGGGATGGGCGTCGTCGTGGCCCCGATCTTCGGGCCTGTGCTCGGTGGCTGGCTGACCGACAACTATTCCTGGCGTTGGATTTTCTACGTCAACGTTCCTTTCGGCCTCCTGGCCGTCGTGATGCTGCAAACCTTCATCGAGGACCCGCCCTATCTGCGTCTGGCCCACGATAAGACCGCGGGGCGAATCGACTACGTCGGCTTCGGCGCCATGGCCATCTGGCTCGCCACGCTCCAGATCATCCTCGATCGCGGCCAGCAGGACGACTGGTTCAATGCGCCCTGGATCTGCTGGGCTTCCGGCGTATCGCTCGCTTCGATGCTGCTGTTCATCTTCTGGGAGTTGCGGACGCCTTGTCCCATCGTGGACTTGCGGGTGTTCAACAACCGCAGCTTCGCCATCGGCACCTTCCTGATGCTGATCGCCGGGATGATGCTTTACAGCACCACGTCGTTGCTGCCCATGTTTTTGCAGGGTCTCATGGGCTACCCGTCGCTCAACAGCGGAATGGCGATGAGCCTGCGCGGCATCGGCGCCATCGTCGCAATGATCCTCGTCGGAAAGCTGTCGCAGAAGGTCGACGCTCGTGTTCTCATGCTTGCCGGGTGGGGACTGATGATCTACTCCGCGTGGGAACTGGGCAATGTGACCACCGACGTCGCCGTCGGCAACTTGAACTGGCCGAACATCTACACCGGCCTCGGCATGGGCATCCTGATGGTTCCTCTGATGATGGCCAGCGTGGCCGACGTGCCCAACGAGCAGATGGGCAACGCCTCGGGCGTGTTCAATCTGGCCAGAAACATCGGCGGCGGCATCGGCATCTCGTTGACGACCACCCTGGTCGCACGCGGCACGCAGAGCCATCAGGCCCTGCTGGTCGGCCATCTGAGTCCGTTTGACCCCGAGTTTCAGCAACGCTTCCAGACGATGGCGGGCGCCCTGAGCCAATCGAGCGATGCCGTAAGCGCCCAGGGCCGAGCCTACGGCCTGCTTTATGGCATCGTGCAACAGCAGGCCAATCTGTTCGCCTATGTCGATACGTTTCGCTTGTTGGCGATTGTCTGCGTTTGCTGCGTTCCCGTCGTGTTCTTCCTGAAGAACGCCAAATCGCATCAGGGCGCACTGGCGATGCACTAATGGATCGCTCAAGAACGAGTCTCGCGCTGATCGACGGTCACGCGCGTGGTTGCAAGCAACCACCCTACGACAATGAAAGGCAACCGATCATGAGCAGCATTGTCACGAGAATTCTTCGGTCTTTGGGAGAGTTCCTGTTGCTGACCGCGATGACGGCCGCAGTCCCGCTGATCGTCTACGTCGACGCCGTCGTGATCGGGGACGATGTCTCGGAGTGTTCCATCACGGAGGTAACCCAGGAAACGCTCCTTCTGCTGTCCACGATCATGTTCCTGGTCGCTGCCGGTCGGCATCCCGAGTCGCGTGGCTTCTTAGTGCTGGTCGGCGGTTTCCTCGCCTGCTTGCTGATTCGCGAACTCGACTTCCTTTTCGACATGGTGCACCACGGGCTTTGGCTGTATCCTGCCCTGCTGACGGCCGCCGGGTGTCTGGCCATCGCCGCCGATTCCTGGAAGACCGTGTTCGGCTCGATGGCTGCTTACGCCGAAACGAAATCCTGTATCTTCGTTACCATTGGATTGTTGATCGTCATGGTGTTCAGCCGCTTGTTCGGCAGCGGCCGCCTGATGTGGATCGCCGTCCTGCAGACGGACTACCGGGGCGTCTGCAAGGCGATCATCCAGGAAGGCCTGGAACTGTTCGGCTACATGTTCATCTTCTACGGTTCGTGCCTGTTGCCGCAGTGGACTCGCCGAACGCTCGACCAACACAAAGCGTAAACGTACCGCGACCGGACAACGGAGAATCTTGCCATGAGGAGCAGGTGCGACACGCGATGGATCGCGATAGCGGCCGTTCTCTTGAGCGGCTGCGCAGCCACGCGGCAGTACCCCGCGCCGCCGATTCTTCCGCCCACCGCGATTGTCGAAATCGGCAAGCCGGCAGATAACGGGCCCTACGACGCCTCTCAAACACGCGTCGCCGCAGCGAAACCCAGAAACGTTCTTGTACTCTCCGGCGGCGGCGCCAACGGCGCTTACGTGGCGGGCGTGCTCAAAGGATGGACGGCGTCGGGCACTCGGCCCCAATTCGACGTGGTGACGGGCGTCAGCACCGGCGCCCTGATTGCGCCGCTGGCCTTTCTTGGCCCTGAATACGATGGCAATTTGGAGCGGCTGTACACATCGATGCGGCAAGAGAACATCATTCGTCCCCGGCTGCTATGGCTCGATTCCCTGGTCTCTTCGCAACCCCTCGAGCAGCAGATTGCGGCCTGCGTCACCCCGGACATCTTGAGCAAGATTGCGGAGGCCCACCGCCAAGGCCGGCGGCTCTACGTCGGGACGACCAATCTCGATACGAAGAGCCTCGTCGTCTGGGACTTGGGCGCGATCGCCGCGCGGAACACGCCGGAAAGCAAGGAGCTGTTTAAGAAAGTGCTTCTCGCCTCATGTTCCGTCCCGGGGCTGCTGCCGCCGGCGCCGATCGACGTTGAAATCGATGGCCAACGATTCACCGAATTGCATGTCGATGGCGGGGTGACCGCATGCGTCTTCCTGCAACCCGCGATGCTTGGGGTCGGTCCCCGCGGTGAGTTGCCGCCCAACGCCGGGCCATTGGCCGTTCACGTTCTTGTTGCGGGAAGGCTTCAGCAGCCGATTGCCCCGACGAAGCGCGAACTGGTCACCATCGCCGCGGAGTCGATGAACACGGTGCTCCAATCCAAGCTGCAAGGCGAGTTGACGAAACTGTTCTCGCTCGCCCGCTATGCCGGAGGCGATTTCAAGCTGGCCGGCATCCCGGAGGACTGCGCCTGCCCGAAAAGCAGCATGTTGTTTGAGCCGGCCGCGATGCGGGCGATGTTCGACTCCGGCTATCGTGGCGGCCGCGACGGGAGCGCCTGGCACTCTTACCCGCCTGGACTCGAGGCCGAGATGATGGCCAGGCCGAGAACGGACACGCGGTTCGCCACGGCTGAAAACGCGGCTCTTGTCAGGCCGCGACCCTCGGAGAGGCTCGCCGCCTCCGCCGCTGAGGCCGAATCGTTGAGCGGGCATCCAGGCCGAACCGAGGCGTCCGACCGGCGATAGGCGCGCGACTGAAATAGAACGGCGGATGCGCCTGCGGGAGGGCGCATCCGCCGCATCGAGACTTCGCTAATCTAATGAAACGACGTCTTAGCGTTTCCGCCAAGCGTAGACCATCAACCCGACCAGGCCGGCGGCCGCGAGGACGAGCGTGCTCGGCTCCGGAACCGGATTGGCGTAGGTGTTGGCCGACGCGTTCGGATAGCGATCCGAGTTGCCCCAGGAGTTGGCGCCGGTGTCAGCGACCCAGTTGAACGCCGGGGCGGCAGTGAGGCCAAGCGATGAGAGCGGAACCTTGAACTCGATGTCCAGGTTGTAGTTGTTCGCGTTCGCGGGGATGCTGTAATAAGCCGACCCACCGTTGGCCCAGGTCAGGCTCGTCGTCGAACCGTAAGCGGTGCCGTTCCACACCTGGTAGCCGATGGTGTAGCTGCTGCTGCGATAGTAGACGCCACTGATCTTCACCTCGGCGCCGATGCCGTCGATCGAATAGCCTGTCGCAGCATTCTGATCGGTGTCGAGGTAGATGTTGGAGCTGCGGGCCGTCGAGCCACCGGGGTTGATGGTCGTCGTGCCGTTGGGATTGTACTGGACGAAGAAATACATGTTCGCCGCATCGTGTCCCATGCGGAGGTACTGCCAATCGGCGCACGGGTAGGTCGCGTTGGCCGTGTTGTTGTCGAGCACGGTGTCGCTGGCATACAGACCGCCGGACCAATCGGTGTCCTTTCCGTCGATCGTCGGTGCGGTCGACAGGGGGTTGTAGATGGTTTCCGCCTGCACCGCAGTGGCCAGGCCGCCCAGGATCGCCAGGGCAGTTAGAACGGATGCCGCTCTCATAGTGAGACTCTCCATAGAAGTTGGTGAGAAAACGGGAAAACAGGCAGCCCAGTCGAACGTGCGTCGACGGCTATCGATCGACTTGCGGAAAGGCATTGCCGTGAGGACGAACGCCCGCAATCGAAGAGTTTTGCCAGCTGGGCCTGACATTTAGTCTAATCCAGGTCCCTGCGCCGGCCAACCATTTTGTCAGGAAAAATTGGCGTAGGAGACGCCCTGCTGGCGAGGTGCATCGTCTCGGGACGCCGGGTCGGAGTTCGCGACCATCCGCCCGGTTCGCCGAGAAAAGAGGGGGCCAAGCGACGCGGGGAAGGCCGCTTGGCGGGCGCAGCGAACCCGACGCATTGGTAATGCGATTTCCCCGGACACGGTGGGGGCTTCCGTCAGCGGCTTCCCTCGACCATCCGCGTCAAGCGGACGACCTGCACCCGGACCGCCTCAAGATCGGGGTTGAGCCGCAGCGCGCGGCGAAAGCACTCCAGGGCCGACACGGGATTGTCCAAGTGGAGATAGGCCTCGCCCATGCTCGTGGCGGCGATGAAGTGATACGGGTTGATCTCAAGCGCTTGGTGGCAATCGCGGATCGATTCGACCAACCGGCCGAGCGCGGCGTGGGCGATGGAGCGTTGATGCCACGCCTCGGCGAACCAGGGGGCCCGCTGAATCAGCGCGGTCGCCCGGCTGAGCGCCTCGCGGTGCAACTGGGCCGCGTTCAGGCGGACGATGGTGCCAAGCTCGCGGCGTTCGGCTTCGCTGCCGGCGCGGGCCCAAAGCGTGCGGATGCCCGTCTGCGCCAGCGTTCGGACCGTTCGGTCTTCGTCCAACAGGGCGCAGCCGAGGCTGTGGTTCGACTCGTAATCGCCGAGGAAACCGAGAGCCAACACGGCCGCGCGACGCACCTCGCGCCCGGCGTGGCGGACCAACCGCTCCAAGGCGCCAGGAGCGTAGTGCTTCGACACCTTGCGGATGAACCCCGACGAGTCCTGCCGGTCGAGGTACTCTTGATAGAGAACCAGCAGCAAGGGCTGACGAATCGGATGCGTGCTCACGTGACGCGCCCCCAACGATAGAAGAGCCACGGGATGATGTCCCGATTGTAATCAGAAACCGACGGTGACGCCAACAAAAACGTTAAAACGAGCATGGCCGTTCTTCGGAATAGGGAGCTTACCGGGTGGTAGAATGGAGATGTCGAGACCCTGCTCCCGCAGCGTCCGACCCGGCGGCTGCCTGGCAACATGAACCGGAAACGAATGGTTCTCCCCCACCTGGAGGACGGTCGCGTGCGACGGCCTTCTCTCTCTACGCTAAGGCAACTCGGTTGGATCGCTGCGATCGCCATCGTCGGCGCGGCCCCGGGCAGGCATCTTGAGGCCGCGGATCGGGTCGATTGGCTGACCGGCCCCGCTCTGCAACGACAATTGGGCGAGCCGGTTGACGTCCTGTGGGCCGACAACCCCTTGCGTCAGGCCATATCGCGGTTGTCCCGGGCGTGTCGCGTGGCTGTGCTGATCGACCGACGCGTCGATCCAGGCCAAAAGCTGAACGTCTCGTTGCGAGGTGTCTCCTTCGAGTCGGCGCTGCAATCCGTAGCACGCGATCGGGGGCTCGGCGTCACACGCTTGGGGTCGGTCGTCTATCTTGGTCCTCGCTCGGCCGCCGAACGGCTTCGCGGGGCCGCGGCTGCGCTGGACAAGGAGACTCGCCGCCTTCCCGTCGCCGCACAGCGCAAGTTTCGTGAATCGCGGCCGCTCGCTTGGGAAGACTTGGCGACGCCGCGTGAATTGCTTGTTGGGCTGGCCCAGCAAGGCGGCGTCGAAATCGTCAACCCGGACCGCACGCCCCACGATCTCTGGGCGGCCGCCGACCTGCCGCCGCTATCGCTTGTGGACCGTCTGACGCTCGTTGCCTTCCAGTTCGACCTGACCCTTCGCGTCACGCCTGGGGATAGGCGATTGGAGCTTGTGCCGCTGCCACAGAAGCTGCCGGCCGCGCCGCAACACGACCGGTCCCGCGCGGGCTCGCGTGCGGTGGCTCCCGGCCGGCCGGCTAAGTCACCGGCTGCGCAAGATCGCTTCCAGATCAACGTCAAGGAGAAACCGCTGGGTCCGGTGCTGCGCCAATTGGCCGCGCGCCTCGATCTCGACCTTCGTATGGACGAGCAGGCGATCCGTAAGTCGGGCGTCTCGTTGGACCAGAGGGTCTCCGTTCGTCTGGAGAACGCGACGGTCGACGAACTCTTCGAGGGACTGCTTCGCTCGACCGGCCTGACGTTCCACCGCCGGCTGAAGGTGGTCGAAATCGTGCCGGCGGAATAATCGGCAGGACCGCCGCCGCCGGTAGTTCGTAGTCCCGCCTTTAGGCGGTTTGTTCCGCCTAAAGGCGGTACTACGAGCGCTTCCGCCTAAAGGCGGTACTACGAAAGCAGTTAAAGTGCGCCTCGTCGGCGGTGACCTATAGTTGGATGTCGCTAGGCCGGGCGACGAGTTTCGCCGGCTAGGCCGCTTGATTCTCCGCCCCAGAGGCCCTATCGCATGGCCAACACATTACTTGTAGTCGATGACGCGACGATCGTGCGTGAACGGATCAAGGAAGTGGCCAGCAACGCGGGCTGGGAGATCGTCGGCGAGGCGTGCAACGGTTTGGAGGCGGTAGAGCAATTCGGCCGGTTGCGGCCCGCTGTCGTGACGCTCGATCTCGTCATGCCGGAGCGGGACGGCATCTGGGCGCTCCGGGAGATTCTCGGCACTGACCCCGGGGCGAAGGTGATTGTCATCAGCGCGCTGGGGCAGAAGAACGTGGTGAAGGACGCCTTCAAACTCGGAGCGGCCGATTTCGTCGTCAAGCCATTCGAGTGGAAGACGCTGACCGCCACGCTGGAACAATTCGCCCATCGAGAAACGCCGGTGGGCTGCCCGATCGTCGGCGGGCAGCCGGCACGCCAGGCTCTGGTGTAACGGACATGGCGGTTTCTCCGCCAAGGGCGTCCCAAGAAACGCGAACCGCCGGCTGTTCTGGCCGGCGGTCGACGTTCCCTGTGCCGCTACTCATGACGGACCGTTTGGCCCGTCGCACACAACCCCCGACGGATCGGAACCCGTCCAACGCGAAACGAATGGCGTTACGCCGGCTTATGGAAACGCATAGCCGACGCCGACGATGGCGGCGCCCTCGAAGAAGGCGCCACGGACGCTGAGCGGAATCGGATCGAGCATGTAGGGCGCACAATTGCCCGGCCGGTAGTAGCCCAACGTGTAGACGCACTCGTTCGGCAACTCCACGCCCATCTTGTACGGCAAGAATGGAATCGTGACGAAGAACTGGCCGGCCGAGGCAAACGGCTGGAGCCACGGACCGCACATATGCCCATACCGTTCGAGTTGCACGTCCTCGAAGTAGAGCGGTTTGTGGCACAACGCGGAGGCCGTCCAACTGAACGTGATCGGCGCGAAGCTGCGCGGTTGGAACGGGTCGTTGCCCAGCGGGCAATCGTGTGGGACTCCGCCCCCGGATTCCGCCCAGTTGGGCGGCGGCGGCGGCGGCTCGATGTTCGTGCTCAGTTCATTGATGTGCTTCAAGTCCTTGGGCGAAGGGCAACTCTCCTTCAACGCGAATCCATGTCCCTTGTCGCTGCCTTCCAAGGAAAACGTGCTCTCGGGCGAGTAGGACGGGCTCGGCGGCGGCGCCGTCGTCGAACGCGAGCTGGACAAAGGCCGGGCACGCTTGGTCTGGCTCCGCACGGGCGCCGGCTCGTTCGGCAACTCGGCTGGCGCGGCGGTCTTCTGCCACGTTCCCTCGCCGTCGCTGACGCTGGGCGCCGCCGGAGGGTCCGGGATGTCGGACTGCCGCACGGCACGCGTCGGTTCGGCGAATTGCACCCGCTTGATCGAAGAGTCCGGGGCGGTCGGCTTGGTTGCCGTTGGGAGCCACTTCAACCGGCTGCCGCTCTTCCCGGTGCTATAGACCGGTGAGTCGGCCGCGGTCGATGCTTGGGCCGATCCGTCGTCCCCGGCCGCTCCCATCGAACGTCGCGCGTCGGGCGATGCGATCGCCAGGACCACGCCCGCCACGAGAAGCACGCAAAACGGCCAGCGGCGTGAATAGGCCGACAGCAGCTTGGCAGGTGAGGTCTCGGCCGGGCTGGTCACGGGTAAGTTTCGCTTACCGATGGCGCCCAGGGCCTTCAACCGGCTACGAATTTTCGCCGGTGGTGTACTCCGTACTGTAGTTCGGCGCTTCCTGCGTAATCGTAATGTCATGGGGATGACTCTCCCGGACACTGGCCGACGTGACTTGGATGAATCGCGCTTCCTTGCGCAACTCCTCGATGGTCCGCGTTCCGCAATAACCCATTCCCGCCCGCAATCCACCGACGAGCTGATAGACGAACGGACCCAATTGTCCTTTGTAGGGGACACGCCCCTCGACGCCTTCGGGCACCAACTTGTCCGGCCCGCGATGGCTTTGGCGGTAGCGTTCGCTCGAGCCGTGAACCATCGCGCCCAAGGAGCCCATTCCGCGGTAGACCTTGAAGGTTCGACCTTGGAAAAGGATCTGGGCGCCCGGACTCTCCTGCAATCCCGCGAATAGTCCTCCGATCATCACGACATCGGCGCCGGCGGCGATTGCCTTGGTCAGGTCGCCCGAGTAGCGAATGCCGCCGTCGGCGATGACGGGGATATTCGCCTTCGAGGCCACCGAAGCGGCTTGGTAAATCGCCGTGACTTGCGGAACGCCAATGCCGGAAATCACACGCGTGGTGCAGATCGAGCCAGGGCCGATGCCAACCTTCACGGCGTCCGCGCCGGCGGCGATCAGGTCCTTGCAGCCGTCCGCCGTGGCAACGTTGCCGGCGACGACATCAATCTGCCAGTTCTTCTTAATGGTCCTCAGGGTTTCCAGGACGTTTGCCGAATGGCCGTGGGCGCTGTCGACCACGAGCACGTCGACGCCTTTTCGGATGAGTGCTTCGACGCGTTGATAATCGAGGACGCCGACGGCGGCACCGACCCGCAACCTGCCCTGCCCATCTTTGCAGGCTTGCGGAAACCGCCGCATCATATCAATGTCTTTGATCGTGATGAGGCCGCTCAGCCTAAAATCTTCGTCAACCAGCAAAAGCTTCTCCACCTTTTTCGCCATCAAAATCTTCTCAGCTTCCTCAAGCGTCACGGTCCCCGTCGCGGTGACGAGGTTCTCGCACGTCATGACGTCGGCGATCGGCAGGGTCCAGTCTTCCAGGAAGCGAAGGTCGCGGCGCGTGATGATGCCGACCAGACGCCCCTCGGCCGTCGTGATGGGCAGCCCCGAGACGTTGTGTTGGTCCATGATCTCCCGGGCGCGGCCGGCGCTGGCCTCAGGTTGCAGCGTCTCGGGGTTGACGATGATCCCGTTGGCGCTCCGTTTGACCTTTTCGACCTCCTCGGCTTGCCGCTCGATGGACATGTTCTTGTGGATGACGCCGAGTCCCCCCTCGCGTGCCAGGGCAATGGCCATCTCCGACTCGGTCACCGTGTCCATCGGCGAGCTCAACAGCGGGATGTTCAAGCGGATTCGATGGGTGAGCTGGGTCGAGACATCGCAATCGGCCGGAACCACTTCGCTGTAGCGCGGCTCCAGCAGCACGTCGTCGAAGGTCAGGCCGGGGTACTGGCGAACCTTGTCGTTCATCGCATCCGCTCCTTCTGGGCGAAAAAGGGTAACCCAGCATTATCGCCGATTTCGCGCGGAATGCAATGAGCGTCCGAGCGTGGGGGCGTGGCAAGAAATCTTGGCAGTCGTCATTCTGAGCGCAGCGAAGAATCTTCCCTGCGCCACGGAGATTCTTCGCTGCGCTCAGAATGACGAAATAGGCGTCAACTGCCGCCAAACCGAAGTTCAAGCCGCGACTGGTCGTCGCGCTGCGTTGGCTGCGACGCAGCAAGAAATAGACGAAGGCTCGCTTTCACCAAGGATTACTTCCCATTCCTGCGAATGGTACTACCGGCATTCCTTGGTTCGCGAGCCTTCTAATAGAATGATTGCGGGCGAGTCCAGTGGGACAAGCCCGCATTTCGGGTGGCATGCTTGAGTTCCGCCACCGCTGCCTCCCATTCCGTAGGACGGGCTTCCTTGCCCGTCCGACGGCGTCTTGGACGGACTGGGAGTCCGTCCCACGCCATTGCTAGGTCTTGCCAAGTTCCTCAGCCAGCAACTGTTTCATCTTCTGGCAGGCTTGCTGGTCCTGCCTCTTCAGCATTCGCCAGAAGTCCTGAAGTTCGGGATTCCCGTCCGCGTTGGCGATGTACTGGTCATAACGCCAAACGCTGTTGATCCGGGTGCTAAAGACCTGAATCAGGTCGTGTAGCGAATTGACGACCGGACACGTCTCGCCGATATGCTCCATCTGTCTTTCTGCGGCCAACGGCATAGCTCTGCTCCTTTGCGTAAGAAATGATATAGCCGGGCACGCGGTGGTGTCCGGCGACGGCGCCATCACGAAACAGCATGATGGCCAACGAACCGTAGAACGGATTTCCCAATCCGTCCTGAAACCGGACGGGCTACGAAGCCCGTCCTACGGTGCAACTGCACGGCCTATTGCCGGCGGCGATCATTTCGTCGTGGTGGGTCGGCCGGCGGTCGAAGGGCCGCCGGTCTTCCATGCGTCAGCCACCTTGTCTTTCAGGTCAGGTTGGGCCGCGACGGCCATGTCGAAGTCCTTCTGCGCGGCGTCCTTGTTGCCTTGTTTGAGTTGGGCCAGCCCACGACCGTAAAGGGCATTGGCATAGTGCGGCTGGACGGTCAGAACCTTGTTGAAGTCGTCCATGGCCGCCTTGAAATTGCCAACGGACACTTCGGCCAAGCCGCGCTGCGTATGGCACCAGTTCTCGTCGGTCCAGTTGGCCGGCTTCACGTTGATCGCCGCGGTGAAGTCAGCGATCGCGCCGTGGAAATCGCCCAAAAGACGCTTCGTCTCGGCACGGCCTTCCAGGCCATTGGCGTCCTTGGGCAGAATCTCCAAGCCCTGGTTGTAGCTATCGAGTGCGGCTTGCAGGTCGTTGTTCCAACGCATCTCCCTGGCGCGATCGATCAGGTAGACGCCGTTCTTTGGATTCAGTTCCACCGCCTTGTTGAAGTCGACGATGGCGTCCGCGCGGTCGCCTCGGTCGGAAAGGCACAGGGCACGATCGTAGTAATAGCTGGCGTTGTTCCCATCGATTTCGATGGCCTTATTGATGTCGGCGATGGCTCCCGACAGGAAGTTAAGCTTCCGCCGCAGCCAGCCGCGATTGTCGTACGCGCTGGCGTAGTACGGGTTGAGCTCGATCGCCTTCGAGTAGTCCGCGTCGGCCCCGCGGTTGTTGCCGAGGTCCGCGCGGGCGTTGCCGCGGCGGTTGTAGGCCTCAGCGTTGTTCGGCTCCATCTGGACAACGACGGTGAAGTCTTTCTCCGCGCCGACCTTGTCATTGTTCGAGTAGCGGTCGATGCCGCGGTTCATGTAGTCTTGGGCGCTTACCGGCCCATCCGCCCGCGCCGCGCAGGTCCAGGCAACGAGAACGAAGGCGGCGATGGCGGTCGAGATCACTGCATACTTGCGCATAGCAAAGTCCTTTCGGAAGGCGACGTCGAGACGGGTTCCATTTCCGATGAATCGTAACGGGGCGATATCGGCATTCAACGCCCGGAAATTCCCTAGCCGCAACATGGGCGAGCGGCCCCCCAGCACCGCCCCGATGGGCA
>JBDKUC010000037.1:0-15715 GCA_039679885.1 Thermoguttaceae bacterium | reverse complement strand
AACGCCATCTCGTCGCGCCGCTATGGGGAGCCCGCATGCGGCTGAGTAAGAACGCTTCACAGTCGGGCCTCTCTGCTACGGCCGAAGCCAGAGCCAAGCAGTGTGGCCGACCGCCTCCGCACGTTCCACCGGGTTGGCTAAAAGGGCAACCTTGGCAAGCTGTCCGCGAAGAGACTTCGGTGAGGCCGACGGGCTGAGCGTGCACCTGGCCAAAAAGCTCCGCCGGCTCGCTACCGAGTACGCCGGTGTCGACCTCGACGCCCCTCTGCAATATCCTTCGGCCCAACGGCCTGCCGCTGCAATGGGGGGCACGTCACTCGGCGGGTACCTGGTTGTCGTGGGGGGGCACCAGAGCAACGGTTTGTCCGGAAGCCGCACCACGCCTTGGTGGCGGCTCGTTGGGTGTGGCGGCGGCTATTACCGCGTTGTGCCACTCCCGGTCTTCCAGCCGGTGGCGTCTAAGATTGGCGACCTGGATGCTGAACGAAGCTGATGCTTGCCCCGTCCTACCAAGTGCAGAGGGCTTGACACTGCGACCGCGGCTGGTAATCTTGCTGGGGTTGCCCCGCCAATGGGCCGCATTGGCGTCACCAGCGGAGAGCCTAGGGCGAGTAAGGCCACCAAACTCGAAGGAGGTAGGTTCGAGATGAGCGCGCAAGAACTTCGGCCGATGGGAATCGGGGACATTCTCGACACGACATTTCGCTTGTATCGCCAACGGTTCCTTGTGTTCCTGCTGATCGCGCTGGTGGTCTATCTGCCCTTCGGAGTGTTCATGGGCGTGTACGAGGCGATGATGCCAAAACCCTCGCCGTATGCCGCGAGCACCGCCTACTCGTCGCATCAAGCCACCGACTTCCGTTTTCAGGAGCACGGGCGCGCCGTATTCCCGAAGGCCGATCCCCAAGCTGCGATCATGGCGGGTTCGGTTGCTTTGGTGGGGATATTTCTCTTCATGGTTGTCCTCGTTCCGCTTTGCAGCGCCGCTCTCATTGAGAATATATCTGCCAGCTACCTGGGCGAAACGCTTTCCGCCGGAGCGTCCTATGGGCGGGCGGCGCATCGACTGCTCCCGCTGCTGTGGACGGAAATCATCGCGGGAGTCGCCACAATGGTCGGCTACGTCTTCTGCATCGTGCCTGGGGTTATCTTCTCGTTGTGGTTCTTGCTGATCGCGCCGGTGGTGGTTTTGGAACGCACCAACGGTTCCACCGCCATGGGACGATCGCGCCAGCTAATGCAGGGAAACCTTGGAAAAGGATTCTCGCTTATGTTGGTTGTCGCGTTGCTCGCGTTTGCGGTGAACTTCGCCCTCGGCGCCGTGATCGGGCTGGTCCCCTGGCCCCACGTCGCACTTCGAGCATTCGTGCAAAACATCGTGCCAGCAGTCCTGCTGCCGATTCAGACGGCCCCGGCAATCCTGCTGTACTACGACCTTCGCATCCGCAAGGAAGCGTTTGACCTCCAGAAGTTGTCGGAGGCGTTGGGCCAGCCCGCAACGACATGACGAGACGCCTTGCACGATTACTGGTTCTAGCCGTTGTCTCGGCGTCGATCCTTGCCGTTTCTCCTATTGCCTCTGGAAAGCGATACGGGTTGATGGCCTCGGCTGTCACCGGTGAACAGGTCGTTCATCCTCTCGCGGCCAGCCCTCACACCTCTTGTCTTCTGACGATGCGAGAGGCTGCCCCAGCCGGTTCGCCGCCGACGAATTTCCACCGTCGCACGCGATCGGCGATCAAGGAGGTTTTGGCTCAGCCGGAGTTCGGCGACCTGCGTGCGGACCCCTCCGCCCTCTCGCGGCAATTCATCGAGTGGCTTTCCTCGATGACGCATGGAATCGCGTCCGCGATCGGCATGCTGCCAACCTGGTTGTGGTGGCTCATCGTGGTCTGGATGATCGTGACGTTAGTTGCGATTCTGGCGCACTTGCTCTACACGCTCGTGATTATGCTGGGGGGCGTGTCGCGATCATCGCATCGCGCGGCGCGGCGGGGCCACCCCGGGCAACTACTGGGCGTCCCCGAATTGGAATTCGATTCGATTTACGAGGAAGCCCGCCGCTTGCTCGCGGATGGTGACTGGTTGGCTGCGACCAAATATCTCTACGTCGCGGCCATTTTGTGGCTCGATCGGCAGGGCGCGATCGTCTTCCGGCTGTCGAAGACGAATCATGACTACATTCGCGAGTTGCGGACTCGCGTCGCGATTCAGGCTGCATTCCGTCGGCTGACGGGCTGCTTCGAGCCGATCATGTACGGCGGCCAACCGGCGTCGATGTCCAATTCGGAAGACATGGCCAAGATGGTCGAGGGGTTGCTGCATGAGCCTGCCGTCGCTATCGCGCCCTGATCGCCTGATCCTGAGCATTCTGTTGCTGGCAGCAGGGCTCGTGGGGATCGGCACGTGGCTGCTGGAGCCTCCGGAAAAGACTGGCGGGGTCCTTCGACAGCCATCGACATTTTTCAACGCCGGTTACGGAACAAAGGCGGCCTATCAAGTGCTCGAACGTCTCCGCTTTGACGTGGCCCGCTTGCGACGCCCGATCGTTCCCGAGACGCTCGATGGGATCGGCACTCTCGTGATGCTGGAGCCCAGGCTCGGGCTGGACGTTCACGAACTCGCCGCGCTGAAAGACTGGATCCAGGACGGTCACGCATTGGTGGTCGTGCCGGTCTCATCCTCGCCCCACGCCCGGGCAGGTGGCTCCCGTCGCCCAGCGAGCGTTTCCGGGCTGGAAGAATGGCTCGCCTGGCAGGAATCGGAGCAGGATGCCGAAAAGCGGAGTAGCGGTTCGGCCGACAAACATCGTCCGAACTCGGCCCCCATGTTGGACGTTGCCGACCCGATTCTGGCCGGGATCAAGAGGCTCGTGAGCCAGGGTGACCGCCGTTTCCGCGTCAAGTCGCCGCTGCGTGGATCGTTGGCAAATGCCGACACGCATGCGTTCTGGAAAGACAATGGCGGCGTCATCGGTCTGCGCATTGAAGCAGGCAAGGGCACGATCATCGCCCTGGCCGACAGTTTTCCCTTCAGCAATCTTGGAATCAATGAGGCTGACAACGGGTTGCTGTTAGCCAATGTGGCGAGCAAGCTGTCGGACCGCTACCGCGGACGGATCGCCTTCGACGAATACCACCTTGGCTTTCCGGAGCAGGAATGGTCGTCGCTGGCGATGATAAGATTGATCCTCGCGGGACCGTGGCGCTGGGCGATCGGCCAAGCATTTCTCGTGGGACTGCTGGGGCTATATGGGGCGGCCGTCCGCTTCGGCAGCCCGCAGGACGTGACTCGCGAGCCACGTCGCCAACACCGCGAATTCGCAGAATCTGCCGGCCGCCTGTTGGACGAATCAGGCGCAACCGGCGTGGCCGCCGAAACGCTCTATCATCACTATCGAGATCGGCTTTGCCGGTCGGCGTCCCTCGATCCCGAGATCGACGATCGGCAGCTGCAAGAAGTCGTGCGTGACCGGTGGGGCCACGAGTTCGCTACGGCGTTGCAGGAGGCAAAAGACGCTGCCACGACCACCGTGGGCCGGCAACGGCTCTTGATCATATTCCGGAAGATTCATCATTTCGTGGAGAGACTCGAACATGGAACTTGAAGCCGTGACGCGAACGGCCCTGGCCCTTCGGCAAGAGCTATCGAAAGTCATCGTCGGCATGGATTCGGCTCTGGACCAGGTTATCGTGGCGGTTCTGGCCGGCGGACACGTGCTCCTCGAGGGGCCGCCGGGCACGGCGAAGACACTCCTCGTCCGGGCGTTGGCGATGGCCCTTTCCGGCGAGTTCCATCGGGTTCAGTTCACCCCGGACCTGATGCCGACGGACATCATCGGAGTGAACATCTTCCACTCGCATTCCGCCGCATTCCAGTTTTCGCCGGGGCCTGTCTTCTGTGACTTGTTATTGGCGGACGAAATCAACCGCGCGCCCGCCAAGACCCAGTCGGCCCTGCTCGAGGCGATGCAGGAACAACAGGTCACTGTCGATCGCGAGGCCCACGCGTTGAGCCCCATCTTCGCCGTCTTTGCCACGCAGAATCCGATCGAATACGAGGGGACCTATCCCTTGCCGGAGGCGCAGTTGGACCGTTTTCTGTTCAAGACGGCCATCGGCTATCCCGAAAAGCAGCAGGAGCTGGAGATTTTGTCGCGCTGCCAGGCCGGTTTTGACGCGGCCCGGGTGGCGACGTTCGGCATCGAGCCGCGAACCAGCGTGCAAGAACTGGTTGAAGCGCGAGCGGCCGTCCGGCAGGTGCTCGTCGCCCCGCCGGTACTGGAATACATTGCGATGATTATTCGTGGCACGCGGGCGCTTTCCTGGCTGACGCTCGGGGCCAGCCCTCGCGCCGCCGTCATGCTTCTCCTGGCCAGTAAGGCAACGGCCGTGCTCCGGGGGCGGTCCTATGCCACGCCGGACGATGTACGCGACATGGCTGCGCCGGTGCTGCGCCACCGAGTGGTTCTGAGCCCCGAATCGGAGATCGAGGGGATGACGGCCGACAAATGCGTCGAGAGAATCTTGGAACGAGTCGAGGTGCCGAGACTGTGAATGCCGACATCGACCGTTCTCCCCAGTTCCGGCGGACGACATGATGCTGCTGCCCACGCGAAAGCTACTGATCCTGCTAGCGCTGCCCGCCGTGGCGTTGCTTGTTTTTCCGTGGCCACAAGCTGCGGCAATTGCCGGGGGATATGACGCGGCGTTGCTGCTGATCGTCGGCATCGACGTCCTACGTTCGCCCCGCCCACGGCAGATCGTCATCGAGCGTCGGTTGCCCGAGCATCTTTCTCTCGGCGCAGTGAACCTCGTGGGGTGGGATGTTCGCAACCTGGCGGCGGCGCGGCTGAGGTTCGAGTTGACCGAAGACGTTCCGGAGGCGATTGAACGACAGACACAGCGGTTGGCGGGAACACTTTTGCCCCGCGCTTCGGCCGAGTTGCGGTACGAGGTCACGCCCACGCGCCGTGGTCTCCACGAGTTCGGCGACATCTTTCTTCGCTGGCACATGCAATTGGGGTTGGTTGTTCGCCAGAGACGTTTCCGCGTCCGCGACGCGACGAAGGTCTACCCCAATGTTGCCAGCCTGGCTCGCTACGAGCTCGCCGCCCAGCGCCACCGGATGTCGGAAATCGGTCTGGCGCCCGTTCGACTTCGCGGGCGGGGCAGCATGTTTGAAAGCCTCCGCGACTACGTTCCTGGCGATGACCTGGCGGACGCCGCCTGGAAAGCGACGGCCCGCCATGGCCGCATCATGATTCGCAACTTCGAGACGGAGCGAAGCCAAAACGTGCTGGTCGTGTTGGATTGCGGCCGGCTGATGGTGCCTCCGGTCGATCAACTGTCACGGCTCGATTGTGCGATCAACGCGACGTTGTTGCTGACCTATGTCGCGATGAAGCAGGGGGACAGCATCGGACTCGTGGCCTTCAGTAACCGGCTGGAGAGTTACGTTCCGCTGGTCAAGGGCCGTGCGGCGGTTGCGCGGATGAACGAGTCGCTCTACCGATTGGAGGCCCGGCCATGCGAATCGGACTATGAACAGGTCTGCAAGTTCCTCGCACTGAGGCATCGCAAGCGTTCGCTGATCGTGATGCTGACGGACGTGATCGATCGCGATACGTCGTCCACGTTGCTGGCTTACGCAGCCCGTTTTGCCCGCTATCACCTGCCGCTGTGCGTTACGCTGCGAAATCTGCAAGTGGAGCAGGCGGCGACCGCCGAGCCGCGTGACCCCTCCGATTGTTTCACCAAGACGGTTGCGCTGAAGATGCTTGCGCGGCGGGCGGAAGCCTTGGGGCGGATGCGTCAGTCGGGCGTTGACGTGCTGGACGCCGATCCCCGTCAACTGACGCCGCAACTGCTGCATCGCTACCTGATGCTGAAAGCCCGAAAGCGATTCTAGCCGAGGACGCTAGACACTGTCACGCTCGCGCTGAGGATCTGGGCAGGCCGAGTGTCTCACCAGCAACGGAAAGCCAGCGAGGGCCGTCCTGCGTCAGCCCGACGCCCGAGCGAGCGCAACTGCCCTCGCAGGCAGCTTGCGCGTCGGCTAGTGTTTTATCGATGAGAAGCGCAAGCGACCCTCGGCCCTTCGCCCTCCCAACAGCAGATAGAGCCAGAAGATGGCCGCCGTGGCGATCCCGAGGCCGACTTTCAGGGCTTCGGGGATCGCATCGCTTGGCGTGACGAATCCCTCGAAGAACCCCGCGACGGCGAAGGCCGGGATCAGGCCAGCCGCCAACTGCACGGCCCGGATGGCTTCCTCCCGCAACGCTCGACGCCGTGTCCGCTGGCCGGGACACCACAAGCTATGTCCTAGCAGCAGGCCAGCGCCGCCTGCAACGACGATCGCGCTAAGCTCCAACGCCCCGTGCGGCAGAATGACCATCCAGAATTGCCAACCGATCCCGCTCTTGGCGAACGCGCCGGCGATGCCGCCGACCATCACCCCATTAAAAGTCAACATGTAGACGGTGCCAAGTCCAAAGGTGATCCCCAGGGCAAACGCGGTGAGCGCCACCCGGACGTTGTTCGTGATCACAAAGCTCGACATCAATGGACTGTCAATGGCCTTGAATCGATCGCGAATGTCGGCCACGGTCTTGGGCCCGTAGAACTCGCGGTCAAAACAGCAGCCCATGACGTCGCAGACGATCTCCGGCTTGTGCTGGACTGTGACAAACGCCATCAGGGCGGCGCTCACGGAGATTGCCAGGCTGGCCGCGGTGAACGTCCACGTCTGCCGGAAGAGCAGCGGATATTGCACAAGAAAGAAATGGGACAGCCGCCATGGGCGCCGCGATGGGCCACGGTATATCTGGCCATGGGCGCGAGTGACCAGCCGATTGAGCGATGCCACCAAATCGGGATCGAAGTTGCACGCCCGCAGCCGCGCCAGGTCCGCGCATGCCGTTTGGTAAAGCTGGGTCATTTCTTCGACGTCCCGCGGCGCTGTGTGTCGCGGTCCGCGGCGGTAGAGTTGGTCCACAATCGCGCCAAGGCGATCCCAAGCTGGTCGCCGCTGTTGGAGCCAACCGTCAAGATTCATAGTGTCGTCCCTCGACCAGCCGTTGAATATAGCTTTCGGCGTCGGTGTATTGGCCGCCGTACTTCTCGTGCAGAGGTTTCGCCAGCCGCTCGGCCAACTGCTGCCGGGCCCCGGGCAGCAGCTCGAACCGCCGCTGTAAGAAGCCGACGACCATTCGGCGTTCCTCGGGCTGCAGTTCCGTATTCACCGGACCAATCGACGACGAGGCGATTTCGTATTTTTTGTCGGTTCGCCCCCGGTAGTCTCGTTGCCCTTCCTTAACCACAATTGTCCCGGCCGCAATGTCTCCCAATCGCTTGGCCAGGGGACTTGGAAACATCACGATCGCGCCGAGGGCGTAACCCGCCGGTAGAAAGTCGACGATCCGAAGGAGATTCCGAATCAGCACTTCATTGGCGCCGACCGGCGTGCCGTCGTCGCGGACAACGCGAATCTTCATGGACCGCTTGCCGGGCGTCTGACCGCGCAGCAGCAACTCGAAGAGGATGAAGTATCCGTCATAGAGCAGGACGGCGGCGATCGCCCAGAGCACGGCTGCGACCCAGTCCACCCATTGCCTGCCTCGGCGCCCATCGAGCAGTTCAGACACCCCGGCGCCGAAACCAATCAGTAGCAGGAACAAGAGGAGCAAGAGCAGGCCGATCCACAACGTGTCGATCAGCATGGCACAGAAACGTGTGCCAAGCCCAGCCGGCTCGAACTCGACCTCGATGTTCTCCGGTGTCTCCAAAACATACCGGTCGTCGTTCGACATGAATCTCTGCAACAAGGGTCGTTGTGTCAGTAGCGGCGCGGCACAAAGAGCCACCAGCCCAACTAGCTTACCAGTATCGCCCCCCTCCGACAAGCGGCAGCGCAAGCGTTCGGCGTTGTGTTCAATAACCTTTGGTCAACGTCAACTTGCACGACCGGATCGCCCTTGACGGGCCCATCGCCACGCGCATGGGCAGGGCTGGACGGCGAGACTGGTAGAACGAGACACGGCAGCCGGTGATGGCCGACGCCTCAGCATTGCCGCCAAATTTGGCAGCCGCCCCCGCATCACGATCGCCGCGGCTCAGCGTGCTTCAAAACCGGAAGCCAGTCTTGACGGGGCCGTCAAGCTTCGGAGTCGCCTTCACCGAGCCGTTGCGGCCAACTCGGCGGCAATCTTGATTGTCGCGAGACGGCTCCCGCACGGGTCATTCTCCAAACCAGATCGCAGCCAACATGCTGGCTTCGAGAGGCGTCAGCTCGATGTTGTGCTTCTTCATGCAGGTTCGCACGGCTTTCGCCGCCGCGAGCATCGCCGCATCTTCCAATTCCTCGCGCATCTTCGCAGACTTGTCCGCTAGCCGCAAAGCCTTCTTGGGATTGGGGCCAAGAACGATTTGCTCCTCGTCGTGTGACGGGGCAGGCTTTTTCGCAGATTGCTTCTTCGCCATGGGTCGACTCCGGGTAAAAGGTCAAACGATTTGGCCAATATATCAGCTACCGACACGGCTCGACAGGTGCGTGAATCCCTAGAAAGCAACACCTTACCGCAACCCAAGCCTTGCGCGAAAGCCACCGGCTCGCAAATGCCGCCCGAACGCCGGTTCATCGCGCGCCAGCATCACCATGCCATCGTCTACACACGGAGTTGGGCCGCCGACAGCAGAAACGCGCGGGTTCGGCTGATGTCGGAGAACTCAAGTCTCTGGGAGGAAAGCAGTCTACTGAGAGAGGAACTCCGCATCAAGGACGCCTGCATGGCACAAATCCCTCCGCACCGCCGGCCGCAGTATCCGCCCACCGAACGCATGGCTATCTTGGAGTTGAAGGCGGCACGCAGATGGTCGTTGGAGCAGACGGCACGAGCGTTTCTTGTTACGGCTGCCACCATCGCCTCCTGGATGAAGCGACTCGATGAGGAAGGGCCAGACGCCTTTGACTTCCTCTATAGCGAACATTACGCTGTTGGAGACTAGCGGAGCGGGAAACGCCCCCTCGCACTCCCGGTGACGTTTCGTTGAATGCGTGGCCAGCAAGGGATAGACTGGCCCATCGTTGGCGAAGGGTGTATCGGTCGCTTCGCTTGATGTCGGATGCGGAAGGTTTTACGGACAGTTCATTGAACGTCGGCCGGGCGTTTCTCGATCAGCAGGCAGAAGCCCGTGTTACCGATCTCATCCGTCGCTGGACTCTTGACCCATCCAATGTGCGGCTCCTCAGAGTCGCCCTGGATATTTACCCAAACGCGAAGCACTTGGATGTTGTCTCGAAGCTACTGGAAGCCTACTTGTGTCGGCCTCCAGGAGCGAGAAAATACAAGGTGTGCGCCAATATCGCCGCTGAACTGCTGCGGGCAGCTGATTCGCAACGGACTGCCGAGGCCGGGAGGATGTTTGGTGGCGGTCGTGGTGCTGGGAGCGGCAGTCGCGGCGACGGCGGTTGGCGGAATCGACGGTTCGGAGATTGAGAGAATCACCTGCTTGCGTAGTCTGCTCGCAGACAAATGGGCAAGAATATTGGAAAGGGTCTTATATCATGCACGGGAAGATGGTTGTGCTGATGCGGGATGTCACGAAGGCGCTCTGCGCCTTCCTGGAGCGGTCGCTTCCGAAGCAGAAGAGCGACTGGTGGAGTAGCCTTGTCCTGCCCGCCCTTTCCTTCCAGCAGCGTCGAATGACGGAACAGTCCGGGACGGCATCGCTGTCTAGGCTTGACCTTGCCGCCTTGATGCGCGTACTTGACCAGAACTGGCACGTCATATCGCAAGCCGAGAATCTCACTTCGGCCGACCGCAACTACTTGAAAGAAATGTGCAGCGTGCGGAACCGCTGGGCGCATGTCGCCACGGCCGGGGTTCCCGATGACGATGCGTACCGCGACCTTGATACCTTGCAGCGATTCGCCGCCACAATCGGTGCAGAAAACGAAACCATCGAGGCTATCAAGGTCGCAAAAAGTGAGTTGCGACCACGGGCGATAGCAGCAAGCCCTCCGCCGACCGATGAGCCTCCCAAGCCCCTCCAAACTGAGTTTACGGCAGGCCAGATCGTTGCCCCGAAGTCGAACCTCGCCAATACGGGCGCGGTGGTTGCGGTCATCCCAGGGCAGCCGGAGAACCGCTACGCAGTCTTCCATAACGGAGCGACCACGACTTACTACGCTTCCCAACTTCAGGCGATGCAATCTGTTGCCGAAAGCACGCCTTGGCTTCCGCTCCCCGAGTTTCATGCCCACCTGAGCGCACTGCAAACTTGTCAACCGAGTCTATCCACTCTCTACTCCCTGAACGCCGCCAAGGTAGACTTCGTTCCGTACCAGTACCGGCCAGTGCTGAAGTTCATCCATTCCGACCGTCCCCGCCTCCTGATCGCCGATGGCGTCGGTGTGGGAAAGACTATCGAAGCCGAATTGATCCTGCGTGAACTCCAAGCGAGAACCGATGTCAAATCCGTGCTCGTCATTTGCCCGAAGCCGCTGATTGTCGAACGAAAGTGGGAACTCGAACTGAAGCGATTCGACGAGCGCTTCACCCATCTGGACGGCGGCACGCTGCGATACTGCATTGACGAAGCGGACTTGGAAGGCGAATGGCCAGACCTGCATTGCAAGACGATCATTCCGTATTCGTTGTTCGATGAAGCATTGCTGCATGGCAACACGCGCGGCACAAGACGGCGCAAGGGGTTATTGGACCTCGATCCGCCGCCACGATTCGACCTGGTGATTGTCGATGAAGCACATCGCATTCGGAACACGGAGACCTACACTCACGACGGCGTTCGCTTCTTTTGCGATAACGCAGAAGCGGTCCTGTTTCTTACCGCGACTCCGGTGCAGCTTGGCAGCGACGATCTCTTCGTACTGCTGAACGTCTTACGGCCTGACCTGATAATTGATCGCGAGAGCTTCGCGCACATGGCTGCTCCCAACCCCCATATCAATCGCGCCGTGGACGTCGTGCGATCACAACAGGATGGGTGGAACCAAACCGCGCGCGAGGCTATGGTCGAAGCAGCATCGACCGAGTGGGGTCGGTCCATGCTCCAGGACAATCCTGAGTTCCAGCGCGTCTACGACATGCTGGCGAGCGATTCGCTGACTTCTGAGCAGAGGGTAGATGCGATCAACAGCCTAGAGCAAATGCACAGTTTCTCTCGCATCATCAACCGAACCCGACGCCGGGACATCGGCCAATTCACCATCCGTCGGCCCGAAACCGTGGAAGTGCCCTTCACTCCAAAGCAAAAGGAATTGCATGACAGCATTATGGCCGCGCAAACGGCGATCTTGGCACGGTTGCACGGGAACAGGAGCGTGAAGTTTCTAATGACGACGATCCGCAGGCAAGCGGCAAGTTGCCTGTTTGGACTCGCACCATTGTTGGAGACGATCCTAACTCGACGCATCGACGAGCTGACTTGGCAAGAGGCCGACGATGCCCCCGACAGCCCCGATGAGGGATCGTTGGGTGAGATCGAGTCGCAGATTTCTGCGATCCTGACGAAGGCCAAGAATCTATCGCCTGATGATCCGAAACTGGTTTCCCTCTGTAGGATTATTGGCGACAAGCAAAAGCTGGATAACAACAAAGTCATCGTCTTCAGCAGCTTCCGCCACACGCTTTCCTATTTACAGAAGCACATCAAGCGGGACGCTCTCCGGGTTGGCATGGTCCACGGCGACACGCCCGATGAGGACCGTGTTGAATTGCGGAGAAGGTTCCGGCTTCCAAAGGGAGACTCAACTGCTTTGGATGTGCTCCTTTTCTCAGAGGTCGGCTGTGAAGGGCTTGACTACGAGTTCTGTGATTGCATGGTCAACTACGATCTGCCCTGGAATCCGATGAGGATTGAGCAGCGGATTGGGCGTATTGACCGCCGTGGCCAGAAGAGCGAGTATGTGACAATTTGCAATCTGATAACGCCGGAAACGGTGGACGCAGAAATCTACTATCGCTGCCTCTGGCGGATCGGGGTTTTTGAACGGGAGATCGGGGCCAGCGAAGAAATCCTCGGGCAGATCACCCGAGAGATTCGTGACATCGCGGATAACCTGTCGTTGACCCCCGAAGAGCAGCGGCAGAAGTTACAGCAGCTAGCCGACAGCCAAGTTCGCCTGATTCGAGAGCAACAGGAATTGGAGGACAAGCAAGCCGCATTTTTCGGATTGAAATTGCCGGAGCTTCAGACAAAGAAGGACATCGAAGGTGCTTCGAGCTATTGGCTGTCGTCCCAGGCAGTCCACAACCTCGTCGCTCGCTATCTTCAAGAGGTCCTTGGCGGGGGGCAAGAATACGTTCTAGGCGACAAACCCCTCAAGACGCTACGGCTATCACAAGAGGCCCGCGAAAAGCTTCTGAAAGACTATCGCACGTTGCAACGCATGAAAGGAGCCACCTACCGCCAGTGGGAGGATTGGCTCAAGGGAAACGAGCCCCATCTGGCCGTAACATTTGACGCCTCTTGCGCAGTGGACCACCCGGAAGCTGTGCTCATGGGGCCGCTTCACCCCTTAGTTCGCCAGGCAGCCACGGCGTACAAGCCGCAGAAGCGTCTGATGGCCGCGTGTGCAGTGGCGGATGACTCAATCCCTCCGGCCAATTATCCGTTTGCCGTCTACCAGTGGCGTTATCACGGTTTGCGTGAGGACGTTCAGTTACGGGCGATCAGCGTGGGTGACTCGGTTGACTCCAAGGTAATACGACTGCTCGAACGGGCGGCACCAATTGACCTTGTGCCGCAGGATCGACCGGCCGCCACCGTGTTCGACAATCTGGAATCAAGGCATTATGCGGAGTGGCGCAGGGCGAGTGAGGAACACCGTGAACGAATCCAACAGCTTGCCAGCTATCGGCGCGAGAGCCTTAAAGTAAGCCACGCGGCCCGAATGGCAATCCTCAAGGAACAACTCACCCAAGCGACGGACGAAAAGATTCGACGGATGCGGCAATCGCAAATAGTCTCGGCCGATGCCGATTACAGCCGCCGCATGAAGGAACTTGACGACGCCATTATCCAAGCGGACATTACCAGCACCCTGGTTGCGCAAGGTGTGGTGCGCATAACGCGATCACGGTGATAAAGGAGCGTGCGACATGGGCTTTCTTGACGACGTTCGCGCCAAGCGCCAAAAACTGGCGGATGTCCTTGAGGAGTACTCGGGCATTCGCAAGATTGTCGAGGAACTATACCCTGATCGTGCTCATTTTATCTATGAACTTCTTCAGAACGCCGAATACGCCGGCGCAACCGAGGCACGCTTCGCATTGGATGCCAACGCGGTCGCTTTCGAGCACAATGGTCACCCCTTCACGAAGGAAGATGTACTGGGCATCACCAACATTGGCGAGAGCTTCCATCAAGACCAGGAAGCCAAGAGATTTGGCGTCGGTTTTAAGGCGGTGTTTGCCTACACCGAAAGTCCACACATCTGGTCCCCCACATTCTCCTTCACGATCTCGCACCTGGTGCTGCCAACGGAAATGCCTTCCCGGCCAGAGATTGGCCAGATAACACGCTTCGAGTTTCCATTTAACAATCGCAAGAAGACACCGCCGGAAGCCTATGCGGAAATCGAGGCAGGACTTGATGAGTTGGCCGAAACCACCCTTCTTTTTCTGACCCACCTAGACTCCATTCAGTGGAAGGTCGGCCAAGGTCTGCCTGTGGAAGTTCGACGAGTCGAACACTCCGAGCATCATATCGAGGTATTGAAGCAAACCGACGGCAAGACGACGACACACGCGCATTTCCTTCGATTCTCGCAGCCTGCGCAAGGCGTGGCAAATCTGGGTGTTTCGGTTGCCTTTGCACTTGATTACCTGCCCAAGGTCAGGGCGTTTGACGCTCGTCATGCCCTGGCAAAACAACTCAAGATCGTTCCGGCCAATCCAGGCCACGTTGCCGTCTTGTTTCCCGCTGAAAAAGAGACCTCTGGCCTGCGATTCCATCTTCACGCGCCATTCGTGCCCGAACTGAGCCGAGCTAGCATCAAAGATACGCCCGCCAATGAGCCGTTGTTCCAGCAACTCGCCGACCTGACAGCCACTTCCTTGCACACCATTCGGTCCATGAACCTTCTCACGGGTGACTTTCTCGGCGTGCTGCCCAATCGGCAAGATGTCTTGGCTACTCACTACGAGCCCATCCGAACGTCCATTATCGAGGAAATGAACAACGAGCCTCTAACGCCGACGCATTCTAGGTCACACTCACCAGCCAGGCACCTCTTGCAGGCGGGGGCATCGCTCAAGGAGTTACTCTCGGCAGATGATCTCGAAGTTCTGGTCGAGCATGACGGCAAGCCGGTTCATTGGGCTATAGGCGCGTCCCAGAGGAACAGTAATGCAGATCACTTTCTGTCTAGCTTGGCGATTGCCAAATGGGACACTGACGAGTTCATAGCTCTTCTGGAAGCAAAGGCCACCGACAACACATGGACGAAGCCTGATGCAGCTTTTATGGCTTGGCTTGCCGCTAAACCATGCGAGTGGCATCAGCGATTCTATTCGCTGCTCTATCGAGAGTACGCGACATCCTACCACACCCTCCCGCGGTTGAAACCCCTTCGTATCGTTCGTCTCGGCGACGGCGGCTATAGCCTCGGAGCGAGGTGCTACTTCGCGAGCGATGAGGTCGAACACGACAAGACTTTCCCGCGCGTCGCCCGACGTGTTTACATGTCGGGCAAGAACAAGAGGCAGCAGGAAGAGGCGAGAAAGCTGCTGGAGGCGATTGACGTTGATGAGGTTGGTGAAGCCGAGCAGGTCCGGGCTATTCTGGAACAACGATACACCAAGGAAGCGAAGGTGCCGAGTCGCAAGACCCACTTGAGGGACTTGAAAAGATTCATCGCTCTGATAGAGAAAGAGCCCCAGCAGGCGCACGTTTTTGGCGAATACTACATATTTGAGCGCGAATGTGAAGATTGGGGCACGCCGACCGACGTGTTCTTGGATTCTCCTTACATGGAGACCGGGCTGAGTGCCTGCTACGAAGCGATTGGAGACTCTGCACCCAAGGCGGCACTGGCCCGTTCGTATGAGCAATCGGGAATACCGGTGGACAAGCTGAGCCAGTTTGCCGGGGCGGTTGGTGTACAGACGAGATTACAACCACAGTTGGTGAGTTGTCACCTGAACCCGGAGTGGGCGAATTTGTGTTGTGCTCCTGGCCAGAGATGGCGGAATGGGACGAATCGAGACTACGTGATACCGCAACTTGATGAGTTGCTCTCGAAGCCAACCCTTGGGCTTTCCAAATTGATCTGGCGAACGATGTGCGATCTTGATCGCAAGTATCTGAAGGCCGAGTACCGAATGAATCAGGCTAACGGCTCTCGCGATGCGGCTTCGCAACTGGTGCATCATTTAAGGGCCTGTGCGTGGGTTCCGCAGAAAAATCGGGCGTTTGTTCAGCCGGCGGAGGCTTCACGGGGACTACTACCAGACGGCTTTCCTTTTGAGGATGGCAATGGGTGGCTCGGTGCAGTTCAGTTTGGGAAACAGCGTCAGCAGCAGGTTGAGGAAACCAACAAGAGGGCTTTAGCCGCAAGAGAATTGGTTCATCCGGTATTTCCGGGAAATGCCGCTCGAATCTTGAGGAAGAAGTAGTCGTCATCACGGTAGCCGTAGGCCATTCGTTTGATGACTTTGATTTTGTTGTTGATGCCTTCCAGGAGACTGGTG
>JBDKUC010000260.1:0-4423 GCA_039679885.1 Thermoguttaceae bacterium | reverse complement strand
CTGAGCGGTCAATCGGTCAGGCTATCGAGCAATGGGCCGGTAGCGTGCCTGGTTAGCCGACCTTTCGCCGCGCCGACCACCGGACGGTTGACCGTCTCCGTCTGGCTCCGGGTGGCCGACGCCGCGCGGCAGCCGCCGCTGCGGCTCGCGCTGGAGGGCAAGATTCAGGGCCGCGACTACTATCGCTTCGGCCCGGTGGGCCTGCCTCCGGCCCCCAGTCAGCACGCCGATCCCATTTCGACCGAATGGGGCCAGTACGTAGTGCAGATTGACGACTTGCCGCTCGAGGGGATGACGGCCATGCGAGTCCGCTTCGACCTGATGGGCCCGGGCGAAGTCTGGATCGATGACGTCCAGGTTTACAGCTTGGCGTTCAACCGCACCGAAATGGTCGAGCTCTCGAAGCTCATCGCGCTGGCCGACGTAAAACTCAAGCAGCGGGAGATCGGCGACTGCCTGCATCTGTTGGAAGGCTATTGGCCGCGGTTCCTCGAAGAGAACGTGCCGCTGACGGCCGGCGCGACGCAACCCGAGACGGCCAGGGCCAAGCCGCCCGAGTCGCGGCCAAAGCCCTCCGAGAGAACCGGCTGGTACAACCGTCTGCTGCCCGATGCCCTGCGGTTTTAGATGTGGTACATCTGCTCGCCCTGGGCGGCCCGCTCGAGCAGGGCGGCCAGCGTGATGCTGTCCAGCATCCGCCGCTGGACCTCGGCGACTTCCTTCCAGGTCTGCACCAGGACCTTCGTGGCCGGCGAGTCAGGCGAGGCGTTGCTCTGCTGAAAGCTCTCATCCAGCAGCCCATCGACGGCGTCCATGATCGTCCCGAGCGAGACCTTCTCTGGCGGCGCCGTCAGTTGATAGCCGCCCGCCGCGCCCCGAACGCTGGTGACAAGGCCGGCCCCCTTGAGCTGGAGGAGGATTTGCACTAGGAACCGCGCCGGCACGTCGTGCCGCTCCGCGATTTTGCGGATCTGAACGGGTTCTTTGGACTTGTACTGCGCTGCCAGTTCCAGCATGGCAATACAAGCATATTCGGTCTTCGCGGAAATCCTCACGTCGGCGGTCCTTGCGTTGGCGAAATTATACGCAAGTTAGTGAACTATGGTCAAGAACGCGCGGAGAAGTGCAAGCGCGGACCAAGGTTGAACCGGTGACGAATGCCGCCTGAAGGCGGAACTACGAACGCGCTCGCGCCTGCGCGCCTGTTGTCGATTGATGGTGGGCGGCCTATACTGGCGGTTTGCGGTCATCGGCAGAGAAAGCAACATGGGCGAAACGAAATCGTTGACGCGGGCACAGTGGTTAACCCTCACTGCGGCGTTCCTGGGGTGGATGTTCGATGGCGTGGAGATCGGTCTGACTCCGCTCGTTGCCCGGCCGGCTCTACAGGATTTGCTCCACATGGCCGACGAGGCCGTGGTCGCGCAATGGATCAGCGTCGTCATGGCCTGCTTCCTGGTCGGAGCCGCCATCGGCGGAATCTCGTTCGGCTGGCTCGGCGACAAGGTGGGCCGGGTCCGCGCGATGGTTCTCTGCATGCTGATGTATTCGGTCTGCATGGGGGCTTGCTATTTTGCCGCCACGCCATGGCAGTTCGGCCTGATCCTGTTCCTTGCCTCGCTGGGCATGGGCGGCGAATGGTCGCTGGCCGTCGCTCTGGTGGTCGAAGTCTGGCCGGAGCGCCACCGCCCCAAACTCGCGGGCTTGATCGGGGCGGCCGCCAACTTCGGCTTCTTGTTCATCGCCCTGGTGGCCCTGACGTGGCAAGTGACGACCAACGACTGGCGGTGGATGATGCTGGTCGGCGCCAGCCCGGCCATGCTGGCCATCCTGATCACGTGCTTCGTTCCCGAATCGGAGCGATGGAAGGCAGCGGCCAAGAAGGGCGGCCGCAGTCCGATGATCGAGATCTTCTGCCCCCCGTTGCTTCGTCGGACGCTGCTGGCCATGGCTTTCTCGGCCATCCCGTTGATCGGCACTTGGGCCGCCGTTTCGGCCTTCATCCCCAGTTGGGCCGACCAGAAGCAAGAGGAGCAGGTCGCCAAGAAGATGCTGCCGGCCGAGACGCTCGCGAAGTTCGAATCGGCCAGCCAGCAGGAACGATCGAAGATTCTTCGCGCAACGCTCAGCGATTCGCAATTCGACGACGTGCGAAGCCAGTCGGGACGGGCGAAAGCGTTCGTCCAGGTTGTTCTGGCCATTGGCGCGATCCTCGGGTGCTTCATCGCTCCGGTCATCGGCGGCATCTACGGCCGGCGTCCCGTCTATTTCGCGCTCTGCATCCTGTCGCTCATCAGCTGCCAGTGCATGTTCAGACTCCCGGTGTTCGACCATTACGGTGTCGCGTTCATCGCGATGGCCAGCGTGGTCGGCCTTGTGACGGCCGCCTTCTACGGCTGGCTTCCGCTTTATCTGCCCGAATTGTTCCCGACTCGCGTCCGCGCTACAGGCCAGGGGTTGTCGTTCAATTGCGGCCGCATCGTGGCCGCCGGCGGCTCGCTCTGCATGGGCCAGTTCGTGGGCCTTTTCCACGGCAACTACGGCCTTGCGATGGCCGCGATCACGCTGATCTACATCGCCGGTCTGGCCTTGATTTGGCTCGCCCCCGAAACGAAAGGACAGCCGTTGCCCGATTAGTCGCCTGCCATTGGGGATCGCTGTCCGCCATCGAAAAGCGAGGATTCCGTGACCTGCTCCCGCCCCTGGATGTTTCTCGGCTTGGTGCAAATCGGCTTGGCCTTGGTGATGTTCTGCCAGCCGGGGCGACAATCGGCGGCTGAAAAGCCGACGACCGCCGATACGCCGCAATCGCAAGCCGAAAAATCCGAGAAAGCGACGAAGACGCCGCCGCCAAAGAAGAAGTCCGAGGGGGACGGAAAGAGCCTTTTCGACGGCAAAACGCTCAAGGGCTGGAAGACACCCGATTTCGGCGGCCAGGGCAACGTGCTGGTCAAGGACGGCGCCATCGTCATGGAAGCCGGCAACATGATGACCGGCGTCACGTGGACCGGCAAGCCCCCGCGGAACAATTACGAGTTGTCGCTCGAAGGCAAACGCATCCAGGGGAACGATTTCTTCTGCACCACGACGTTCCCGGTCGGCGATGATCCGTGCTCGCTCGTCGTCGGCGGCTGGGGCGGCGCGCTCGTCGGCCTGTCGAGCATTGACGGCATGGACGCGTCGGAAAACGCGACGACCAAGTACCTCTTGTTCAAGAGGAACCAGTGGTATCGCATCCGAATTCGCGTGACGGACGCCGCAGTCGACGCCTGGATTGACGACGAACATGTGGTGAACCAATCGCGAAAGGGCCACAAGTTCACAATCCGCAGCGAGGTCGAGCTATGCCGCCCGTTGGGCATCTGCACCTGGGGCACGACCGGCGCCGTGCGAAACGTCCGCCTGGGGAGTCTCGAGGGTTCGGCGGCGAAGGCCGAGAGCAAGAAGTGAGAGTGCCGCAGTCGGCAGTGGGCAGTGGGCCCCACTATCCACTATCCACTATCCACTGCCGAGCAGATCTGGGCTGGTCAGGCGATCTAGGCGGAATGTCCGACTCGCGCCCGCCCGTTGCGGGTGTCTTCGTTTGACGATTCTGCGGCAATTGCTATGATCCTGGTAGATGGCGCCTCATCGAGACTCTAAGCTCGATCGCCTCTCGACCGGCCACGTTACGACCGCGGCGCGAGAGGCCGGGAAGCCGGCGTGGACGGCCCACGGCTGGCTGTCTCATTCTAGTACACGGTTCTCACCGTTCCACGAAAGGATGAGCACGATGCAAACGGCCAAGCAAGTTTCGGTTTCGTTGGTCAATAAGCCGGGGCGGCTCGCAGATGTGTTGGCCGCCTTGAGCAAGGGGAAAGTGGATCTCAAAGCGTTGGCGGTCCTGAATGCCGGGGAACGAGGCACGGTGCGGTTTGTGCCGGACGATGTGGACGCGGCGAAAGTGATCTTGGACAAGATCGGCGTCAGCTACGACCTTACCGACGTCCTCCTCGTAGAGATCACCAGCCAGTCTGGCGGTTTTCGTCATGTCTGTGAGCGATTGGCGGCCGAGCATCTGAATATCGACTACGCCTACTGCTCCCTGACCGGTGGTCGGAAGGGCGCCGCATTGGCCGTCATCAAGGTAAACAACTCGGCGAAGGCCCAGCGGGTGCTCAGCGAGAACGGGACCGGGCGGAAGAAGCTGCCGTTCCGCCGGCCGGTGCTTGCCCGTTAAACAGGGCAGTCTGCGGGATGTGCCGTAAGGTGTTGCACGCCATCTGGCCTTGCCCCGATTGGCGATTCTCGGGACACTATCGCCGCTTGTCTGAGCAACCAATCGGCAGAGACGCTATGCGCAAAACGATTGCAGCAGGGATGATCGCGCTCGTCTGCGGCGGCTGCGGCATGACGTCGGACTACACGGCGCCGCCGGCCTTTT
>JBDKUC010000472.1:0-2532 GCA_039679885.1 Thermoguttaceae bacterium | reverse complement strand
ACTACGCCATAGCCGAATTTCATGAGGTGGCCGGTCCATTCCCAGCATTCACCATCTGGTCCCAAACCGGTCGCCTTGTTTACCTTCGCCCAAAACCGCTCATTCAGTGGGGGTCGAACCCTGACAGTTCCTCCTTTTCTGCGCGCGCAATCGCGAGAGCAAGCCGTGGATCGGAGCCACTGCTGCAGGCCATACTTTCGGGTATATTGAGCGCCGCACACCTCACAGGTCTTTACAGCGGGCACAGATTGGGCATTGCTGGATTCAGCCATATCGAACGCTCCATGTTCGTTTCGGTTAGGCCCGGCGCGGTGTTCCACCACCTCGCTGGGCCGATAAAAATTTAGCATTTCTGCCGAGTCGCGGCAAGTTTCGCCACTCATTTTCAAGCTGGCCGCGCGTCAAAAATCCAGAGTGTTCCGCCGCGATAATGCTCGGTTCGCACCTTCACTTTGAGAGACGATACGCTGAACATCTCGCCGGGGTCGTCGCTGTGCGCGATCGTGACGAGATCGCCCTCGACCTTCACGACCTTGCCCGATGATGGCCCTTTTTCGGTCTGCCAGTCGCTGTCGAACTCAACCCAATCGCCTTCGGCAATTCCAGTTGCCGCGTCATTTGCCGCACGGCGGGCGGGCGCGCCACTTCCAGACCGCCCGCCACTACCGGCAGATGTTACCGGACCACCTCCTTCCGCCTGAATTGCAGAGGGATCATCGCCGCCTCCATCGCTATTCGGGTCCATCCCGAACATTTCATTCTCAGGAATCTCCGAAAGATCAGACTCCAATGTTGGGAGAAAGCCATTCTCTACCAGCAATGACTGATAAGTCTTGTTGAACGCCCTATCGGGCAAAACGCCGCTCATCTGCACCTTGTCCATGGCCTCGGTCAGCGTCTTGAACCGCGTCGCCTCTTCGGCTTCTGTCGGGATCGAAAGCGGCGCGAAGTCATACCAGATCGAATCATCGACCCGGCCAAGCGCGGACGGGATCAGAAACCGGAACATCGCGTCGAGACAAGGCGCGAGCTGGATGGACTGCCGGGCGCGGATTGCCTTGTTCCAGTCCTGCTGCTGGCTCTGGCCGCTGGCGCTCATGCCCTCGGCGGCCTTGCCCCAAAGCCGCGTCATCGGAATGTCGTAGATCGCAGAAACGGTTTCGGCATAGACCCGGATGATTTCCGGGATGCCCGCCCATGTGACCTGCCGATGGTCGATCTTCTCGCCGCCGTTCGCGCCGTCGCCAGCATCGTAGAGCGTGACGTGGTGCATACTTTCGCCTGTCGCCATATCGGCAATGCGCTTTTGCAAGGCATCCTTGGCGACCGGATCGGAAACCGTATCGGCAAGGCCGGGGATGCCAATGATGGTATTGCGCGTCTTGTCGATCAGCCCGGCGAAGGCGGCCATGGCGTTGTCGCAGTTCATCACGGCGTCGAGACCGCGCTGCACCTTGCTCTCGCCCCAGAAGCGATCCTCATGGTCGGCCATGACGTTGATCGCGGGCAGCGGGTCGGCCTTGAAGCAGATCACGCGGCTGGGATGGATGCGCGTCTGCGCCCTGTCCCCGGCGAAGGTGAAATATTTCGGCCGTCCATAGTCAGGCGAGGCGAAATCATCGACCCAATCGGAGACCGTCAGTTGCCAGCGCGACACAACGCGCAGGAAAGCGATTTGCCCGGACCTTGGCGTTGGCAGGACTGGCATCTGCCAGTCGCCAGCCATGCCCAGCACGATAGCGCCACCACCAAGCCCGCGCAGGATTTCCGCTTCGTAGACGGCTTGCAGCAGACCAAGGCGCTTGACCTCGTTCTCCAGCTTTTCAATGTCGTCGGCTTCGGCCTTCCAGTCGATCCATTCCCGCACCATGTCGAGCGCGGGAATCTCGATGACCTTGCGCATCAAGCCCGATGACCGGAACGCAGCTTCGATTTCATTGCGCTGGATCGGCGTCAGGCAATAAGACCTGCTCCGGGTCGGGTCGGCGCGAGTGCCCAAGCCTGTGGCCGCATTCCAGAGGCCGTCGAATATCCGCCGCACTTTCGCCATGGCGGCGAGATTAAGGGCAGGGCTGTGGCAGTTTTACCGGCGTCAGGCCCATGCCTTGAGGCTGTAGCGGCGGCCAAGGGATACGATCTCGAAAGCCCGCGATGTAGCGTCCACCTCGTCATCATGCTTCGCCACCGGAAAGCCCTCCAGCGCCGAAAACCAGCCATCATTCCATGGGCCGCGCAAAACATCGACATTGCCTGCTTCGGCCTGCGCTGAAAATGGCCCGAACCGCGTAATCTTGTCGCCGGTTTCGGTCGATGACCGCACGGTGTAGCCCGATAGCATCCTGATCAACCCCGCGACCTGGCTCTTGCCTGCCTGTCCGGGGTCTTGCGGGATGGAAATTGTAACCTGCTTGCCATCCTCGCTGGCGACGTTTTGCAGGAACCGCTCCATACCTGCCGGGGTCGGCCGCGTGGTGCGGCAGTCGGCAACGATGTAGCGGCCATCTGGCGTCCGCCCGATCTTGACGGCGGCGA
>JBDKUC010000271.1:0-2772 GCA_039679885.1 Thermoguttaceae bacterium | reverse complement strand
CATTCGGGCTTACATCGCCCGGGATTCCGCTTACTATGCGGCGTGTCACGTTCAACGGATCGCCGACGCCGTCAAGGCGTTGAAGCAATTCCCCGAATTGGGCCCTATGGTTCCGGAATTTGAACGGTATGTGGTTCGAGAACACCTCGTACAGAATTATCGAGTTTTCTATACCATCCGCGAAGACCGGATAGTCATTCTCGCCGTGGTTCATGCCGCGAGAGATATCGGTTCAATCATCTTGTCAGAAAGGAAATGAAACGAGCATGCCCAAGATTCTTGTACTCGATGAATTGTCGAAGGACGGCCTTAATCTGTTGGAGTCGGCGGCCAATCTGGACGTGGAAGTTCGCACCGGCCTGAAGGGCGCGGACCTCCGCAACGCGCTGCTCGAAGCCGACGGCGCGATCTGCCGCAGCGGCGTGAAAATCACCGCCGACGTGCTGCAAGGCAACACCCGGCTCCGCGCGATCGCCCGGGCCGGCGTCGGCGTGGACAACATCGACACGCAGGCCGCCACCCGGCAAGGCATCGTCGTGATGAACACCCCCGGCGGCAACACCCTCTCCACCGCCGAGCACACGATCGCCCTGATGCTGGGCATGTCCCGCAACATCGCCATGGCCAATCAAAGCCTGGTCGAGGGCCGCTGGGACCGTAAAAAATTCATGGGCGTGCAACTGGCCGGCAAGACGTTGGGCGTCGTCGGTCTCGGACGCGTCGGGCAGGCCGTGGCCACCCGGGCCTTGGGCCTCGAAATGAAGGTGATCGGCTTCGATCCCTTCCTGCCCAGCGCTCGGGCGAAAGAGTTGGGCATCGTCACCTACGAGTCGGTCAAGGAAATCCTCCCGATGGTCGATTACCTGACCGTCCACACCCCGCTGAACGACGCCACGCGCAATTTGATCGGACCGGCCGAGGTGCAATTGCTCAAGAAGGGCGCTCGGCTGATCAACTGCGCCCGCGGCGGCATCTACGATGAAGCCGCGCTGGTCGAAGGGCTTAAGAGCGGACAGCTCGCCGGCGTGGCTCTCGACGTCTATCCCGAAGAACCCTGCACGAGCAATCCGTTGTTCGGCATGCCGGGCGTGCTTTGCACCCCGCACCTGGGCGCCAGCACCGCCGAGGCCCAAACCAGCGTGGCCGTCGAAGCCGCCGAACTGCTGATCGACTTCTTCGCCACCGGCGCGATCAAGCAATCGGTGAACATGTCGCCGTTGGATCCCAAGACGTTGGCCGAATTGCGCGGCTATCTGAACGTCGCTTATCGGCTCGGCCTGCTGCTGGCCCAAATGGACCACAGCGCCCCGACCCGTTGCCGGTTGAGCTACAAGGGCGAAGTGGCCAAGAAAGGCACGCGGTTGCTGTCGTCGGCCTTCGCGGCCGGATTGCTCGAACACGCCCTGGCCACCGGCGTGAACATCGTCAACGCCGGAATGCTGCTCCGCGAACGCGGCATCGAACTGGTCGAAGAACGAAACTCCGACGTCGGCGACTTCAGCTCGATGATCACCGCCGAGGTTATCACGGACAAGAAAACCTCGATCGCCTCGGGCACGTTGTTCGGCAACAACATGCCGCGGTTGGTCCAAAAAGGCCATTGCCGATTGGAAAGTTATCTGGACGGCGTCCTGTTGATCTTCTCGCACCGCGACACGCCGGGCGTGATCGGCAAGGTGGGCAGCATCTTCGGTCGCCACAAGATCAACATCGCCCAGATGTCGGTCGGCCGCGCGACGGATCAGCCCGGCGGCGACGCCATCGGCATCCTGTCGCTCGACTCCGCGCCGCCGGCCGGGGCGCTGGCCGACCTGCTGGCCATGGACGAAGTCACCCGAGCTTGGGTCGTGAAGCTGCCGGCCGCCGGTGAAATGCCGTCGTGGCTGGCCGGTTGATCCGGCGCGACCCTGGCAAGAAAAAAACGCTCCACGCCGTTCGGTTCTTCACCGAGCCGAACGGCGTGTGCTTTGCGCCGCGTCGGACGGTTCGACGCTCGAACTTGTGGGGGGCAGATCGCCAACCTGCCCCTACTCGCGTCATGCCCCCGCGGGGAACAGCCCCTCTGGGCAAGAAACGCCGCACTGGTCGAGGTCCCAAGGGGACTGTTCCCCCCGCCGCCGTCACGCTAGCGCGGTTGCATCGGCCTGCTATGCCCCATTACGGCCGCCTCCCGATCTTCATAGGGCGGCAACTGCGCGTCCAAATGACACGCGTGCCAGATTCGGCGGCTCTTCGGTGACAGACCGCACAACCGCATCACTCCGTCGTGCTCCGCGATCCGCTGATATAACCGGCCCAACTGCTCGATCAACTCGCGACTCAACGCAGGCGACTCGTTCATATCCAGCACCAGCCGATACGTGAAGTGCTGCTGCAAAAGCCTCCACAAACGATCCGCCAGATCGGAGACGTCGAAATCCTCCAACTCGGGATTTCGCACTCGGACCAAGAGCCAGTCCGGACCGCGCTGCACGTCCAACCCGCAATCAGGAGCGATCGTCAACATGACGCTTCCTCCTCGGACGCTGAAACGCACGCAGGCACACAAGAAGAGTTCGTCCGGTTGTTATTCTAGCACTCGGTCCAATTCGGGCAATCCCCCGTTTTAGCGTGCAGCCATGCAACTGCGAGGCAAGGCGACGATCCTGCGAAAACTCACACCGCCTAAAGGAAAGAACGCTGACCGAGCCCCGGCGGCTCCGACGTCGGACGGATGCCCAAATGCCCAAACGCGGCGACCGTCAGCCGGCGACCCCTCGGCGTGCGCACCAC
>JBDKUC010000358.1:0-26239 GCA_039679885.1 Thermoguttaceae bacterium | reverse complement strand
TCGTCATCCTGATTGCGAACGAGTTCTTCATCGAAGGGGCCGATTTTCTCGAAGACTTCGCGGCGGTAGCAGCCAAAAGGAACCGTGTCCACCTCGGTCGGTTTCGTGACGCCGATGCGATATCGGGCGTTGCCGACCCCGAGGAAATGCGAGCAACCGAAAGCGATCGCCTTGGCAGCGGCCGTGTCGTTCGATGGGCAGACGGCCGAGACGCCGCCGACGTTATCGGCGCCGCTCTTTTCAAGCCAATACACCAGCTTCGAGATGTAGTCGCTCGGATACTCATTGTGCGCGTCCATACGCACAACGATCTTTCCGCGGGCCGCGGCAATGCCGATGTTCATCGCGGCGGGCGCCGTCTTCCTCGGGTTGTCCAGAAGCCGCATCCACGGAAACTTCGGAGCAGATTGCCCGATGATCGCCCGAGTCCCGTCGGTGCTCATGCCGTCGAGAACCAGCAGTTCCATCTGGTCTTTGGGGAAATCGTTGGCGGCGATGGACTCCAGGCATCGTTCAATCCACGCGGCTTCGTTCCGGCAGGGAACGATAACCGAGACTCGCGGCGTAGCGTCTGTCTGCGAGACCATTGGCGTTCTGGCGGTCTGTTGTCCGGCTTCATGCATGTTGGTCAGGTGGCTCCGCGAAGGAGTCTCTTTCGTTCCTCGGGCGTTAGGCGACATACCACTGCCCGGAATTTTCCGGAGGCGGCGCGTTCGATGGCCTCGACGGTTTCGATTTCGATCTGGACGTTGCCGACGTGAAGAAGCATGTTGTGCCGCAGCAAGTCGGCGTCGGATGGTCCGAACCCCTCGGCGGGAACCACGCGAAGGACGAACAAGTCGGGCTTCTCCTGGATGACCTGGGCCTCGCGAATGTGGTCGATGCCCTTGAAGACCGTGTCGAACCGCAGCGTCTGGCGGCCATCGGGGGTGCAGCACATGTCCTCGAGACGGCCGTCGATGCTCTCGATGATTCGACTCGACCGGCCACAGGGGCAGGTTTGCTCGGGCGCCCAGCAGGCGACGTCGCCGATGCGATAGCGGATCAACGGCTGGAGCGTGTTCAGCAAGCCGGTGCAGACGATTTCACCGATGTCGCCTGGTGCGGCGGGCTGCCCCTGAGCGTTGAGAATCTCGATGATCCCGAGATCTTCGCTGACGTGGTATCGCCCGTGCTCGCACTGACTCGCGAAACAGCATCCCTCGCTACATCCATACTGATCGAACAGCCGGCACTGCCAGGCCCGCTCGATGACGTCGCGGATCTGAAGCGTGACGGTCTCGGACGTCGTGATGACGCATCGGGCAGGCGCCGGCATGTCATTGTGCTCGAGCGCGTACGACGCGATCGTCGACAGCGCGCTGGGGTACCCCATGATGATGCGAGGCTGATACCGGCGGAGGAATGCGAGGTAATCGGGCAGAAACCGCGGCGAAAGGTGATAGGCGGAAGCGTAGGCCAGATTCTCGGCGGGGCTGAATCGCCAGAAGGGCGGCTTGCTCTGGTCGAGGCGACACACTTTCCGCACGCCACACATAAACCGCCGGTCGCGGTGAGTCACGCCCGCGTAACGGTAGCTGCGGGCCTCCAGGATCGCCAGTTGTTGCTGCAAGAACTCGCGCGTGTAATAGAGCTTCGTGGGCGTGCCGGTCGAGCCGCTCGTGCTGAACACCGAGACGCCGCGTGGCAGGCGGGACGTCGTCAGCAGCCGGTCTCCGCTGGAACGCAGGGTGTTTTTGCTCAACAACGGCGCTTTGGCCATCGCCTCCCACGGACCAAGCCGCTCGCTCATCCCGGCCTTGGAAAAGGCCTCGCGATAGTACGGCGACCGCCAGGCCGCATCGAAGAGCGCCGCGAGTCGCTCGGCTTGGTAGTCGCGGAGACGTTCGGCCGACCAGCGGTCCCGCTCAAGATACTCGGCGACGAATTGCGAGAAATGGCCGCCAAACCGCCGCCAATACCACTGGGCCCCCCAGACGGCGACGGCCGCCTGCTGGAGCCAGATGGGGCTGCGCATGTAGATGGATTCGCTGAGACCGCTCATGATGCGTTAGGGGTTGGTGTCTTGGTGTGCGCCGTGTCGCACGGTTGCGCGAAGTCGATCGGCCAACTGCCGTCCGTTCTGCCACATGTCGTAGTGCGTCTCGGCGAATTGACGGCCGGCCAATGCATACTGTTGTCGCAACGAAGTGTCGGCCAGGAGCCGACCGATTGCATCCGCCAGTGGGATGACCTCGCGCGGCGGCACCAGGATTCCGGAGCGTCCGAAATCGAGGAGTTCGGGGATTCCTGCAACAGTGGTGCCCACCACCGGCGTTCCGACGGCCTGAGCTTCCTTGATGACAGTGGGAACGGCGTCGCCGATCTCCGGCGAAGGGTGGACCAGCACGGCGGCGCGCGCCATTGCGGCTTGCACCTCGGCAAACGGCTGCCACCCCAGGAACGTGACCCGATTGCCGAGACCCAGGTCGGCGGCCAGCCGCCGGAGGTTTCCTTCCTCCTGGCCGCCGCCGACGAGTTGCACGTCAACATCGACGCCTCGTCGCGTCAACTCACCGGCGGCGCGAAGCAAGTAGTCAAAGCCCTTGCGGCGATCCAGCCGGCCCACGCCCACGACCCGCTGGGGAATGCGGCCCTCGGCCTGGAACGGCAGGTCGGCCAGATTCAGCCCGAGGTGGTGCAGGTGGATCTTCTGGGCGATGCGAGGGAAGAGCCTCGGGTATTTCTGCCGAATGTACTCGCGGTTGAATTCGCATACGACGAAGACGTTGTCGGCATAAAGCAGCTTCTGCTTCATGTACACGCGAGTGCGGTACAGGTCGGTGCCCGCGTGGAGGAACATGGAGAAAGGGACCGGGCGGCCGACAAGCCGGTGAAACTCGCGGGCGCAGGTGGCGGCGTAGTTTCCCCAATAGGAAAGGACATGATCGTACTCGCCCGGCGGGCGGCGCGCCCACGCGCAAGCCTTCGGGAGCACATACAAGCTCTTGGCGAGCGGAATGGGGCCATACTGGGCCGCCGATGCGCAGACTCCGATCGTATCGCGCAGCAACTTTCCAAAGGAGGACAGAGACCACGGCCAAGCCGACGCAAGGCAGCGCGGCATCGTCAAGTGATGAACCCGCTCGCGCGGAAACGTGGCCTCGTTGAGAATGTCCGGAACAAACTGCCACAACGACCCGTCCGGGTCGCGAACGGGGAATACGTCGACTTCGATTCCCGCCTCAAGAAGCCCCCGAATGTCGCGCGCAAGAAAGGTGCTGACATGGCTCGGGAACTCCGACGTGAAGATTGCCAGACGCATGATTAGGAATGGCTCCGAGTCTGCATGCCGTTACGGTGTGACAACGCGGCCGCGCGGCTAGCCGTGCGTTGCGGTAGCGTTCGGTTCGCTGTAATCGCTCGTGGTCGATGAGTCGCACGAGCACTTGATGTAAGTGTGCGGATGCCAGCCTTCAGGTGGTTTGCGACTGCCAGACACCCCCCGGAGCAGCAGCCGCTCGCCGAGGCGTTGGATACGAGTCAAGCCGGCCCAGAAGTACGGAAAACGTTTTCCGAAGTACGGGACTCTGCCTACCATCCAATAGGCCCAAGCGCTGAACATCATTGCCCGCAGCCACAGGGGGTATCCGCGGCGGCGACACGTCCGGAGCAAGACTTGCCATCGCATCCGACGACAGTGGCTCAATTGGTTCGTGCGTCGGAAAGAGATGTTGCCGCCGTGGAGGACATACTCGGACAAGCCCCCATCGATGTACGCCATGTTGCAGCACTCGGACATGCGGACCCACATGTCCCAGTCGTCGGAACCGGTGATCGTTCCATCAAACAGGCCGGTCTTATCCAGACAACCGCGGCGGTGCATGATGGTGATGCGCGAGACGCAGCAAGATTGGAGTAGATAGAACGGATCGAGCGGCGAGTATTTGAGCAGGGTTCTTTCTCCCTGAGGGCTCGTCACGTACATGTCGCCATAGACGACGTCCACGTCCGGGTGCGCGTCGAGGTAGCCCGCCTGCACCTCCAGCTTTGTGGGAAGCATGAGGTCGTCCGAATCGAAATACGCAAGGTATTCACCTGTTGCGAGGCCGATGGCGGTGTTGATGGCGAAGGCCTGGCCCTGGTGCTTCTGGATGGCCCAGCGGACGCGATCGCCGTAGCTCTTGAGGATTTCGACGGTATCGTCCGTCGAGCCGTCGTCGACGACGACCACCTCGAAGTCACGGTAGGTCTGATCGAAGACGCTTTTCAGTGTGTGGCGAATGGTCTTCGACGCATTGTAGGCGGGGATGATGACACTGACCTTCGGCATACTCACTTCCTTCGCGCAGTGGCCTTCTCACAGAGGTCGACATAGAGCGATTCAACAGTTTTCATCACATGGCGGACATCAAGTTGTTCCTCAACGAGTTGCCGATTTCGCTGGCCGGCGAGCCGCCTCTCCTCGGGATTGGCCAAGAGGTGGAGGATCTTTTCCGCGACGGCGGTCGGGCTTCTCAAGGGGACGACATAGCCATTCTCGCCGTCGTGGATTCTCTCGCGAACGTTGCCGGCGTCGGTGGCCACGACGGGCAGGCCGCAGGCCATGGCCTCGGCGATGCTCGCCGCGGTGCCGCTGTCCGAAAGCGACGTTGAGACGCAGACGTCGGCGGCTTGCAGACACGCGGCCATCTCATCCTCGTCCACATGATCGGTGAAGACGAGGGCGCCGCCGATGCCCAGCGAATTGCCAAGGTCTTTGAGCCGTGGCAGCTCGGAACCTCCGCCGACAATGAGAAACTTCACTGCAGGCGCCTTTTGAAGCACGATCGCCGCAGCGTGGATTGTCGAATCGACATCGTGGACAGGAGTCGGGGTCCGCGTGCTGACGACGACCGGGCCGCCGGCCAAGCCGTGGGCTGCCAGAAAGTCGGCGGAGGGTTTTCCCGGTCGATACCTGGCGGTGTCGACGCCGATGGGCAGCACGATGATATTTCGGTTGTCGACGCCAAGTTGAAGCAAAGCCTCGCGCGTGTCTTCACCCTCCGCTTGAACGCAGTCGGCGTGGCGGAGCGCCCGCACGGTGAAGTAGTGATTGATGAGGGAGTCGTGAACATGGATGAGAACGTCGCTGCCCCACGGCGTAATGAGGAAGGGGCGGAAGCGGGTCACCATTCCCATCCAGGCGTACGGGCCGGCGCTATGCGCGTGGATCAAATCCGGCTGAATCTGGCGCAACAGGCGTCGAACTCGGCGAGTCAAGGAAACGAGATTCACGGCTCGCGCCAGCGCATTGCTGCTGGACAATGCTTTTGGCATCGGGTGCACATGAACGTCGCCATAGCCGTCAAGCACTTTCAGGTTCCAAGTAATCACGTGAACCTCGTGCCCTTGTCGCGCGAAGAACGTCGTCCAACGGCGGAGATGTTCTACGATTGCATCGCCAAAGAATACGAGTTTCATGGACGCTCCGTCAATGTTTTGGGTGCGGTCGAGTCTGACAAAACGGCGAAGCGCGCGGAGCAGTCTTGGCTGCCCGTCTGACTGGCCGAACGGCAAGCGCAGTCGTGCCGGCGGCGAGCATGTAGGCGAAAAAGCTCCAATGGAGTTTTTCGGGCAGGCCGCCGCTGATGAAGTCGCCGATGAACAGGGTGACGAAAAGTGCCAGGGGCAAGACGTTTTCAATTCCTCGGCGCGCCCACCAAGCATTCCGCAAGATCGTCAGGTATCCCCAGAAATAAGGAATTGACCCGGCTAAGCCCGTGAACAGCAGCATGGTGAGCAGATGGTTGTGGACTCCGCGTCGTTGCGTCTTCACGACGTGGAGACGGCTGGCGAGGTGCTCGCCCCCCGAGGCGCTCCAACCAATCAGCGGTTTCTCGAGGATCAGGCCGATCGACTCTCGATAGATCTTTGTGCGTCCTGATGTGGTTCCCGTCTCCACCGCCTCGGCCCATCGTTCTTTCAACACGTCCGAACTGAGGAAGAGATACGCGCCGGCGATGCCAATGATCGTCATCAGCGCCACGTTGGCCAGGTGCGTCCAAATCGAGCCTTTGCGAAGAATGAAGATGGCGACGCCCACCGCCAGCGCGAGCGTCTGTCCGCGGGAGCCGGCGCGAACGATGAAGAGCGCTGCCAGAAGGATAATCGCCCAAAGGAGGAAGAGATGGGCAACCGTTTTCTCTTTGCGAATGTGCGCCACCCCGATGGCGAGCAAGACTCCGACGCCCAACACCTGCGAGTACGCGTTCTCGTTGCTGCCGGCCAAGCCGGTGAGCCGCCCATCAGTCAAGGCCGAAACCTCGGCGTTGGCCATTCCGGTGGCGAGCAGGAGGGCCGCCAGGCCGCAGGCAAACGCGTAGGCCAGCAGACCTCCGCGCACCGCCCATCGCGTCAAGAACAGGTTGTAGCACGCGAAGAATATCAAGAGCGACTGGAACTGTGCGATCACCGTCGTCAAGTCGCCTAAGCCGTAGCGCAACATGAGCACTGCGAAGATGACGAAGAACGAGGCGAACGCCAAGCTGGCGGGCGGCAATCGCCAAGGCCGCAATCGCTGGTCGAGCAAGAAGCAGAGCATGAACGCCGCGGCGATCATGCGCGGCAGAGATAGCTGGCCCTGGAGCTGTTGCGGCAGCCATGTCGGCGTGATGACGTCAAACGGGAGCGAAAACATCCACCCGTAGAATGCCCAGCGCGTCGGCCAACTCGCCGTTCGTTCCACGGGGGGCGCCAACATTGGTGGGATGCCGCGGCCACGCGGGGCAGATGCTGATCGTGTTGTCATGGTTGCCCTATGATCGGGGCTCTGGGGATGATCCTGCAAACAGCAACTGTTCGGCAAGGTCGCAAAGGATATGTTCGATGACGAGGTGCGATTCCTGCACGTGCTGGGCGTTGGCGCTCGGAACCGAGATGGCGACGTCCACCATCGTGGCCATCGCACCGCCCTGCCCTGTGAGGGCGATCGTCCGCATGGGAATTGTTTTCGCCGCGTGGATGGCCCCAATCACGTTGGGCGAATTGCCGCTGGTGCTGATGCCGATCAGCAGATCGCCCGGCCGGCCGAAGGCTTCGACTTGCCGACGGAAGACCGCGTCGAAACCGTAGTCATTGCCGATCGCGGTCAAGATCGAGGTGTCGGTCGTCAGCGCGATGGCCGCCAGCGCTCCTCGCTCATGATCTTTGCTCAGGCGGCCAACGAACTCGGCCGCCAAATGTTGGCAGTCGGCCGCGCTTCCGCCGTTGCCGCAAAGCAGGACCTTGCCGCCGGCCTGCAACGTCGCGGCAAGCAGCCTGGCTGCCGACAACAGACAGTCGACGTCATGGTCCGCCAATCGGCAGCAGACCTCGGCCGCACCGCGAAGATGGCTCCCGGCGGCCAGACGCAGACGATCGGTCGACTTCTCAGGCTGTTCGGCGGCGCGCATGCACGATTCCATCAGGTTCCGTTCCTCGCCAAGGACAAGGACACGTCATGATCGACCATGATCTCGACCAACCGGCGAAACCGCACCTTGGGCTCCCACCCGAGGGCGGCTTTCGCCTTCGCGGCGTTGCCTTGCAGCAGTTGGACGTCCGCCGGCCGCAGAAACTCCTCCTGCATGACGACGTGGTCCCGGTAATCAAGACCGAGCCGAGCGAACGCCAACTCGCAAAAGTCTCGCACCGAGTGCGTCTCGCCGGTGGCAATCACGAAATCGTCCGGGCGTTCCTGTTGCAGCATCATCCACATCGCTAGCACGTAGTCCTGGGCGAATCCCCAATCGCGCCGGGCTTCGAGGTTGCCGAGCGGGAGCTTCGTCTCGATGCCGGCCTTGATCCGGGCCGCGTAGGAGGTGATCTTTCGCGTTACGAACTCGAAACCGCGTCGAGGCGACTCGTGATTGAAAAGGATTCCCGAGCAGGCGAACAGCCCATACGCTTCTCGATAATACTGCGTCAGATGGAAGCCGGCAACCTTCGAGATTCCGTACGGCGACCGCGGATGAAAGTGGGTGGTTTCGGACTGTGGCACTTCGGCGGCCTTGCCGAACATCTCGCTCGATCCGGCGAAGTAGACGCGGCAACGGGGCGCCACTTGGCGGACCGATTCGAGGACGTAGTGCGTCCCTTGGATGTTGCAGTCGAAGGTGGAGAAGGCGTCCTCGAAGGAGTACGACACGAAGCTTTGCGCCGCCAGGTGGTACAACTCGTCCGGCTGCACTTGCGAAATGCACGTGTAGAGGCTCGGAAAGCTCTCCAGGCTGGCCGCATGGAGATGGAGGCGGTCGGCGATGTGTCGGATTCGGGACAGGCGATGCGACGGGTCTTCGAGCGCGGTGCGGCGCACCAGGCCGTGGACCTCGTAGCCCTTCTCCAGCAGAAGTTCGGCCAAGTAGGAGCCGTCCTGACCCGTGATCCCGGTAATGCAGGCTCGCTTCAACGTTGGTTCCTTTCGCCCAGTTCAGCGATCATGGTGCCGCGTCGTCGCAGCAGTGTGCGGAGACGCTTTTCAGCAGGGCAGCGTAGGCGTCATCGACGCTTTCGGCCTGCGTGACGAGGTGGCGAAGGTTGTCCCGAAGCCGGATGTACTGCTCGTCGCGATATTCTTCGTTCATCATCACCGCGCGGAGACGGTCGGGCATATTCTCGTCCTCAGCGAAGACCACTCCGTACCGATCATAGTCGCAACTCGTGCGTTCGGTGATGGATTCGAGTCCCGCTTGCAAGAGGATCGGGAGCGCGCCGGCGCCGATCGCGTCAACCATCGAGGTTGAGAAGAACGTGGCCGCAATTGCCGGCCTTTCCTTGCGAAGCTGCTCTCCCAGCGGACACCGCGAATCAAGGAGCCGCAAACACGGGTGTTGGCTCAACAGACGTTCGAAACCGTCGATTTGTGGGATTCTTGGGTGTGGGCGAACGAGACACTCCCAGCCTAGACGCTCTGCAACAGCGGCCAGACGATCCAGGTTCCGGTAGACGTACTCAGCGGTGAGCGGGGTGCCTCCCAGAGGGTGTTGCGCGAGCAGCAACACCTTCTTTGCTTCGTTACACTTGCATGCGCCACTGGCGAGGCAATTCAGTATCCACTGTTTGTTGCGGTTCACCATTCGGATCGGCCGATCGACGCCGAGTTCTTGCAGATAGGCTCGCTCCTCGGGCAGCATGAGCCAGAACTCGTCGTGAAGGATCGGGCAACAAACCTGGGGCGAGACCCCGTGCTGGATGTAGATCGTTCTAACGTTTGCACGCGATTTGACAGCGCGGGAAAACCCGCCAATGATGCGCCCGATCCGATGATGTACAAACGCTAAAGTCGGACGCTCCGACAATATCCGAGGGAATATCCCTTCCCAGACAATGTCCTCCGCGTCACCCGCGACTCGTGTTTTCCAGAATCGTCGCATCGTCTGGCATAGCCGAAGGATCTCCGAACTCTTCTCGCCAGCGAGCAATTCAGCGACTTCTCTCCTTCGTGACATGGTTCCGCGCAGATAGAGGGCTCCGGCGGTCCGCAATGGCAATGGAAGCGGGTTCCACCGCAACCCGTAGCGAGCAGCCTCTTCAGCGTTGAAGGTCGGGAATACGACGTTGATCGTGTCGACGACGCCGGCCTCCGCGGCCACTTTCGCGAAGTCATCGAGAAACGCCATGCAGGTGGCCCCAGGCTCGATCCAGAACGCGTCAAGGTTTCCAGGAGTTCGAGCGGCCGAGCCGCGAAACGGCAATTGCCAGATGCCGACCTGGCTACGGAGCCGGAACAGCGTTCGCAGCGAGAGCAGCAGCGTCCTGAAGGCCAAGAGCCAGTCGCGAGTGAGCCTCGCGAGCCAACGCGATCGGCGCACTTGAATCCGCGCCGAAAGGCGTCCCGAGTTCCGCCTAAGATGGTCGACATAGTACCCGCAACCGGACCACCAATTGCTGCATCGGAATCGTTCCTCGAAATAAAGCCGGTCCGTGCGATCGATTTCTGCGATCGCTATCGTAAGGAGGAGGTTGGTGACGACGGTATCGACAATCGACGTTCCTCGCAGCAGTAGATTTCCGAGGCACGTTCCATGCAAGGACGAGAACGCGGTCCGGAGCGTTGCACGCACTTCGTCCCGGACGTCGATTGTGTGGCCGTCGCTCTCGCGGACGGCGCGGTAGGACTCAGGTTGAAGGGTCCAGACCTCCGGCTGTGCCGAACCACGTTGGAAACGCCAAACGCGTTCCCGAAGCGACCTCTCGTCGTCTCGATGGAGCAGGCGGTGCATTGCCCGATGAACTGAGGCGAAAAACTTACTAGGAAACCACATCATCCGTCAGCGAGCCACTCTCCGCCGGTGCTATGTCCGTGACTGGCACGGCGTGGGTCGCGCGAAAGATACAATACATGGCCACCAAGAAACTTAGGCTCTGCGCGATGGCAAATCCCTCGGCCACGCCTTCGACTGGATCGGCCAAAGTCCGGAATAGGAGATAGGGGACGACAAGATTGGAGACGGCATAAAAGCCCGTGTAGGCAGCCATCCACCGCCACGCCTTCAGACTGTTCAGCGCATTCACCGAAATCAGCATGCCCATAAACATTCCCGCAACGATTCCCCAACGAATTGCGCCCGTCGCCCCAGCGTACTTCGGAAGATAACTGGTTACGAACCACGGAATCGTGATTTCCGCAAATGCCACGACGGGAATCGACAGGAGAAGGATTCCTGCCGCAGTCTTCCATGCGATCGACCAAACGGCCTTCGGATCTCCCGTGCGGCCCAACGCGAATGACATCTGCGGGTAGATGTATTGGCCGAGAGCCAGAGGGATCACTTGGCACAATGTTGTTACCGAGTATGCGGGGGCAAATAGTCCAACGCGTCGCATGTCGCCGGTTGACAGGAGAATCACGCGCGGGAACGTGTTGGCCAATGCGATCACGTATCCAAACACGAAAATGGGGATCCCCACTGTCACCAGTAGCCGAAGGCTCCGCCATGAAAACAGCAGCGGCGCACGGATTGGCCGGTATATGTGGTTGAGCGATACGCCGAGAAACGTGGTCAGGACAAAGCGCGCGACCAGCCCGCCGAAATGGAAGAAATAGACGAACGGAAGGCTTGCCACGCTTATGGAGGACTCGGCGATTTTGATGTGCGCCAGCGCTTGGAATCCCTTCTCCGCGCGGTAGGTGACGCTAAGGTAGCTTCGATACGTGTCGGCCGAATTGCAGAGAAGCACAATCGCAGCGCCGAACCGCAACATCGGCGTTTTAAGGATCACGACGCTTACGCCGGCGGCCACCACCAAGATCGCACAGCCTGCGAGCGTGACGGTCTGGGCCGTGCCGGCCAGTTCTTGCAGGCTGGCGCAATCTCCGCGGCCCATCGTGTAGGGCAACTCGCGGTTCAAGCCATTCAGGGTACCAAATTGGAGCCAGGACGTGTACGCTTGAATGAGGAGCAGCGATTGCCAAACACCCATTTCCTCCGGGTTCACCCACCATAGGACGACGATGCCGCTGAGCATCACCACGACGCTGCAAAGCGTAGAAGCGGTGCCAAAGTAGGCGAGTGTCTTGTGACGCTTAAGGTGCTCGGCGATGCCGGCCCAGATGGCCCGCCGAATCGCGTGTTTCTCGTTTGCCGCCATCGAGTCTCGTTGCTGCCCTGGACTCACTTAGCCTCCGATCTCTTTCTCGTACGAGTTCCAATGCTGGCACTATTGCACTTTTCGCAGCCGTGCCCGGATGGGCTCCTCGCTTGCATATACTCTCTTGACACCGTCGCCGATCGCCTGCTCGATGACCCGGATATCGCGCACCAAGCGCATCAGCCCCTGTGGCTCGACTGAAGCAGCCTGATCACTGCCCCACATTGCGCGGTCCAGCGTAATATGACGCTCCACCAGGGACGCCCCTATTGCGACTGCCGCGCACGTGGTTTGAAGGCCCACTTCGTGCCCGGAATACCCGACGGGACAAGTGAACTCGTTGTGAAGCGCGGGAATCATACGCAGGTTGAGTTCCTCCGGCTTACACGGGTAGGTGCTCGTTGTGTGCGTGATTACAAGACGCTCCCTGTCAAAAAGTGAAACCGCACGACGAATTTCCGCCATTGTCGACATGCCGGTCGACACGATGATCGGACGTGCGAGCCTGTTGATGTGTCGCAACAACTCGTGATCAGTGATCGATGCTGACGCAATCTTGTAGCACACGGGCGAGAAAGCTTCGATAAAATCAACTGACGGAACATCCCAGCACGAAGCGAACCACAGGATGTTCTTCGACCGGCAGTAGCGATCGATTTCCGTGTATGCGTCTAGGTCCAGTTCGACCCGACGGCGATAGTCCAGGTAGGACATCGTGCCCCACGGCGTCTCGCGCATCAGGTTGCGTTGCTCAATGGGCACGCACAGTTCCGGCGTTCGCTTCTGAAACTTTACCGCGTCGCAGCCCGCCAAGGCGGCGGCGTCGATCAGCTTCTTTGCAATGGCCACGTCGCCGTTGTGATTGATGCCGATCTCGCCGATGATGAACGTGTGATAGCCGCTTCCCACCCGATGGCCGCCGATGTCAACAAATTCGCTCATAGTATGCTCCTTTCTAGATGTCTTCGGATTAAGTCGCCAATTTCACGAATAGCACCGTGCCCGCCAGCAGCGTTCAAAACGAATCTGGCCGCCGAGAGGACCTCCGAGGAAGCGTCGCGCACCGCGACGGGGCATCCTGATGCATGGAGACAGGTGAGATCGTTGTCGTCGTTCCCAACGTAGACAACCTCGGACCAGGCAATCCCGTTGGCGGCAAGCCAAGTGTTCAGGACTTCACGCTTGTCGGTCACGGCGTGAATGCACTCGAGTCCCAGTTTGCGACATCGCGCCGCGACGACCGGATTCCGCTCCGTAGAGAGTACGAGCACGGGTAGCCCGATCCTACGCAGTTGATCGATTCCCAACCCATCCGCGCGGTCGCAAAGAACCGCTTCCTTGCCATCCTCTGACACCAACACCCGGTTATCCGTGAACACGCCGTCGAAGTCGAGGACCAAAACGGACACCTTTCGCGGCAGATTTCGCATTGTGTCGAGTTGCGAGCGGTGACGCAGAAACCATTCGACAACTTGGAGGTCGGCCGGTTCGTCGACCTCGAACGCGCGCTCTTCGGGTACGATGTGCATCGCCGTCTTCCCGAAGAAGCGGTGGCCGAACTGTCGGAATCCGGGGACGCGCATCGCGTAAACCGCGCCCGTTTCCCGGTACGCCGGCTTTCGATCCTGACGTCGGGGCCGAACCCGTTTGTCGTGGTTAATCCCCACGGCATTTCCGGTCTCGTCCAATTGCCAGACGAAATAATGGAACGGCGTCACAGTCATGGCCGAGTCGGCGTGTCCGTTGCGCAACAAGGCCACGGTGCCGTCGATGTCCTCGGGCAGGGTCAGTGGTGAGGTGCATTGCAGGAACACAAGCACATCCGCCGCGCTCTTTCCATTTGCGGCCAGCGTGTCTAGCGCATGCAGAAGAGCCGACTCGGAGGAAGCCGCGTCGCCGCTCAATTCCGTTGGACGACTGATGACCGAGGCTCCGTACTGCCGCGCGACGTCGGCGATTTCCGGACTGTCCGTCGACACGTAGACTTCGTGCAGAGTCGCCGCGCGCTCGGCCGCCTCGATCGACCAGGCAATCAGCGGCTTCCCTGCGACCGGTACAATGTTCTTGTGCGGAATCCCTTTGGAGCCACCACGCGCGGGGATCACGGCGACAGTTTTCTCGTTCATCTCAATCGCACCACCGTTTGAGCCGATTTTGGTTAGAGATCTAGTAGGAGGGAAAAAACGGAACGGCGAACCAAAGCTGCGCCTTGATGCCCGACCGCGTCGGCCGCCACGAGCCGGTCGGGCAGGCACGGAACATCAGCAGAATCGCTATGATCGAAGTGATCGCTGCGCCGAGAACGGTTCCTCCAATGGCCGCGGTTGGCGTCGGCCAGATCAGGACCGGCAGCACCACCAAGAGCAGCATCACCAGCCGGCTGCCGACGTTGAACCCGGCCACCTGTTCCGTGCGGTTCCGGGCCATCAGGCAACCGCTCATCGAGCTGGCCGGCAAGATGAACAGCGGATAGGGCGCCAACAACAACAGCACGGGGGCCAAGTCGGGGTTGTTCAGCCGCTTGGCCAGCAGGTGGTTGCCGCCCAGGAGGATGAACAGCGAGAGCGCAGCCCCGGCCGCGAAGAGCAGCAGCAAGTTTTCGACGAGCCACGTGCGTGGCTTGTCGTTTTCGCCCGGCAGAAAGAAGTAGAGCGATCGGTCCAGCCCTAGGGTGACGAACGGAACGGCGAACGTGAAGGCCAATAAGGTCTGGCGATAGGTGGCGTAGTCGGCCTTCGAAAAGACCCGCGTGAGGATCACCATGCTGGCGATCCCCACGAGCGCTGTCAGCGCCTGGCCCGACGAGAGTACGAGGACCTTCGCGGAACGCGACTCAAACAGCAATGGATGCTCCCAAACCGCGCAAAGCTAATCCCGAGAGAGCCACTAGGGAATCTTGTCTTCCAGCTTCCCGCCGCTGAAGTTGGTGATGTCGTCGAACGTGTTCGCGCTGTAGTTCTCGCCGCTGGGGAATTTCAACGGCGAATCGCTTGCCGGATCTGCCGGCGTTGTTTGCCTATTATTCAGCAACGGCGAATAGGCGATATCGCGACCTGCACAGATTATCTGAATTGAGCTCGAATTGATCCACGTAATCAGCCGCGTCTGAATTCCATTGACGGTGACGAAGTTGTAGTTTGTCGTCAGGTTCGAATCGGCGGCCGGATAGACGAAGCCGCAATTCTTCAGGAGCGCTTGCTGGCTTGTCGTGTTGGAGCCGTTGCAGAAGTAGTTGCCGTTGTCGGCCCGGAAATAGACGATCGTGTTGGGCCGGTTCTTGTCGCACGCCTTGGTGGGCCACATGATGATGCCGCCAGAAGTGCCTGCGGTCACGGGGCAGCGTAGCGACGTCAGATCGAACTCGAAGAACTTGCCGGTTCGGCTCGGGCTGTTGTCGAACGGCGCCGCCTGATTCGCGCTAAACCCGAGGAACCCCTTAACCGGTTTTGTCTCGTTGAAGCCAGGCGCGCCGGGCGGGATTGGGTCTCCGTTGTTGTCGAGCACCCAATCTGGCTTCCCGCCAAGGAAGAACGTCAGGGCGACCGAGGGCGACGCCTTGTTGATGTCCAAATTCCAACCGTTCTGCACGTCCGTGGCAAGCGCATTCCAGCTCGCGGGCTGATAGCGCGGGAAAAGGTTGCTGAGGTGCTGGAGAATCGCCTGCCGCGAAGCCTGAACGACCGCCGGAATGCTGCTGTCCAGGCCGGTGAAATCGGGCGGATACTCGCCGAACTTCTCCTTGTAGGCTTGGCATGCCCGTTCTAGCTCGGTCATTTGCATCGCGACACTTGCATTGGTGGCGTGGCGGACGCCCATCATCACGGCGGGAATGGTCAGGCCGGCGAGGATGCCGATGATCGTGATGACGACCAGCATCTCGACGAGGGTGAAGGCCCTCGCGCCGAGCGTCTCTCGATGGGAGCGAACACGGCGAGCCAGCGAAGTTGACGGCCTCTTCATAGCATTACCCTCGGCAAGGCGTACGGCTTGGCGCCTGCGCCGCGCCGCACGCCTCGAAAAGTCCAGACCAGATGCCCTTTTCCGTGAGGTGGTGTTCCGACCACCCGGCCCGCCTGTAACATAACAAAACTGCGTCATTGCGGCAAGGGACTTGTTCCCAGCCGGCGAGATGGTTTCGTCTTTTCTGGGAGCAGGAGAACAATGAAGCGGAACGAAAACGCTGCCAGTTCTTCTCGCTGCAAAGGCTTCCGGCCGTAAGTGATTCCTTTTTGAACAGGAGGGAACAGAGGGAACGGAGAGGAAAGACGCCCCACCGATTCTCCGTTTGCTCTGTTTCCTCTTGTTCAAAGTTGTCCGTATCAAGGCGTCCAAATTGGTTTCCCAAGATTCAATCCGGGACGTTAGCGCCGGGGAGAATCAGGCGCGAGACGCCGTCTGTCAGCTTGTCGACATTGAAGTTGACCAACAGGCCTAAGGGGATATCCAACAACTTCATGTAGCTTAGCAGCTGCGCCTTGCAAATCGGATGCACTGTCTCGACGGCCTTCGTTTCTATGAGGAGGCAGGAATCGACTAGGGCGTCGAACTTCAGCGGCTCCTCGCGTTCGAAGCCCTTGTAGCGAACGACGACTCGTTGCTGCGATCGCACTTCGTGTCCGCGCAACTCCAGTTCCTTAACGAGACACCACTCGTAAATCGATTCGAGAAGCCCAGGACCTTTATCGCGATGCACCTCGATGGCAGCGCCGATCACGTCGTGAGTGATTGCGGCCGCATGCCGGAAGAGCGGGTGCATCAATCCTCTCTACCCTGCACCCTGGAAATTGGAATTTGAACAAGAGGGAACAGAGGAAACGGAGAAATCGCCACGGCGAGGTTTTCGCGCGTGTCTCGCGTCATCGGGTGTCGGCTCCGCCGGGACGACATTTACATGTCTCCCGTCTTGGGCCTGCTGATCCTCTCCGTTTTCTCTGTTCCCTCCTGTTCAAGTCCGTTTATGTGTTGCTATTTCGTCAAGAACTGCCGGATGCGATCGACGACCCACTCGGCCTGCTGGTCGGTCAGTTCGGGATAGATTGGCAGTGCGAGAGTCCCTTTAGCGGCCCTTTCGCTCTCGGGGAACGCGCCCTCGCGATGGCCGAGATAGGCGAAGCACTGTTGCAGGTGCAGCGGGACGGGGTAATAGACCTCGCAAGAGACCTTCTGTTCTCTCAGATACGCTTGCAGCTCGTCGCGGCGTGGCACGCGGATGACGAACTGGTTGTAGATGTGTCGATTGCCGGGCACTTCGTAGGGGAGCTGGACGAAGCCCTCACCCCCGGCCCCTCTCCCAGAGGGCGAGGGGCGATTGACGCCGCCGTTTTCGCTTGCCAAGCCGGCGGCGGCGAAGAGGCGGCGATAGCGGGCGGCGTTCGCCTGGCGGCCGGCCGTCCAACGATCGAGGTACTTCAGCTTGACGGCCACGATGGCGGCCTGGATCGAATCGAAGCGGAAGTTGCCGCCGATGTGCGAGTGGTAGTACTTCGGCTTCATGCCATGCACGCGGAGCACCTGGAGCGAGTCGGCCGCGGCGGGATCGTCGGTCGTGACCAGGCCGCCGTCGCCGGCCGCGCCGAGATTCTTCGACGGGAAGAAGCTGAAGCAGCCATAGCGGCCCATGGCCCCTGCCCTGCGGCCCTTGTATTCGGCGCCAATCGCCTGGGCGGCGTCCTCGATGACCAGCAGACCGTGCCGCTTGGCCAGATCCAGGATCGGATCCATTTCGGCGCACTGGCCATAGAGATGGACCGGCAGGATCGCCTTCGTCTTCTTCGTGATCCGGGCCTCGATTTCGGCCGGGTTGATATTGAACGTCTTGGGCTCGATGTCGACAAAGACCGGCTTGGCGCCGAGCCGGGCGACGGCGCCGGCCGTGGCGAAAAACGTGTACGGGGTCGTGATCACCTCATCGCCCGGCCCAATGCCCTCGGCCATCAGGGCGACCAACAAAGCGTCGCTGCCCGAGGAGACGGTCACGGCGTGGGCCGAACGGCAATACTCGGCCAGCTTCTTCTCGCAATCGGCCACGGCGGGGCCAAGGATGCACTGTTGCGATTCGAGCACGCCGTCGACCGCGGCGCGGATTTCCTCGCGAATCGTCGCGTACTGGGCCTTCAGATCGAGCAGCGGAACGGTGATCGGTTGCGACACGATATTGCTTGGGTTCGTGGTCAGGCTGGCAAGGGCGTCTTGCCCCTGTCGAGATCAAGTCTCAGAAACCGGCCATTATTGTCCCTTGGGCGAGTAATGCAATATGTGTTCGGGAGGACGGGCAAGCTGCGTAAGTTGGCTGAATATCAGCTTGGCGGTTGGTGTTAGGCTCACGCGGAGTCGCGAAGGCGCGGAGTCGTTGTTGGGTTTGGCGCAGACTCCGTCCCCGTGGGTGACACAAGTCCCCATCAAGCGGCCGCTTACGTCGCTTGTGGTGCGCTTCACTGCGCGTCCTCAGGTTGAGGAGCCGGGACAGGATTCCGGCCTGTCTCGCCCGGACACCGGCGTGGCGCCGATGCCAGGGCGGCCCCTCGATCGGCCCCAAAAACGGGCCAATATATCAGTATAGTGCTTTTGCGGACTGTCCGAAGGACTTCGGCGGCGCAACGGGCGCGGCGGTCCAGGCCGGGGAACGGTTGGTGGCGGAGGATGACGGTTGTGCGGGTTGTCGCAGAGGAACCGACTCCTTCACGCGCTGGCCTTGATTGCCGCCCGCGCATCGAGCAGCACGGGCGCCTCGGGGCGCTCGCCGGCATCGAAGGGCGGGTTGAAGTCGGGCACGATCTCGCGAAGTTTGCGGCGAATCACTTCTTCGGGCTCATTGACGAGACGCTCGAGTTGCGCGATCGCGCGGCGGACTTCCGCCAAGGAATAGGGACGATGATAGGCCGCCCGCAACTTCGGATGCGACGTGGGCAGCGTCTGTTCGTCGTCGAAGTAGAGTTCTTCGTAAAGCTTCTCGCCCGGTCGGATGCCGGTAAAGGAAATCTCGATGGCGTTTTCCGGGAGACCGGAGAGGCGGATCATGTCGCGGGCGAGATCGACGATGCGGACCGGCTCGCCCATCTCGAGGACGAAGATCTCGCCGCCGGCGCCCATCGTGGCGGCCTGCAAGACCAGTTGCGACGCCTCGGGGATGGTCATGAAGAACCGCGTCATCCGCGGGTCGGTGATCGTGATCGGACCGCCCTGGCGGATCTGCTCTTTGAAGATCGGCACGACGCTGCCGGCCGACCCGAGAACGTTGCCGAACCGGACGACGGTGAACTTCGTGGCGGATTCCTGCGAGAGCGTATGCACGTAGCGTTCGGCGATGTGCTTGGTCGTGCCCATCACGCTGGTCGGATGCACCGCCTTGTCGGTCGAGATGAGCACGAAGCTCTGGACGCCGTAGCGGTCGGCCAGATCGGCCACGCACTTGGTGCCCAACACGTTGTTGCGCACCGCCTCGCCGACGTTGGCTTCCATCAGCGGAACGTGCTTGTGGGCGGCCGCGTGGAAGACTACTTCGGGCCGATGCGCCTGGAAAACCTGTTCGAGGCGGTCCCGGTTGGTCACGTCCGCGATGCAGGGACGCAGCACGGTGGAACTGTGTAGACTGCGAAGCTCTCTCTCGATGGCAAAGATTCGATTCTCACCGCGACCGACGAGCGTGAGCGATTCGGGATGGAAGGCCATGATCTGGCGGCAGATCTCGGAACCGATGCTGCCGCCGGCGCCGGTGACCAGGACGCGGCGTCCTTCGAGCAATTGGCCGATGTTCTTCGTATCGAGGGTCACCGGATCGCGGCGCAGGAGGTCGTTGATTTCGATGTCGCGCGTTGGGACCTGGTTGTTGCCGGCCAACACGCGGTCCTCGAAGGAGCGGATGATCTTGAGGTTCAGGCCGGCCGTCTGGCAGGCCTCCATCAGACCGCGCATCCGGGGGCCGGGCAACGTGCCGGCCACGACCAAGACGTCGGTCGCACGCGACGCGGCGGCGATTTCCGCAACGTCCTCGATTCGGCCAAGAATCGGGATCTGGCCCATGTAGGTGTTCGCCAGATCGCCATTGGTCGTCAGGAGACCGCGCAGACGGTACGGCATTCGCGAATGCGACTGGATTTGGTGGGCTAGGATGCCGCTGGACAGGTCGGTGCCGACCATCAGGGCCCAGCGACAGTCGCTGCCGTTGAGCATCGGTTGAAAGACCTCGCGGACGGCCCGCCAACTGGCCCGCATCGCTCCCAACATGACGATGACGAGCATGCAGTTGATGATCGGCACGGAGCGCGGCATCAACGGTTCGCCGCCGAGGAAGTTGATGGTTGCCAGGACGACCATGGTGGTCAGGGACGCGCGCACCAGGGCGACCAAGTCGGCGAACGTCACGTAGCGCCACCACCCGTGGAACTGCCCGAGAAATGCGAAGACCGCATACTCGACCGCGATGACCCAAACCACGCTGGCCCAGAAACGATGCAGTTCCTGAGCGGGCAGGGCGAAATCGCAGCGGAGGCAATACGAGAGCCAGTATGCGGCGGCGAAGACGACGACGTGGACCATGCCCAGGAACCAGGAACGCGGCGACGACAGCCCGTGGACGGCGCTTCGCATCCAGCGGGTCGACTTGGCGCGAAGAACATCGAGCATGGCCGGTGCGGACGCCGAAGCGTCGGAACGTTCGCAGAGATCAAAGGAGGGGAATCGGCGAGTCTTCATGAACGTTCTTATCCTCAAAGTTGCCCGAATGAAAAGAGAACGCGAAAAGTGGAGTCCAATCTACTTCTCTGCTTTCGCCGTGTCAAACATCTGGGTTTCTTTGCGATGCTCGGGCGAGTTTTCCCAATTGGCGACGAATTCCGCCAGGCTGAGAATTGCCAACTTCGCATCTTCCTGGTCCGGCGCGGAAATCTCCATCAGCACCTTGATCATCGCCGGCCAGCGGGGGTGTCCCCGCATCGACCAGCGAAGGGCGCCCAAATTGCCTCGGCCGAACAGCACCTGGTCGCCGACCTGATACCAATAGACGACCAACTTGCGCTCGCCCGCTCGATCCCAGGTAGAGAGGCTCACTTTCATCGTCCGGCCGTCGTGCAAATGGAGCTTCTCCTCGCTCCGCTTCATCTCTTGCCAGCCGTGAGAACTGTAGCAGTTGAAGGGGTTGTGGTAGACCCCGCCTTCCATGCTCGTGAACATGGCGGTGTGCAGGGGGACGACGTGTCCGCGATCGTCGCGATAGACGAGATTGACGATCCGATCGGCGCCAGTCGTTACGGCGATCTGCGGATCCCACTCGCCGGGACTGCCACGCCAGTCGCCCCATTGCTTCGGCATTTCATTGAACGTCCAGCGGGGCAGCACCACCTCGGACGGCTTGAGCAGTGAGGGCACCGCTTGCCCCACCAGGTAGGTGCCGCCAATGAGCGCGACCACAATGTAAATCCGCACCGAAGTATTGCGAAACATAAGTTGTCGTCCTTATCACGCCGTGACCGGGGCTTCGTATCCCAGATGCTTGCCATAGGCGCGGTTGTTCGAACCGGTGACCACGGCCTCGATCGACCGCACGCCGAACGCCTCCAAAATCTCGCAGGTCGCTTCGATCTTCGGCGCTTCGCTCACGTCCCGGAACACCGAGAGCACCACGCCGTCGACCAGTTGGCTGACGAACCGCGCGTCGGCCACCGGCAGGATCGGGCTCGTGTCGACCACGACGAACGAAAACTCCTCGCGAAGCTGTTGGAACAACGGACCGGCCGCGCCGTTGGACAGCGAGGCCAATGCCTGGCGGTCCCACCGGCCTGCCGTCACGACGGCCAGATTGTCGGTCTGGGTCGCATGCACCAATTCGGCAGCCGTCGCCTGCTGACGGAGCAACTCCGAAACGCCCGGCGACAACGGCAAGGCGAACACTTCGTCGAAGGACGGCCGCCGCAGGTCGAAGTCGACCAACACCGTGCGCCGGCCGGTTCGGGCAAGGCTCAGGGCCAACTGGGTGGCCAACGTCGTCTTTCCCTCGCCGCCGCTGGCGCTCGAGACCATGATCACGCGGCACTGCTTCGCATCCGACTTGAACATGAGCCGGGCGGCAATCCCGTCGACCGACTCGGTCAGACGCAGATGCCAACTTTGCGACCGCTTCGAGGGGGAAGCCAACTGCCGGATCACTCGCGACGGAATCCGCGGCACTTGGCCGATCACCGGCAACCGCAGCCCCTTCGAGACATCCTCGGTGGTGTTGATGCGCCGCGTGCGAGTGTCCCACAGCGTCAGCAGCACGGCCGGGCAGCACAAGCCGCCCATCGTGAGCAGCATGGTCACGCCGAGCCGCCAGACGAAGTTCGACGGAAGCAGCGGCTTTTCTGGCTGCTGGACGACCTGAATTCGCGGCGGCGACCGCAGCTCGATCCGCAGCTTCTCCTTTTCGTTGTTCCACTCGGCCAACTGCAAGTCGTCATGCTTCAGTTCCGCTCGAGCCATCTCCAATTCGACGCTGCTGATGCCGATCTTTTCCGCCTCTTGCCGCTTCTCATTAAGCTCCTTCGTCGCCTTGGCAAGCTGGTCTTCCATGCTCTTCAACTGGGTCTCGAACTGGACGAGCTTCTCCTGAATCGCGGCCCGCTGCCGATCCAAGACCTTCTGCCGCAACACTTCGACGCGCTCGTTGTACTGGTTCTCGAGCATCTTCAACTGATCTTGAGTGCGTGTGACGTAGACGGTGTTGACGCCCTGCTTGGCGGTCCCCATCGTGTAGTTCTGGTCCATCTTCTTCATGGCCAGCTCCATCGCCATTTCGCGGACCATCGGGTCGTTGTTCTTGAGCATCTCGAGGTCGACCGGGTTGGCCTCGGTCTTTTCAACGTTCGCCAGCAAGGCTTTTTGCCCGGCCACCTCACCTCGCAGCTTGGCGATTTCGGTCTGCGATCGGGCCAACTCGCCGCTCTTGAGCGTCAGCTCTTCCAGGATCAGTTTCGTTCGCGTCGTCAGCATGTCGGTGTCTGTGGTGCCGACATCGCGCGACCAGGGCTTCATCTGCTCACGCTTGTTGCGCATTTCCTGGTCCTTGGCCGTGCAGGCGCTCTCCAACTCCTGGAAGCGTTTGTTCTTCAATTCCCGCTCCACGTTCACGACTTCGCTCATGTACGAGTCGATGACGGCTCGAACGAGGATCAGAGCTTCATCGGGATCGCTCCGGCTGACGCTAACGCTCATCACCTCGGCCCTTTGCGGGAAATCGACCGAGATGTGGTGCATCAGCCAGTCGATCGGATCGGCCTGTTCCTTGAGGACGGCGATCTGGCCGACTTCTGGCTTGTGAAGCGCGTTGTTCAGCACCGGACGACTCAGCAGCCGCTGTTCTTGCGTGTTCTTATAGATCTCGAAACGCACCGGATCGAGTGCGTAGGGATCCAAGGAGGCGGCGCCCTGGAACATGTGCGCTTCGGCGAGAGACACCTGGAGCAACGCCACCGAGGTGTACTTCGTGCCGACGAGAAGCCAGGCGCCAACGCCGAGGATGCCGGCGAGCACCAAGCCCAAGCCAACCGCCGGCAGCCACCGCCGCCGCAGGGCGTGTACGTAGATCATCAGGTCCGGTCCCTGGGGACCGCCCGCGTCGAACGTGCCGTTCCACTCGCTGTCGGCTACGCCGGCCGGCAGCATCGCCGTCGAGGGGCTCTCCAGGGAATCGCCGGGCAACAGTGACCTGTCGTCTGCCATAATCGTCCTCGTAGTTTCCTTTTGCGACCGGTGATTACGTTACGTGGCGGCATTCATTGCCCTAGCGGTGCTCCTTGCCGCGGGCGCTGCGCCCGCCGCCGGCTCCGATGGCCTCTTCCAACCGCCCGATGACCAACGGCCGATCGGGAAGCTCGATAAACAACTTCGACAACAACGTCAGCTCCAGCCAAAGCAGAAGCAACCCGATGATCGGCATCAACAGCCCCGCGTAGTCATGGATGACATGTTCCGCCTTGTCGGAAGTCACCAGCGAGGGCCAATGCCGGGCAATCTCGCAGCATACGGCGGTCAGGACGATTCGGGCAACGTTCGCCGCAATGGCGATCGGGACCGCGCTGGCCACCAGCAGTAGTTTTTCCCACAAGGGCTTTCGGACGATGAACGCCGCTCCGATGCAAAAGGCGAGGAACATCGACAACATCCGAAGCCCGCTGCACGCTTCCGCCACCCGCAACGGCTTGTCGGTCAGTTGGATGACGATGCCGTCGGGGACCGCCGCAATGCCTACGGTTTGGATCACGAACACGCTAAGAATGGTCGCCACCTTCTGCAACTGCAACCGTGCGATGTCCTGGACGACGCCGGGCAGCGGGAGCATAAAGACCAAAAAGAGGAGGCTCGGCCATGCCCAGCGGAGCGCCTGCCAGCCGCCGACGAAAAGCGTGACGCCGGCGAGGAACGGAATCATCGAGTATTCGGGGAAGCTCTCAAGGTTGAAATAGAGCGCTGTCCACCGCATGAGGGCCCAACAGGCGAACAACGCCAAGCCCCACCAACTCCCGCGCGGCACGTAGCCAGTCATCATGTCTCGCCGATGCCACAGCAAGTACGCGGCGAACGGTGGTACGGCGAAGCACCACTGATAGTCCTCGATGTTCACCCACACCCGCCCCAGCCTCGCGATCGACGACGCGAAGAAGGCGACGAATGCGGCAGCCAGGATGCACCAGGCCGCCAGCTCGGCCGACGCCGGCATGAGCGACTCTTCCAGGGGGCGATTCTCAGTTGGTGAGGAGTGTTGCATGTCTTTGTGGGCGTAAGCAGCGGTGCCTTGCGATCTGGACCGCAAAGCACGTGCCTAACGGTCATTCTCCGGGTTGTGAGGCCGAAATGGCCCAATTACTAGGCTTTTCCAGCCGCCACGGCGGGCGAGCGGGAACGGAAAAACATCTGTCCGGCAACAACGGTGTTGACGAAAAGCATCGATGGGCGACAACCGATAACGATGAGACAACGCAACCTGAGACGGCTCGCCGGTCAGACATTCCCCTACCAACGCAAAATGAGAATAGATTAGCCCGAAGGCTCGGTCCCCTTGATCTATCTCAGCTTGATCGAACTGTGTCAAATTGTCAAGGACTTGCCACTTTCGCCCGGGGGGACTGCAAAGCCGTTATCGTACTCTTCACGCTCCGTGTGAAGCCTTGTTCCCATGCTCCCGCGTGGGAACACACTAGTGGCGACGCTCCTGCGTGGGATCGCCAACCAGTTTCGAGCCAATACGTTATGCCGAGGACGCCGGAGCTTCCAACCGGTGCGTTCCCACGGAGGACCGTGGGAACGAGATTGTCGGTTAGCCACCGCCCGGCGAGCCGGGGGCCCGGCGTTGCTCTTGCTTTCCAAGAGAGTCCTCGCTACAAACCGCGGTCAGCTTGTCACCGCCGTCCGCCGATGCCCCACGCATCGCAACTGCCGGCTTCTCATGAACTTATCGCTACAAAGGTGTCCGATGAACCGCCACGGCATCCTGCTGGCCGCCTTGCTCCTCGCTGTCACGGCATGTTTCGCACGCGGCGCGGACACGGGCGGGCTGACCGCCGACAACATGAAGGCCACCCTGCACACGGCCACGCCGCAGGAAGATGGTTTCATCGAGCGGGTGCTCGCACGCGTCGAGGACGGCTCGTTACCGCTCGATCTGGTCCAAAGCACCTTCCTCTGGGCGAAGAAAAAGCCTAGGAAGAAGTTCTTTTACTTCAAGCAAGGCTTGATCTTACGTGCGGCCGACCGCGGCATCCACCTCAGCTAGCGTAGTTAGAGCGGGGCACCATGCCCAAACTTGTCGTGGGCATGTTCAGACGGCCTGACGCCGTCCCACGCCTGGGCATGCTCGGCCAGCAAACATGCTTGCTGTTTCGCTGCGCTCGCTTAGCAAGCATGGCACCCAGAAGTCACCAGTCCTAACGCGGCATCCAACGCTAGCAGCCGCCGGCACGTCTCTGCGGCGGAACCGCGAACGACTCCGTCCTTCTTCCCTTCCCGTTCAGGCGGACTGCAAAGTCCGTTGCAGGCGTTCGTAGTTCCGCCTTTAGGCGGCAAATGGCCGGCTAAAGCCGGAACTACGAACAACTTTGCAGTCGTCTTCCCCTCCCGTTGCCATTGCGGGCGATTTCGCTCAAAATAGACAACCGGGTAACGTTGCAGCCGTCAAGCTGCCGCGTGGGCGGTGAAGTTGCGCCCATGCAAGCCCATCGCCCCGCCTTTGGGGCAATTCGCCGTCGCGATTCAGAAACCCGCTTGGCTCCCACAATGACCGCAAAACTCGCCCTCGAAGATGGAACTGTCTATACCGGAACGGCGCTCGGCGCCGCTGGCGAGGTCGACGGCGAAGTCTGCTTCAACACGTCGATGACCGGCTATCAGGAGATCCTGACCGATCCGAGCTATCGTGGCCAAATCGTCGCGATGACCTATCCCGAGATCGGCAACTACGGCGTCAACGTCGAAGACGTCGAGAGCCGCAAGCCGCACTTGGCCGGCTTCATCATCCGCGAGAAAAGCCGGCGAGTGAGCAACTTCCGGGCCGACGGCGACCTGGACGCCTACCTGAAACGCTGGGGCATCGTCGGCATCGAGGGGATCGACACCCGGGCGTTGGTCCGCCCAAGGCGGCCCCATGGAGCGCTGAACGGCAGCCTGTCGACCGGAGACCGGGACG
>JBDKUC010000329.1:0-3071 GCA_039679885.1 Thermoguttaceae bacterium | reverse complement strand
ATCGTCGCGCGGCCGCCGGGCAAGGAGCCGCGAAGCATCTCGCTCTTGAGCGGCGGCGAAAAGACGATGACGTGCGTCGCCCTGCTGCTGGCCATCTTCCGCAGCCGGCCGAGTCCGTTCTGCGTGTTGGACGAGGTCGACGCGGCGCTGGACGAGGCCAATATCGACCGCTTCACGCAAGTGCTGAAAGACTTCCTCGCCTGGACGCAGTTCATCATCGTCACCCACTCGAAACGGACGATGTCGTGCGCCAACACGATCTACGGCGTGACGATGCAGGAGTCCGGCATCACCAAGCAGGTCTCCGTCCGCTTCGAGGACATCAGCGACGACGGCCAGATTCTCACCAGCCGCCCGGCCGCGTAGGCGGCGCCGCGTCAGTCGATGAACAATTGCGGCCCCACCTTGAACCTTGCGGCCAGTTTCCGCACGTGATCGACCGTCAACGATCGCTCGCCACGCAGAATCTTCGATCCCATGCTGGGGTGAACGTCCAGCATTCGGGCCAGATCGGAGGCATTCATGTGATTCTGCTCCATGAGATGCCTCAGTGAATCCAGCCCCGTCAGATCCGATGTGTCGACGCTGTGACGCTCCGTCTGGTGCGCCTCGACCAGTTGCACCAACGTTTCGAGATAAAGCGCCTGCCCCTTGGTCAATTTGCCAGCCGCCATGAGCCGGTCGATCATCTCCAGGGCATTGTCGAGGTGCACGTCGTCCATGATCGCCTGCGGCGGCATGAGCCACACCAGTTCCTCGAACCGACCCGGCAGCTTCTTGTTCGTCAAGAGTTTTGTCGTCGGCATGGCCTAATCCTTCCACTTGCTGCTGTCGTACTCGTCGTGGGTCAGCACGGCCCGGACGTTTACCAGTTGGTGATCGTACCGGATGCGGGCGATGAGGCGGTACTTATTTCCGCCGATGTTGAATGCTGTCAACGTGTCGCCGCCCGTTCGGACGCCATCAGCGTGCGGATAGGCGCGACGGGCGTCTTGCAGCGACGCCCAGCGAGCGTGAATCACCGTCTTGTACCATTGCCGCAGTGGTCGCTCAGCATCGGGATGCAGTTCCCAAAACTCTCGCAGCAGCTTGATGCTGATCACCCGCATTTAGACATTTTGTCTCACCGTGAGCGGTCTGTCAAGGTGGCGTCAACCACTCGCTAGCCGCGTAGGGTGGTTGCTTGCAACCACGCGCTCGATCGTCGGTGGGCAAGGAACAACGCGTGCGTGCAAGCGCGCACCCTACGTTGACCGCGGTCCAGCCGCCCGATAGACTGCTTGCCATGAGCTGGTATCGTCGCTGGAAACAACAGGGTGGCTTGTACTTCTTTTCGCTGGTGACGTTTGGACGTCGGCCGTTTCTCGCGGCGGATGGCGTGAAGCTGCCTTCGCATGGCTCTACGGAAGACGCAGAAGGAGCGGCCATTCGAGATCACGGCCATCGTTCTGCTGCCCGACCACCTGCATTGTCTTTGGCAGTTGCCTGCCGAGGATGACGATTTCAGCACGCGTTGGCGGCTGGTGAAATCACGGATTACCATTGAACTATTGGAATCAGGCTTCCGGGAACTTGGCCGAAACCATTCGCGGTGCATGCGGCACGAGCACGCGATTTGGCAACGAAGGTTTTGGGAGCACCTGATCCGAGACGAGGAGGACTGGAAGCGGCATCTCGACTATATTCACTACAACCCGGTGAAGCATGGTCGCACATCGACGCCAGCGGGCTGGAAGTACTCAACGTTCCATCGTTACGTGGCTCTCGGCGAGTATGACCGGGATTGGGGTCATACGGAGCCCGACACGTTGCGAGAGTGGTCGCCTCCCGAGTGCCCCGACGATCCGTAGGGTGGTTGCAAGCAACCACCCTACTTGGCTCGGCGCGGACATGGACCCGAGCGTCTTTGCCCTGCTAGGCAGCATGGCGGACGAAAGCGATGCTAGCACATGTCGGTAGTTGTCTCGTGCCCGCTGGGGATTGAACGCGTGGTTGCAAGCAACCACCCTGCGTTGGGCCGGCAAAACCGCGGCCGTTTCACGCCCTACTACACGCAAATTGCACGAATTGCTATACTATTCTGGCCCGCGGCAGGGTGGTCCTGCTGCCGAGGCGTGTTGAACTGCGTTAAGGTCCAGGTTGGGAGGGAGCCCATGAGCACGCGAATTCCGCTGCCGACGAAAGGGAATAAGGAAAAAGATCTGGTCAACAAGCTCGAGATGAGCACTGCGGAGATCGGGCTGACCGTTCGCACGACCAATTGCCTGGAAGAGCGCGGCATTTTTACTGTCAACGATCTTCTGCGTTGCACCCGCGAGGACCTGTTGAGCATCTCGAACTTTGGCGAAAAGACCTTGGAAGAGGTCTATAAGGCGTTGGAAGGGATCGGTTTCTTCCGCAATGCGTCGAGCCACGCAGCGATGCCCAACCAGCCGCGGTGACACGCCGGGGCAGAGGGCTGGAGCCCGAGGGCAGGGCCCGAGACGCCGAGCGTTGGCGACGTTGCCCATCCCTCCGTTTCGGCTTCTGACCTCTGTCATCTGACCTCTGACCTCTGGCTCTGCCTTGGCACGCCTGTTACGGTATTACGGCAAGAAGCGAGGGCATCGCCGCACGGGCTCGCCCAAGCTGGCAAGCGTCGGCGAGGGGGGCTTCTTTGCCGCGTTGCTGCTTCTCGGCTGCGCGGGCCTGATCTGGCTCATCACCACCTTCATCGTGCCCGAGTGGCGGGTCAACCAGGAGTTCGTCGAGGCGACCTGTTGGGTGCTGGCCAAGCGGATCGACGAGAAGCCGGGGAAGGACGGCGCGCTCTACGGCCCGGTGCTCACGGTTCGCTACTCCGTCGCCGGCAAGGCGCCGGTCGAGACGGAGAGTCACTACGAAGTCCACGAGGCGTATTCGAGCAGCCGCGATAGCGCGAAGGCGATTCTCGACAAGTTCGAGATCGACGTGCAGGGCCGCAAGAATCGCTACCCTTGTTGGTATGACCCGGTGAATCCGCGGTTGGTCGTGCTGGCGCTGGGATATCCCTGGTGGGTCTGGCCGCTGTTCACGATCCCCGGCTCGTTCAT
>JBDKUC010000029.1:0-5764 GCA_039679885.1 Thermoguttaceae bacterium | reverse complement strand
GACGTGGGTCTCGAACATCTTAAGGCGATGACGGATCTCCACGGACTAAACCTCGGGCGATCCCACGTCACCGACGCCGGCCTGAAGCACCTCAGGGGATTGACCAAACTCCGGTCACTGAACATTCTTGAGACGCGAGTGACTCACGCAGGCATCGAAGAGCTTCGGAAGACGTTGCCTGACTGTAACATCCGGGCAACGTAATCCAACCCGGCATGCACGTCGAGACGGTGACGCGGACGCCCGGTGCGCGAAGCGAGCAGCCAAAGGCGTCGGGCGAGGAAGCCTCCCCACCCATGAAGTAGTTGTAGGTCATGAGTCTTCCACGCCCATGCAGGCCCGCATCAGAAGTGTAGGGTGGTTGCTTGCAACCACGCGTTCGCACAACCACGCGTTCGTGCAAGCACGCACCCGACATTGGGTTTGGCAGATCTCGCGGCACGTTATGCTAAAGCATAACCTACGGGACTACGTGGCTATCGGCGTTATGCCGCGACGTCGATCGGGCTGGCCGGGCAGTCGAGCTTGAAGAGACCGAAGAGCTGCTGCTGCGTCAGGCCGAGCTTGCGGCGGCCCTCGGCGCCGGAGAAGATCGTGTCGAACAGGTCTCGCTTCTCCTGAAGCACGGCGTCGATCCGCTCCTCGATCGTGTCGAGCATGAGGAACCGCGTGACGTTGACTGGTCCGTCGACGCCGATGCGGTGCGCCCGGTTGATCGCCTGGTCTTCGACGGCCGGATTCCACCAACGGTCGAAGAGGAAGACGTAATTGACGAACTGAAGGTTGAGGCCGACGCCGCCGGCGCCGTAGCTCATCAGCAGCACGTGCCGGCTCGCGTCGTTTCGGAACCGCTCGATGACGCCGTCCCGCCGGGCCTGCGGCACTTGGCCGTGATACTCCAACGGGCCGTAGCCGTTCAACTCGCCCGCCAGCCGGCGGAGCGTCTCGACCCATTGGCTGAAAACGATCGCCTTCCGGCCGCTCCGGGCGATTTCCTCGACGTCGGCGGCCAGCCGCTCGAGCTTGGTGCTCGATCCGGTCGCCGGATCGAAGTTGCAGATCTGCTTCAGCCGCGTCACCAGCTCGAAGACGTGCCGAATCGTGGCGGATTGGCCAAGCTCCGTCAGCCGCAGAACGCCGTCTTCCTCGGCCAGCCGATAGGTCTCACGCTGCTCGGGGCTCAAATCGAGCGTTTCGTCGTGAATCAGCTTGGGCGGCAGGTCCTTGAGCACCTGGTCCTTCGTGCGGCGGAGGACGTAGTCCGTGACCGAGCGGCCCAACGCCCTGGGCTTCATCTCGGGCGACAGAAAGCCGGGCGCGAGGAACTCGAAGATGCCCAGCAAGTCCTCGGCGCTGTTTTCGACCGGCGTTCCGGTCAAAGCCCAACTGCGTTTTCGGGCGATCGAGCGGACGACCTGGTTCGTTGAGCTGCTGCGGTTCTTGATCCGCTGCGCCTCATCGAGCAGAACCAGATCGAACTGAACGTCAAGTTCCGCCAAATCGCGGATCACGACCTCATAGTTGGCGATTCGCAGCGGGACGTCGGGCAGTCGCCATTGCCATTGCCGCTTCGCCTGGTCCCCTTCGATCAACATCGTCGGCACTTCCGGCGCCCAATAGGCGAACTCACGTCGCCAGTTGGTCGCCAGCGGCTTTGGGCAAATGATCAGGACGGTTCGTGCGTCGCCGCGCCGCAGCAACAGACGGACCGCCGTGATCGCCTGCATCGTCTTGCCCAGGCCCATCTCGTCGGCCAGGACGGCCGCCTGGCGAGGGTATAGGAAGGCGATTCCCTCGAACTGGAACGGAAACGGCCGCCGCGGCATTTCCAGCGATCCCTCGGCCATCAGCGATTCAAGCGACGGCTGCAAGAGATACTGCAACCGGTCGGCCAGCTTAATCACATCGCTCGGCGGCCTGATGCGCGTCCGTTGCGGCGCCGCAACGGCCAGCGCCGGATGCGGCGGCTGCGCGGCGTCTTGCGTCATCGGCGACAGCTCGGCCGGCTCGGGGAACACAAACCGCCGCGTCTGGAACGACGGTCGGCCGATTGGGACCGACACGACCCTCGCCGGGAAGACCTTGAAATCAAGCGGCTCGCAGACCGCCGGCGGCCGCTGCGCGGCGTCGTCCAACTCCCAGGACAGCGCACGCCGGGCAGCCGAAAACGATAGATCGAGGCTGGTGATTGCCGGCGGAGCGGGTGCGTGCCAGTGCGTGTTCATCTCGCGGCCTGCTGCGCCTCTTCGATCGCCGCGCGGATCCGCTCGAACGGCTCGGCCAGGTCGAACGATTCGGCCAGCGCGCCAAGCCGCTCGGCAACCAGCCGGCGGTCGTCGCTCGCGCCGTCGGGCAGAGCCAGTCGGTTGCGGCCAAGCAGGAACGTGACCAGGTGCGGTCCCTCGCGATGCGCCGCGTCGAGCCGCCAGTGCTTGGCCGATCGCGTGGCCTCGGCTTCGGCCGGCGATGCGTTGTCCTCGCCAAGGACGAGCACCAAGGGCGTGGCAATGTGCTCGCGGGCGGCCAACGCCGGCTCCTTGTCCGTGCAGACGAGCAAGGGCTCGCGGCCTGCCTGGGCGACAAGCGTCTGGCCAATCTGCTCGCCGTAGAGGAACGCTTCCAACGTCGGACCGTAGAGAATTTCTTGGGCGCGGTTCGGCTTGATCGGGGCCGTACAGTGAAACTCCAGCGGGCGGCCCGCGGTGTTGAGAATCAAATAGCCGCCGAAGAGCCCATACTGCGGGTGGTCGACGACCGTCAAGAACCCGAGCGATGGTTTCGGCTTCGTGCCAGCGTTGTTCATCGAGTTGCCTGCGTAACCTTTCCCCCAACTGCGCATACCACCTCTGTTAACGCGAGGTCGTGCGCTCACTTTCAGGGCATCGGGTAGCGACCGACGCTGACTTTAGCGATAGAGCAGGCTGTCGCGGGAGCACCGAACGAGACGCCGGTTGTAGCGGATTGCGGCCATCGCGAGTGCGTTCCGGTTCTAAGCGACCGTCCCGGCGCGTTGGCGGATGCTTGCCGCGTCTTTTTTTGGCGGGCGCTCGACAATTGCGATAGTCCGTGGTTATACTAGTAGTTAAAAGGAGCTGCGCTATGAGCCATGAGTCGCGTACGCGTCCTCCGCTTTTCAGCCAGATCGATGTGGCACAAACAGGGTATCCCCCGGTCGCGGCGGGCCGTCCGGAAGTCGAACAGACCCGGGTGCTGCGCGAGTTGTTGGCCGCCCAGGACCGGCAGAACGAATTGCTCGAGGAACTGGTCAATCAGTTTGGCGCAGCCCAGCGGCAGCGGGCGAACGAGCTAGGCCAGTGGAAGCAGGCCAACCCGCGTTTGGCCCGAAACTGCCGTGCGGCCGCCGAAGTCTTAGGCCGAGTGCAGGCCGAGTTCCTCGAGTCGCTCACGGCCGAGGTCAACGACAACGTCGACAACCTGATGGACGGCGAGTTCGTTCTCAACGAGTTTGTCGACCGGTACGGCCCGCGGATGGCGCATCTCAACGGCATTCTCCAGGTGCTGGCCCAGCTCAGCGCGACTCCCAATCCGACCGGCGCAACGAACACGCCGTGACAGTGACGCGTTCGGTCGTCCTCATCGGAGGTGGTCCGCACCTCTGTCTCTATTGCGTTGACGCGCGAACTGGCAAATAATAGACGGCCTTCCAGCCGGGAGGCCGCCATGAACAATTTCGTGCGCGGCGGGGCAAGCATCTATCTGCGGGCCCTGCGCAGCCAATTCCGCGCCGAGATGGAGCAACTCAGAGACCGGCTCGATGCTGCCGCAACTGAGAGCGAACGGGCGGACCTGCAACGGCAACTGAAGCGATTGAAGGACGAATATCGCGGCAAACGCGGGGCGATCGATCGCAGCTTGTTCTAACGGATTGCGGGGAGAACTGTGATGCAGGAGTTGGAAAAGGCGGCCGATGCGATCGGAGCTTCATGGCTGAGCCGCCAGGATGCCTGGGGAAATACGAGCCTGCGTTGGCTGATCGTCCTGGCCGCTGCGCTCGTGGGTGTCGCGATCCTGAAACTCGTCCGGGTGCGGGCAATGCACCATCTCGTCCGATTGCAGGCGACCGATCGGGTTCGCCAATCGGAGCGGGGCGCCGGCGATTGGCTGCGCGGCAGCGAGGATCTCGTGCGACGCACGAAGACCTGGTTCTTCGTGATGTTGGCCGCGTACGTCGTCGGCGGTTTCCTGAAGCTGCCGGCCGGCGTGTCGCAGGCGCTGGCCGACGCGATGATCGTCGCCCTGGTCCTTCAGGCGGCGATCTGGGGCGACGCCCTGCTCGATTTCGCGGTCGCCCGACGGATTGAGGAGCGGAAGGACGTCAACGGGGCGGCCGCCACGACGCTCGGCGCCCTGGCGCTGCTGGGCCGCACGACGATCTGGACCGCCGCCGGCTTGTTGGTCATGGCCAACCTGGGGATCAACGTCACTGCGCTCATCGCTGGATTCGGCATCGGCGGCATCGCGGTTGCCCTGGCCGCTCAGAACATCTTGAGCGATCTGTTCGCCTCTGCGTCGATCGTGCTCGACCGGCCGTTCGTGCTGGGCGACCTGATCGTCGTTGACGACAAGACAGGCACTGTCGAGCGGATTGGGCTCAAAACGACTCGGATTCGCAGCGTCTCGGGCGAGCAGTTGGTCTTCTCGAATGCCGATCTGCTGAAGAGCCGCATCCACAACTTTCAACGCATGTCGGAGCGGCGTGCGGCCTTCACCCTGAACGTCGCGCTCGCCACGCCGCATGAGAAGCTGGCGACGATCCCGGCGCTGATTCGCGGGGCGGTCGAGGAGCAGCCGCAAGCTCGATTCGATCGGGCCCATTTCGCCCGACTGGGACCGGCCGCGATGGCGTTCGACGCCGTCTATTACGTCAACGACGCCAGCTACAGCGTCTACATGGACGTGCAACAAGCGATCAATCTGGCCGTCGTGCGTCGCCTCGCCGAGGAGGGGGTGGAGCTGGCCAAGTAGAGCGGCTATATTGGCTGCCTGGGGCTCAACAGTGTCATGGGCGCGTGAGCGGCATGATGCGTGGCCCCTTGACCAACATTCGCGGACTGGTCGCCGGCAGCTATGGCTTGTTGTTCCCTCCGCGGTGCGCCTGCTGCGGCGAGGAGTTGGTCGACGCCGCTCGGCCAGAGCATGGGGTGTCGTTCTGCCAACCATGCCTGGCTAGCTTTGGGCCGACCGACAGACACGGTTGCCCGCGTTGCGGCGCCGCGCTCCCGGAGGACCAACCGGCGTCGGGCGACTGTCCTCAATGCAAGGGCGCGAAGCTCCATTTTGACGCGGTTGTCGCCTTGGGCGGCTACCACGCCGGGCTGCGGGCGAGTGTTCTGCGGATGAAGCGACCCGCCCACGACGCCCTCTCCTTGGCCCTGGGGCGGCTGCTGGGCGAACGCCGCCACGGGCAATTGTCCGCTTTTCACGCCGATCTGATCGTCCCGATCCCCATGTTCTGGCGGCGGCGGGTCGGGCGTGGCAAAAACAGTCCCGAAGTGATTGCCCGCTGCCTTGCGGAATCGCTCAGGCTGCCGGCCCCGCGAGGCGTCCTGGTGCGGTGCCGCAACACCTTGCCGCAGGCTGGTTTAGCTCCCTCGCGGCGATTTGCGAATGTGCGGGGGGCTTTCCGCGTCCGTCGGCCCGCGGCCATCCGGGGCGCTCGCGTGCTGTTGGTCGACGATGTACTGACCACCGGCGCCACTTGCGGTGAAGCCGCCAGGGTGCTCAAGCAGGCCGGCGCCCTGAT
>JBDKUC010000269.1:0-6336 GCA_039679885.1 Thermoguttaceae bacterium | reverse complement strand
CTTCTTCATCCGCTATTTCGAGATGCTGCTGCCGATCGAGCCACGGAGCTATCGAATGATCCTCGGCCGGCGGCTCGATGCGTTGAAAGGCGCGCTATCGCCCGACGGGGACGAAATCCGGGAACTTGAAAGCATCTTGACGGCGCTCGAGCATTTGCCGCCGCCGACGCGGACCGACGAGGCGAGCGTCGCGGAGCGGCAGCGGGAAAAGGAGGTGATCAAGAAGCGAATTCGCCAAGCGGTCGAGCAATCGTCGTCGGTGGCGCAGTTCATCGAGCAGAATGTGCAGGAGTTGAACGGCGCGCCGAACGACCCGCACAGCTTCGACGCCCTGGACGAGTTGCTGGACGCCCAGGTGTATCGGCTTTGCCACTGGAAGGCGGCGGCCGACGAGATCAACTATCGCCGCTTTTTCGACATCAATGATTTGGCCGCCGTCTGCACGGAAGACCCGAAGGTCTTCGCCGAAAGCCATCGCGTTATCTTCGAACTGCTCGCTGGCGGCGACGTGGACGGCCTTCGGGTGGACCACATCGACGGGCTGTTCGATCCTCTCGAGTATCTGAACCGACTCCAGAGCGGCGACTTGCGCACGCTCGCCAAGGCGGCGTATGAGGCAGAACGCGGAGGCCACGACACAAAAGGCGAAGAGCAGAGGTCAGAGCCATCGTGGGATGACATCGAGTCGGACGTCCTTCAACGTTTGGGCGCGGACCGCCCGCGACAACTCTACGTGATCGTCGAAAAGGTCCTCGGTTTCGACGAGCCGCTGCCGACGGCGTGGCCGATCGCCGGCGCCACGGGCTACGAGTTTCTCGGTGCGCTGAACGGGCTGTTCGTCGACCCCGCGGGACTTGATGAGTTGGTCCGGTTCTATGGCCGGTTCACCGAGCAGCGAATGACCTTTCCCGAGGCGGCGCACGAAGCCAAGACGCTCATCCTGAAGACCTCGATGGCCAGCGGACTGCAACTGTTGGCCCAGCAGCTCAGCCGTCTGGCGGGCCGCCGGCGGCGATTCCGCGATTTCACCCTCAACTCGTTGCGGGCCGCGCTGCGGGACGTCATCGCGTGTTTCCCAGTCTATCGCACCTATATCCGCCGTGGCGACGTCTCGGATCGGGATCGGCAGGTCGTCTGCCGGGCGGTCGCCGAGGCCAAGCATCGCAATCAGGCCAGCAATGCGGCCGTGTTCGATTTCATCCGCGACGTGCTCTTGCTGAGTTCGGCCGAGGAGACAGACGAGCGGGGCCGCCGCGAGGAAGAACAGTTCGCCGGCCGCTTCCAGCAGTTGACTAGCCCGGTGATTGCCAAGGGGATCGAGGACACCGCCTTCTACCGCTGGTTTCCGCTGGCATCGCTTTGCGAAGTGGGCAGCGATCCGGCGCACGGCGTGACGACGATCGAGGCGTTTCACCGCGACAACCAGCGGCGGCAGCGGCAGTGGCCGCGGTCGTTGTTGGCGTCGACCACCCACGATACGAAGCGGACCGAGGACGTCCGCGCCCGGCTGAATGTGCTTTGCGAGATTCCGCGCGTGTGGCGCGCAGCGGTCAATCGTTGGGCCCGCTGGAACCGGCGGCATCGCCGCGACGTTGACGGCGAGCCGGCGCCCAGCCGAAACGACGAATATCTCTTCTATCACAACCTGCTCGGCATCTGGCCGGTCGCGCCGCCCGACGCCGAGTCGCTCGAACAACTGACCGGCCGAATGCAGACCTACATGGAAAAGGCGATCCACGAGGCCAAGGCTCACACGAGCTGGGTGAATCCCAACGCCGAGTACGAGGCCGCCGTCCGAGCGTTCGTTGCCGCTGCGCTCGACGCCCGGCCCAAAAGCCGGAACCGATTTCTCGCGGACTTCCGTGCGTTCCATGACCAGGTCGTCAACTGGGGGCTGTACAACGCGCTGTCGCAGACGCTGCTGAAGCTGACCGCGCCTGGCGTGCCTGACCTCTATCAGGGGCAGGAGCTGTGGGATTTCAGCCTTGTGGATCCCGACAATCGGCGGCCGGTCGATTTTGCGATGCGCCGCGAGCTGCTCGGACGCCTGACGCAGCAAGCCGCAGCAGGCAGCGAGTCGCTGCTGGCGCTTGCCCGGGAACTCGGGCGCAACCCTCGCGACCCGCGGACGAAGCTCTTTCTCACCTGGCGGGCGCTCCACTTCTGGCGGCAGCAGAAGACGCCGTTCGATGCTTGGCGCTACTTGCCGCTGGAGCCTGAAGGCGCGAAGGCGGAGCATGTCTGCGCGTTCGCCCGGCGCTCGGGCGAGGACGGGCCGACCGCCATGGTCGTCGCGCCTCGGTGGTTTGCGCGGCTGACGCCGATCGCTGAGCCGCCCTTCGGAGGTGCGATCTGGCAGGACACTCGGCTGCCGACGGGCCAGTTCCACGCCACGACGTGGCAAAGCGCGCTCACCGGACGGACGCACTCAGCGGCAGACGGTTTTCTGTCCGTCGGCGATCTTCTCGCTGAGTTTCCGGTGGCGCTGATCAGCACGCCTGGCGCTCGTTAGACCTGCTCGGGCACAATGAACGGGTCGCGATAGGGCCGGCTCAGCAGGGCGTTGGCGTCGGCCGCCGCGTCGCCGACGTACTGGTTGGCGGCCGCGTCGAACGTCACCCGGCGGCCAAGCTGGTAGCTGGCCGTGTCGAGCTTGAGCCGAGCCGCCTGCGTGAGATGCTCCTTCATCGACTCGAACGCTTCCTGGACCATCGGGTCGTCGCCAAGCTCCTCGGGCTTTTGACGGAAGGAAGCTTCTTGGCCCAGCCGGTACGACGTGTTGGCTAGATGAATGAGCCGGGCGGAGAGGAATCCCTCGCTGATTTCGGCCGTCAGGTTCTCGCGATTGCGGCTGCGGACGCACGCGACAAAATTTTCGAAGTGCCGCTGCTGCGGGTCGTTCACCGGGCCCTTGGAACCGGCTTTCACCAGGTTGCCGCTCAAGGTCGCGCGACGATCGGCGTCTTCGGCCGCGACGCCGGGCAGCGGCTCGCCCTCCGACTTGCCCTTCGCATAGAACCTGCCGCCGCGAATCACGCCTTCGTCCGTGTAGAACTCGTTGGTGACCTTCGGCTTCTTGGGATCGACCAGTCCCCGGTCTTCGAAGATGATCTTCGGGCCGCCGAACTCGATGACGCTCAACTGCGTGTTCGGCGTCTGTCCTTGATCCTGCGTCTGGTAGCCGTAGCGGCCGCCGAGGCTGATTGCCGCGGTCGGCGCGGCGCCGTCGGGCATCGCCCAGCGGGCGACGTCCAGTTGGTGGACGCCCTGGTTGCCGATCTCGCCGTTGCCGAAATCCCAGAACCAGTGCCAGTTGTAGTGCACGAGGTTCTCGTGATAGGGCTGTTGCGGCGCGGGGCCCAGCCAGAGATTGAAATCCAAGTGCGCAGGCGGCTGCTTGGGCCAGCGAAAGCCGATGCTCCGCCGCGCCTTGCTGGCGTAGCCGTAGCAGACCAGCAGCTTGCCGTACTTGCCGGACCGCACGGCCGCGACCTGCTTGATCCAATGCGGATCCGAGCGGCTCTGCGTGCCGTGTTGCACGATGCGGTCGTATTTTCGAGCCGCCTCGACGAGCCGCTGCCCTTCGAAGATGTTGTGGCAGCAGGGCTTCTCGACGTAGACGTCTTTGCCGGCCTGGCAGGCCCAGATGGCGAGCAAGGCGTGCCAGTCGTTGGGCGTTGCGATCGAGACGGCGTCGAGGTTCTTGTCTTCCAACGCCTGACGGAGGTCCGCGATGCATTTCGGCGCCGCTCCGCCGTGGTCCTGGATATACTTGCTGCGCGAAGCGAAGAGCCGGCGGTCGGGGTCGACCAGATAGGCGATCTCGACGCCTTTCATTCTTGCGTAGGCCTGAATGTGCTCCATTCCCCGCTGATTGATGCCGGCCACGGCGATGCGAAGCCGGTCGTTCGCGCCGAGCGTCCGGGCGATCGCTCTCGGACCGATGGCCGAAAACGCGGCGGCGGCGAGCCCTCCGACAGCGGTTCGTTTCAGAAACTCACGGCGATTGCGGCGAGACATGGGCAGCTCCCAACAGCAAGAGGACGGAAGCCCGATCCGGAGGGCGGGAGGACGCAGCGTAACGGACTATCATCTTGTCCGCGCCGCCGGGGCGTGTCAAGCCGCGACAAGGCGTGCCGCGTGAGCCTCGCCAAACGCACGCTACCTGACTGCCGGCGGAACGGGCGCCCAGTTCGGATTGCGCGGCGTAAGCGTCTCGACCCACGGCCAACCCAAGAAGCCGCTCCTTACATGCGCAAAACCCTTGCAGTTCTGGCCGAACGAATCCATGTGCCAAGGGGTCGTCGACATCTTGCGGTATTCGCCCCTTGCGACGTCCACGAATTCGTACTCGATTTCGTATTCGCGGAGCACACAGTCGTGGGTGACTGTTTGCATTCGGTTAATATGCACCGGACGAAGCACCGCTGGTGAGAAGTCGCATAGCGAATTCACGGTGCATGCCAAGATGAGCATTACGATCGCCCCCAACACCAGGACTGCAAGAACGAAGATCGCCCCGCCGATGCGCTGCCTTACCGACTTGTGCGGCTTCCGCCGCCAGGACGAATCAACCACAGCGCCAGCGGCCGCTGCCGCCCGGTTGTACGCCTCGAACGCCTCCTTGGCTCTTCGATTGCGTCGCCCTAGACGGACGAGCATCCCGCCACCGAACACGATAGCGCCGAGGACAAGCGGCGGTCCCTGATCGCGCAACGAGAGCTCCAGCGGCACGAGCTTGCCCATCACATAGATGCTCCATCCGCCGGCCAAAAAAACTGCTCCGATGCGTCCGATGGGGGCGATCACTTGTGCCGGTGTCCATTCGTACGACTTTTCCCACGAAACGACGCCTAAACCCGGCCGCAGGCCGAGAAAGCCGTACAGTTGAAGGGATTTCTCGGGATTGGAGCGGAGGTAGACGGCCGTGACGTAGTCCCCAACTGTGTAGGACAGAGTCGTTGTGTTTCGGAACGCGCTGGCGACGACGTGTTTGACGCTGGAGATGACGAACTTGCCCGTCTCCGGGTCCTGGTGCTGGATCGTCGCGACATATTCGAATCCTAGCGGGACGTTGTGAACGGTTCCCTTGTCGTGGACGGACAGGGCCACAATCCGCGCCGCTAATGGCACGCCGTCCTGGACGTACGTCAACGGTCCGCGTGGCATCAGATAACGGATCCCGGCCACAGCAGCCGAGGCAAAGAGAGCTGCTGCGATCCAGTGCAAGTATTGGAGGGGCAACACGAACAGGCCCCAGGTTTGCGTGATCGGAAGACAATAGAGAACCAATGAAACGGCGCCTGCCGTGACCGAGGTGATGATTTGCAGTCGGATCGTCCCGAAATGCCTTCCCCGATACAGCTCGGAAGGGATTGGTCGAGGCACAGCATTGCGAAACTCTGATTCGAACTGGAACTCAGGCGGCGGATCAAACGGCCCGTGCTCCTGCTCGAATTGCCGCATCACCTCAGCCTGCGAGGTCTCATCTGCCATGCGAACCGGCCTTTCAATTAGATCGTCTTTCGACAGCAGTGCCATTGTGCCCGACGAGCCGGCGCGATGTCAACGATGCCGCAGGACCCTAAGCCCGGCGTGGCTTCCAAATTGTCTGGAATCGCATCGGAAGGGGGGAGGGTGCGTGCTTGCAGATCGAAGCGAGTACCCTACAACTCTGGTGAGAAAGGAGACGGCCTCACGCGGGACGTGATGAGTACCCCGCGTCAAGCCTTGTCGGCGAAGACTTTCACTTCGCGCGGGGTGACATAGACGGTGCTGCCCGTTGAAATGCCGAGCGAGTGATAGCGTTCCTGCGTCACTTCGGCGTGGAGCCGCTCGCCGCTTTGGGCTTGCAGCTCGAGCCGGACGTTCGGGCCGGCCGAGTGGATTCGCAGCACGACGGCCTCGAGCGCGGGCTGATCGCTTCGCACCACGCCGACGTCCAACTGGTGCGGGCGGATGAAGATTCTCGCCGCTTGGCTCGGCGCGCCGGCGTGTTCCGGCGATTCCAGGGCCAGGCTGGCGAAGTGAACCTTCCCGCCCTCCAACCGCCCATGGAAGAAGTTCACCTGGCCGAGAAACTTCACGACGAACTCGGTCGCCGGCCGGTGGAAGACCTCGTCCGGCGTGCCGATTTGCTCGATCTGCCCTTCGTTCATCACCAAGACGCGATCGGCCAGCTCGAGCGCCTCGTCTTGGTCGTGCGTCACGAACACGCTGGTCAGGTGGATCTCGTCGTGCAGCCGGCGGAGCCACTGGCGAAGCTCCTGACGCACCTTGGCGTCGAGCGCGCCGAACGGCTCGTCGAGGAGCAGGACCTTCGGCTCGATGGCCAAC
>JBDKUC010000256.1:0-5135 GCA_039679885.1 Thermoguttaceae bacterium | reverse complement strand
CTCAATCCTTGGAGATGCACCAACCCTGCATCGGTGATCTTCGTGTCGCTGACCCACAGCGCTTCTAGCTGGCTCAACTCTTGGAGATGCATCAGCATTTCGTCGGTAGTTGGCTGCGAGGCAAGGGAAACAGCGGTCACGCGTACTAAGGAATCGTCGCGCAAGAGTCTCCCCAGCCACGTCCGCTCAGACCACACCACTCCCCCCGCCTTCTCGAACGCCACTGCCGCCGCATGCTGTCTTCTTTGACCCTGCATCGTCACGGCAAGCCAACTGCAGGCAATCGCGCAGGCGGTCGCGAAGAGCAACAGCGACCGCAGGCTGAACTGATAGCAGCGGAGCTTGGGCGGCCTCGTCTCGGCGGTGGGCTGGGAATCGTTTGCCATCGTTCACTTCCGATGGGCGCTATGTCGCCGTCATTACTTGGCCGATCGGCTACGGCTGCGTCTTCTAGCAACGCAGACTTGGGACGTCACTCGACCAGCGACCGGAACGCCGTCTTGGCGTGTTCGAGCAGCGTGCAATAGTCGGCCGACTCGAACTCTTCGCCGAGCAATTCGACGTCGTAGTCGCCGTCGTAGCCGGCGGCCTGGAGCGCGGCGACGATCGGCCGCAACGGCACGACGCCTTCGCCCAGGCGGCAGCGGTTTTGCTCGCCGTTGGGCGGGCGGCGAGCATCGCCCAACTGCACCAGCGCGACCTGCGGCGCCGCCTCGGCGACTTTCTGCGGCAGGTCGTCAGCGTCGTGGGGCAGGTTGTCAACCTGCCTTGGCAGATGATCCGTTGGCCCCGCGAACCCGAGATGGTACGTGTCGAGGACCATCTTCACCCGCGGATGGCCGACGGCGGCCAACAGGGCCAGCGTGTCATCGAGCGACGTCAAGAACGTCCACTCGGCCGCGCAACCCGGATGCATCGGCTTGACGGCCAGCGTCACGCGCTGCTCATCGGCCAGCGGGGCTAGTTCCGCCAAGGCCTCCTGGAAGAGCCGTCGGGCGTGGCGAACGGTGTGGCCGCCGCGCGAGCCGCTGTAGACGACCAGCGTCGGGCACTCGAGCTCACCGGCCGTGCGAATCGCGTCGGCGGCGTCGTCGATGCTCTCGCGATGACTGCGTCCATCGCTGCCGGTGAATCCGCCTGCCCACGAAAGATGCGACACCTTCAGGCCCGCGTCACGTAAGAACGTCCGCGCAGCGGGAAGCCCGCAGTCGGACAGTTTGTGGCGCCAAACGCCGACGGCCGGGATGCCGGCTGCGGAATAGTGGGTTACATCATCCTCCAACGACCAACGAAACGTTGTCGTTTCACTAATCGAGAGTCTCGCCATCCATGTGCCTTCAAGACGCAACGGTTCGCCGCAAACGCCGCGGCGAGGGGCTCCCCGGATCCCATTGGCCCCGACAAGAGTATAGCTGGGATTGCTCGCGGCGAGAACGGCAACGATCTCGGGCGACGAGCTGGGCTCTCGCTGCGTAGAACCACATGGGTTGCCGTGCCGCAATGTGGTTATCCGCAAGGAGATGGATTAACGCATAAATTGTTGCGGAATTCCCCTTGCGTTCGCCGAACCGTCAATCATATGATGACATCTTCCCGCGGGACGAAAGCCCCGTCGGGATGGCCTTCTGCAGGTTCCTGCCCCACCTGCGAAGGCCTTTTTTTTGCGCCCGTGGTCGCCGTGCGACGAGCGGACCGTGGGAGTCGCGGGGGCAGCTCGATACCGCCTAACCCGCACAAAAAAACGCCCGCAGGACGGATTTCCCCTTCGTCCTGCGGGCGTTCTGAAGAACGGTTGCCACGCGTCTCTTAATAGGCGGCCAGCACCGCGTCGATCGCGTCGGTCGTATCATCCGACGTGGCCTTCGCCGTCGCGCTGGTCAGCGAAGGCAGATCGTAGAGCCAATCGACCTTAGCTGAACTGGCCGACGCGCTTCGCAGCACGGCGCTCCGAACTGCCGAGTTGACAACGCTGCCGCCGCCGGAGGAGCCGGACACGGAGAACGTGCCACTGGACGTCGACGAGTTGCCGAGCTTGTCCGTCGTCGTAATCAGGTAGCTATGGTTGCCGCTCGCCAGGCTGCCGAACACGCCGGAGAAGTTCACCCCATCGCCAGCGGCGGAGGGCCCATACATCCTCGACACGTTCGCGTCATCGACCGCAAGGGTCGCGCCCCTGACGCCATCCGAGTCGGTGGCGTGCCAACTGATGATTCCGGACGATCCCAGGACGACGATGCTGTTGATCGTCGGGCCAGCGTTGGTGGCCCCTCCGTCCACCGTAAACGTCGCGGAAGGCGTTGTCGTGACGTTGCCCAACTTGTCCGTCGTGGTAATCACATAGGTGTGGTTGCCGGCGGCCAGCTTGCCGAACAGGCCGGAGAAGTTCACCCCATCACCGGCTGGCGACGGGCCGTACATCGTTGTGACCCGCGTTCCGTCGACGGTCAGCATGGCGCTCTTGACGCCGTCGGAGTCGACGGCATGCCAACTGATGATTCCCGAGTCGGGCACCACCACGACGCCGCTAACGGTTGGGCCGGCGTTGGTTCCGCCGCTGCCCGCAACGGTGAACGTCGTCGAGGCGCCGGTCGTAACGTTGCCCAGCTTGTCGGTCGTCGTGATCACGTAGGTGTGATCGCCGGCGGCCAGCTTGCCGAACACGCCGGAGAAGTTCACGCCGTCGCCAGAGACCGACGGTCCGTAAATCGTCGTGACGTTGGCTCCGTCCACGGCCAGCGTGCCGCTCTTCACGCCATCGGAATCGACGGCGTGCCAACTGATGATTCCCGAGTCGACGACCACGACGCCGCTAATGGTCGGGCCGGAATTGACCGGCGTCACCGGCGTCGTCGTCTTGAAGGTGCCCTCGCGGGTCGAGATGTTGCCCGCCTTGTCCACGGCGGTGATGACGTACGTGTGCGTCCCGGCCGCCAGCTTGCCGAAGGCGGCGGAGAAGTTGAAGCCGGAAGCGGCCGCATAAGGACCGTAAAGCTTCGAGACGCTGACGCCGTCAATCGTGAGCTTGGCGCTGGCGACGCCGTCGCTGTCGGCGGCGTTCCAACTCATCACCCCGCTGTCCGGCGCGACCGCAATGCTGCCGATCTTCGGGCCGGCGCTGACGACCGGATCGACCAGCCGCGTGAAGACTTCCATGTCGCTTGCTGGGACGGACAGGACCGAGTAATTCACCGGTCCCTCCCAAGCGACGGCGAAGGTCTTGCCGCCGGGGGCCATGGCGACCGCGTCGCCGGACTGATCGCCCGCGGTAATGGCGTTGATGCGGAACTCGCCGGGGATGGCGCCCGAGGGGCTGGCCCCGTCGGTGCCGTTGGCGTTGTACATCCGAGCGTAGATCCCGTAATCCTGCGTCGGGTTGGCCACGTTCCCGCCGGCGTTGTCCTGGCCGAAGCTCGACCAAGTGACGACGAAATTGCCATTGGCCGCCATGCTGACGTCAGGCTGGACCTGCCAACCGCTGATCGTCTTGTTGACGAGGAAGGCGTTCGCATCCAGTGCGACGCCAGCGGCGCTATAGCGGCGGGCGTAAATGTCGTAGCCGCTCGCGACACCGTTCTGGCCGACGCTGGCGTAGGAGACGACGAAATCGCCCGTCGAATCCATCGCCACGGCCGGAGTGACCTGCTTGTCAGCCGTCACCGTGTTGACTTGGAACTCGCCGCCGACCTTGGCGCCGGACGTGTTATAGCGTTGGCCGTAGACGCCCCAATCGCTGCCGTCCTGGCCAAAGCTCTGCCAGACGATGACGAAATCGCCGCTGCTGTCCATCGCCACATCCGAATCCTTCTGGGCGTTCAACGTGGTCGTGTTGACCATGAATTCGTCGCTCAAGGCGAGGCCTTGGACACTGAAGCGGCGGGCGAGGACGTTCTGGCCCGTGCCGTCCATAGCATAACTGGTCCACGTCACGACGAAATCGCCGTTGGTGTCCATGGCGACCTTCGGCATGTTCTGCACGCCCTGCAAGGTCTGATTGATGGCGATCTGGTTGCCCACGGCCTTGCCGTTCTTATCGAAGATTTGGGCGTAAATCCCCGTGTCGTCCGCCGTATCGTCGGCTGTGGTGCCAGTCAGGGTGCTCGAGCCAGACCAGACGATCACGAAATCGCCGAACGAATCCATGGCCACGGCGCCCTGGACCTGAACGCCGTTGGCCCGATAGACGATGGTTCCATTGGGATCGGTGGTTTTCGTGTGGGCGTTGGCCGTGCCTTCCAAGCCTTGCGCCTGGCCATATTGGTTGTAGCGCTGGAAGGAGATGTCGCCGCCGTCCGCGTAATGGTTCGATTCCCAGATGATCACGTAGTCGCCGTTGGCGTCCATGGCGACGTCCGTGGTCGTGCCGTTCAGGGTGGTGTGATAGGTGTTGACCGCGGTGTCGCTGCTGCCGGCCGTCGGATTGCCCGGCGCCGTAATATTGCCGGTGTCGCCGCCGGTGCTGCCGCCGTTGTCGCCGTTGTCGCCTGTGGCGAGGACCGTGAAGGCGCGGCTGAAGTCGCTGGCCGCTCCGGTGTACCCGCCGTCCAACGCGTTGCCGAATAGGTCCTGCACCGCGCTTCGGATCGTCAACGTGTACGAGCCGGCCTGCAGGGCTTGGTTGTCCGAGCTGCCGGCGTCGCTGTCGAAAGTGACGACGGCTTCGTACTTGTTGCTAGGCGTCGAAGCGTAGCCGAGCACGTAGGCCTCGTTCAGGCCGTACTGCACGTTCACGATGCCCTTGGGCATTGCGACGCCGCTCTTAGCCAACTGCCAGTTGGCCAAGTTCAAGATGCTGTGGGCGCCGCTGCTGCCATTGGCGGTCGACAGCGCCTCGCTGAAAGCCACGAGGAAATAGTTCGGCCCGGCAGCGAGGACCGACGCCTCGGGAACCAGCGTCGTGGTCACCGTCCCATTGTCGGCGACGTCCTCGTTGTACACCTGGCCGACCTCGGGGCCGGCGGTGTCGGACGCCATCGCCAAGCGTTGATAGAAGATGCCTTGCGGGTCTTGTTGCCCGGCCTGCTGGCCGTTGCCGCTCCAAACGACCACGGCGTCGCCGGTGGCGTCGATGGCCACGCCGGGGAATCGCTGGTCGCCTGCGGTGGTGCTGTTGACCAAGACCTCGCCGCCGATGGCGC
>JBDKUC010000096.1:0-2912 GCA_039679885.1 Thermoguttaceae bacterium | reverse complement strand
CTGTCATGGTGGCTTCCTCAAACGGAAGCCCCGCTCACGTCCGGTTATCCGCCCTTGCGAGGCGGTTGGGTCATTGCTGATGCCCACGAGCGTAAGCGGGGTGTCCGGTTGGCGCTTGTCTGCGCCTTGAGGATTCTGAGGATTGGATCGCAAGGTTCATAACACCAGCAGTATCGGCGATTCGCCGGCCCGCTGTCAAGGGGGGCGTAGGCGATTATAAAAAAGGTGCTCGGCTGTACCGCGCAAAAGAAGGCCCGTGCAAGGGGAGAACACCCGCACGGGCCCAGGAGCCGGGCCTTGGACGACACCCGGCCCCCCGCTCCGGAGTATCAAGAAGGCCGACGGTCCCGCCTGGTGGCCGTCGGCCCCCGGTGGGGGATGTGGAAAACCCCACCGAACCCAAACGGCTATTTCGCCGCCGGCTGGGGCTGCTCGGCCTGTGCATCCAGGGCGGCTTGCATCGCTTGCCTGTCCCTGTACGCGGCTGCAAGCTCGCTTTCGGCCTCCAGCTTCCGCTTTCGGTCGGCAATGTCTTTTGCGTTCTGCTCGGCGTGCCATTGCAGCCGCCGTGCGGTCTCCTCCTCGAAAGCCGTTTTGCGCTCGACTTGCAGCCGATCCTGCTCAAGCCATCGCTCTTTGACTTGCTGGGCCGTCTCCCCCTCGGGCAACAACATCAGGCCGGTGCGCCCCCACTGTGGTCGTCCGACGGAATTCGACCGCTGCGTCTCGCCGAAGCGGACGCCCGGCAGAGCGGTTATCGCGGCGACGAATTCGCCGTCCTCCATCTCCATCGGCGTGTTCAACAGGCCCTGCGCGGCTGCCCACGAGGTATAGGCTTTCTGCAGTGCAAGCTCGGTCTCACCAGGGCATCGCGGGTTGACGAGAATGCGAGCCTCGCAGAATTCCGCGAACTTCGCTAGCCGCTCACCGAATGCCGCGTGACGCGCCGCGGCCGCTGCCTCCGCGATTTCCCGTTCTCTTGCCCGCTGCCGAAGCTCAAGGCGCCGCGCACGGATGAAGTTTCCGAGTTGCGAGGGGTGTTGCTCAAGCTCTCGCTGGAACTCCTCCAGGTCGGCTACTCGCTGTTCGAGACTCTTGCTTGTTGGTGCCGGCGATGTCGCCGCTGCTGCATTGCGTGCCATCTGCATGATCTCCTATCGACCCCAAGGGGGTCATTGTTGATTTGAGCCAGTCGATCGCCCGGAGGACTTCCGCCGGCGTCGGCTTGCGTTTTGTTCTCACGGTTGACGCCACTTCGCCGCCTGCCTTTCACGTTCGGCCTTCCGCGCCTTGGCATTCTCCACGAGCGCATCATCCTGCACTTGCGGGCTGAAAGCAGCGGATAGCGTGCCGCCGGTTGCTGGATCCATCGTCGCGCCACGGGCAAGGATTTCGCCGCCTTCGAAAATAGGCCGGTACGGTTGGCTTGTGTCGATCCATCGGCAGATGGATGCCGAGCCGCCGGCTGCTTGGTACTGCTCGTTTGTTGATTCGCAGACCCATTGCAGTGTCATCGTGTTTCATCCTTCAAAAGCTCGCATTCCTTCACCGCGCTGTTGATGTCGAAAAACGGCGGGCTCTGCCGCGCGGCACGCCGGAAGGCCGGCTTGCGAGCGTTGAGCCAAGCCTCATTCTCGCCTTCCCCAATCATCGACCCCCACGCCGCCACGAAACTATCCGCTGCCGCGTCAAGCTCGGCCTCGGACAGCGGCTTGGGGAGTAATGCGACTTGCTGTCTGATGTCCTCGATTGCTTTACGCAGATTGCCTGGAATGGCCATCCTGGATACTCCTTAAGGTTTCGCGCAGGTCCTGAATCTGCTGGAAAACGTCCAGCGGAATGGGCTCGCCAAGCAAATACGTGAACGCCAACTTGAGAGCGGCCGTGTCGCCGCGTTCCGCCTTTTGAATCAGGGCGTTGACCAGCCGCAACATCACCGCCGGCGTCATGGCATCCAACAGCGTAGATCGCAGCTTGGCTACGCGCCGCGCGTACGGGTTGCCGCGGCCTTCCCGGTTGCCCGCCGAGAATCGCCCGCGTCCGTCGCGTCCGTTTGGTGACGGTGCATCGCTCATACGTCACGCTCCCGCTCCCGGGTAGTACTGGTCCATCCCTCGACTAAACTGCCCGCATCCATTGCAGCCGCGGCTCGGCAACGGCTCCCAGTGTGAACCGGCCGCGAGCCGCCGCATCACTACACCCGGAGCGCTGATCGGCGGAGTATCTTCATCGTCTTGGAACGTGGAAAATATGCCGCCCGCAATTACGATCTTGTCCGCGCCGGCGTAGCCGGTTGCGATTGACGAAACGCCGTGTGAAGGCATGTACGGCATCAGGCCCCAGGGAATCCACGAGCCGGTCAACGATCCGGCTTCGGCGTCGAATCTGGCCACATTGCAAACGATGGGTACAGAATCAATCTCGACCACGAGCGAACCGCAGACGACTAGAACGTAGCCACTGCCCCAGCTCGTGGCCGCAATCTGATTCGCATCGCCGGTCATGTTTGACCCGATTCCGTGCCACACGCCCTCGGGGTCTCGTGCTGAGACCGGACTTGCCCCGCTGCCGGTGATCGGTATTCCGCAGATGAACAAGTGGTCAGCCATGCGTCGCCCCCTTCCGCCGGTCCACCGCCGCCCACAACTCGGGGCAGTCGATCCGAAGCTGGCCGTTCTGTTTTGTGATGGTCGCTTTCACAATGGTCTCGGGGTCTGCTGGCAGCCATCTACCGAAGCTCGGCCGCCACCTCGCAAGACTGCATCGAACGACATTCCTGCAGATGTCGATGGTGAACGTGCCTTTGACGAGTAGGGTAGGGTCATCGCTTTCAGGGTTGAGGACCTTGACCGCCTCGACCGTGCCCGAAAGCTCGCCGCCTCCGACGGGCCGGCCGGAGCCCCATTGGACGG
>JBDKUC010000296.1:0-11553 GCA_039679885.1 Thermoguttaceae bacterium | reverse complement strand
CCGCCGAATTCGCCGCCGATGCTCGAGCGAACGTCCTCGGGACACGGCCGCCGAGAAATCGAGGCGGTTTCGCCGCAGAAGGTCGCGGAGCGTCCGGAGGTTGGGCCCCACCAAGGCGTTGAGTCGGTCCCGTTGCCGGCTATCGCTCAACGAACCTTCGCACACGGCCTCGACGCGCATTTTGCCTTGGGCCACTTTGTCCAGCATCGCGGCGGCCGCTTGCAAAAGATAATCGCTGCTCAGCAGCGCGCGACGCAGGTGCGTGCGACTCAGCTCGATCCGCTGGGCTGCCGCGACCTCCTCGCCGCGGCTCATCAGCGGGGTGCCGCTCATCTGCGTCAAATAGAGTTGGACCGGATCGGACGTTTCGTCCATTGTAGATCACCTGTTCCGTTTGAAGAGAAGAACACCCGATCCCCCGGTTGCCCTCTAGGGATTATACGGATGCCGTCGAGCGGCGGTTCGGGTGTCGTCGGAGTTCCCACGGGATTGTAGGCGCCACGGCGGAGGCGGGCGTGGCCTTCCCCCAACAAGAACGAGACATCCGGCGTTGCGCTCGGCCCCGTGGGCCCCTGGGAGCGGCCCAGATGGCGGCCTCTTTTCCCTCTTCCGGGTGCAAAGAAGAGCGATTTTGACATTTTTTGCTTTTTTGGCCCTCACGTTTTTGCGCTGGCCGGGTATGCAGGGGTAGGATAAAGGTCTTTTCCGCCGAGTCGGCACGATGTTCGTGAGTTCCAACGTAGAACCGGTTGAGCAATTCGTGGCTCTCTATGCGAGCCACCAGCGCCGGTTATATCTCTACGCCATCACGCTGCTGCCGGATTCGGTCGACGCGGAGGACGTCCTACAGGAGGCTAACGTTGTGCTGTGGCGTAAGTTCGAGCAGTATCAGCCGGGCAGCAATTTCTTCGCCTGGGCTTGTCAGATCATCCGTTACGAAGTCTTGAAGCACCGCGAGAAACGAAGCCGGGCGGCGACGCTCTTGGACCCCGACGTGCTGGACCGGCTGTCCGAGGTGGCCGTCGGCGAGATCGAGCACCTCGACGAGTTTCATCGCCGGACACTGATCGATTGCACCGCCCAGCTTACGACGGCCGACCAGGACCTGATCCGGCAGCGTTACTCCGAGGCGCGCGGCGTTCAGGCGATTGCCGCTTCGATGAATCGCTCGCCGAACGCCGTCTCGAAGTCGTTGGGCCGCATCCGCCGCCTCCTGCTGGACTGCATGAACAGCGCTGTCGTGGCCGAATGCCAGCAAGGAGGCCAGTCATGAGCGACTCATCGCCTCGCTGGACAGAACTCGACGCGATTCTTGATCGGGTGCTGGATGGCCTCCATACCGATGAAGACGCCGTCAAGTTGAACGAGATCCTTCGCACGGATGCCAACGCTTGCCGCCGTTACGTCAGCTACATGGAGCTGCACGGCCGCTTGGCGTGGGAACAACGTGCCGATGAGGAAACCGCAATCGACGACGATCAGGACAATCTCGTCGGCGAACCTTCGGACCTCTTCGCCGCCATCGACGTATCTGCTCCGATCATCGTCGAGCCGGCAGCGACGATCGAGGGCGGCCTCTCGTCCGGCCATTCCTCGCTCCGCGGCTGGCTTCTGTCTTACGCCGCGGCGACGGCCATCATGTGCGTGGCCATCCTAGGCGCCTGGGTGTACAAGGTCTCGCACGATACGCAGGTCGCCACGGCCCCCCGCAGCCGCGAAGCAACAGTCCCCGGAGCGAACTCTCCGCGAGTCGCCAACTCGGCGCAGGACGCGCGAGAGACGGTTGCCCGGATCACCGCGATGTTCGGCTGCCAGTGGACCGATAACGCCGCTGCGCCGGCCGGCGTGAACGAGGCGATCGTGCGGGGACGCCGATACGCCCTCAGTTCTGGTTACCTCGAGATTGCGTATGGCTCTGGCGCGAAAGTCATTCTGCAAGGCCCGTGCGTTTACGAAGTCGAATCGGAGCGAAGCGGGTTCCTGTCGCTTGGGAAACTGACGGCATGTGTCGAGTCGGCAGTCGGCAGTCGGCAGACAGCCGTCGGCAGCCAGCCGCTGCCCACTGCCCACAGCTCACTGCCTGCCAGGTTTGTCGTTCGTACGCCCACGGCTGTCATCACGGATCTTGGCACAGAATTCGGCGTCGAGGTTGACAAGTCCGGCGCCACCCTGTCGCAGGTCTTCCGGGGCAAGGTCGGGTTGCGGGCAATCGGCGGCGGTGAAGGAGACGCGCAAGTGATTTTCCTGGAACAGAACGAATCGGCACGGGTGGAACGTGCGGGGGATCAGGAGGTCAAGGCGGTGAAGCTCGTTCGCACCGAGTCTCGTTTGGACCGATTCGCGCGTCAACTGCCAAAGCGGATGCGGATCAAGCTGTTCAACACCGGCATTGACTTGAAGGAGGGGGAAGAGGACCCGCACTGGCATCTGGTGGCCCGCAGCGACGATCCGCATTTTCGGCCGCGCCCCGCGGTGGTGACCACCACGTCGCTTCAGTGGCGCAACAACGCTCCCTATCAATCCCAGTGGATATCGCTGGTTGGCGATGCTTCGGAGGTCCCTGATCTTAACACGGTGTACACGTTCCGCACGACGTTCACGCTTTCTGGAATGGTTCCCTCCACTGCGCGAATTGACGGCCAACTCCTGGTCGACAATTTTGTTCGGGCGATCCGGTTGAACGGCCACGACATCCCTCCTCCTGAACACGACGATGATTGTTGCACCGTTTTTCGGAAGTTCACGATGGATCGAGAGTTCATCGAGGGGACCAACGTGTTGGAGATCGAGGTCGTCAATGGATCGCTCGATAACGCAGTCAAGAGTTCGCCAATGGGCCTTCGGGTGGAGTTGAATGGTTCTGCGATGAGCGAGCCGGCTGACATCGATCAGCCGGCAACGACGGGCATTCGTCCGGCCGATCGTTGGGCCAAGCCGAAAGGCCGTTCCTCGGCCGACGCGCAGCAAACCAGAGACCGTAAAGAGCGAGAAGAGGAGGCTAAAGCAGAGAAGGGCGAAAGATAGCCGTCCCGCGGGGGTAGTTTTCACTGGCATGTCGTCAGTGGCCTGCGGGCGGTCGGGGTGAGTTCTTCCCTATGGGAGCAAGACCATGAGAGCAAGAGTTGTTTTGTTCGCGTTGGCTGCGGTGATCCTCGCCGCGGGCTCAGCCAATGCCGGTTTGGTCGGCTACTGGGCCTTGAATGAGACGAGCGGCACGACGGCCGCCGATGGGACCAGCAACGGCTACAACGGCACCGTCAACGGCGCGGTCGTTCAAGGCACGGCCGGGGCCGTCGGCACCGGATACACCTTCGGTTATGCCGCGGGAGCCGCGCAGTACGTCAACCTGGGCAATCAGGCGGCGTTCTACAACTTCGGCACCGGTGGGTTCACTGTCAGTTGTTGGATCAACCCGGCCGCGGTGAACAGCCACACCGATCAGAGCATCGTTCGGCTGTGGGATGATACGCTGGGCAATAGCTACGACATTGACTGGGCCGGCAACAGCGGCGTTGGCGGGAACACCAAGGTCGGCGCCCTTGTTCAGTACACGACCACCGGCAATGTCTTCTCTTGGACACCGATGACGGACTGCCCGAGCGGCTCCTGGTCGATGCTCACCCTGACTCGCTCCGGCAGCTACCAGTATCTGTACGTGAACGGAGTCCAGAAGGTCAGCACCTACACCGGCGGCAGCACAAGGTCGCTTAAGAGCACCACCGCTCCCCTCTGCATCGGTGGAAGCGGCAAGGACACCGACAGCTTCGACGGCAGCGTCGATGACGTCGGCGTTTGGAACGAGGCCCTGAACGCCACGAAAGTCTTGGCCATGTACAACACGCCGAACGTCGCTGGCCTGAAGGCCACCGGACTCTACGGCCAGTCGGCCATGCAGAGCCTCTTCGGCCTGTATGCCGGGCAAAGCCCCACGGACGCGGTCACGATCGGCGACCAGACTTGGCACTATGTCGCTGCCGGCCTGACCGGCGGCTCGGCCGGCGCAGCAGGCTTCGACGGCAGCGCCTATTTCGTCCAGCTCGACGCCAACGGTGGCGGCGTGACGACGGCGGTTCCTGAACCGTCGACGCTGCTCTTGCTGGCCACGGGTCTGGTTGGCCTCCTCGCCTACGCCTGGCGTAAGCGGAAGTAGCATCACGTGGCCGCGCTCCCCTCCTGGCCCCGGGAGGGGAGCCGGCCCCCTTTTTGTCTGCCGGTATGTCTCTTTGCCGGTTCATCCGCTTGATGTCTCCGGCGACGCGCGGCGGGCCGGCCAGCTTTCGACAACGCGACGATTCAACAGGGAAGGGCCTAGCGACATGCACCCAGTCAGACGAGCAACGTGTTACGGCGTCGTGGCGGCGATCTTCACTTGTCTTTGCGTTTGCAACGCCCATGCGGCCTCGACGGCCCTTACCTTCGACACCGACCCGGTGAGCTACTCCGACGGCCGGTCGACGACGGCCTATCGCCTTCTTGCGGAAGACAGCGGCGCGATTCCGGCCCTTTCATACTCGTCCACGTCGGCGAGCTCGTATGACAAGTACGGCATGCGCGAGGCGCGAGTCACGTACTCCGACGGCACGTATTACCTCTACTACGACGGCATCGGCACAAACGGTTTCCTGGCCTGTTTGGCTACGAGCACCGACCTGACGAACTGGACGAAATATGGCGCGGTGTTAAACTTAGGGGCGGCAGGCAGTCCCGACTCGGCGTCGGCCTCATCGCCCTGGCTCTACTACGATCAGGCGGCGTCGAAGTGGCACATGTACTATCTGGCCACGCAAAACGTCAACACGACGTACAAGATTCCCGGGTTCCCCTACACGACGATGCAGGCGACGAGCAATACGCTGAGCGCCACGACCACTTGGACGAAGAGCAGCACGATTCCGCTGACGGTGGTCCCAAACACCTACTACACGACGTGCGCGAGCCCGGGCGAGGTCGTGAAGCAGGGCGATCAATATCTGATGTTCTTCAGCGCGTCGTACACCGATGGAAGCAACAAGACGTGCCGGACGCTCGGGATCGCCCGGACCGCCGATCTCGATGGCCAATGGACGGCGGACGCCAGCCCGATTCTGCCCGCCACCGAGCAAATTGAGAACAGCGCGTTGTATTACCAGAAGTCGACGCAAACGTGGTACTTGTTCACCAACCACGTCGGCATCAACAATGGCGTCGAATACACCGACGCCATCTGGGCCTATTGGACGAAGGACCTGAACAGCTGGAGCACGGCCAATAAGGCGGTTGTCCTCGACGGCAAGACGTGTTCGTGGAGCGCCAATTGCATCGGCATGCCCTCGGTCGCCGAGGTCGCCGACAACAAGCTGGCGATCTTCTACGACGGCGCCGGCGGCACGAGCGCCAGCCATACGGGCCGCAGCCTGGCCCTCGCCTATCTGACGCTGCCGCTGAATGTCGCGACGCCGACGAAGGTCTACGCCAACGGCTTCGAGGGGGCGAAGTCGCTCTCCGGCTGGGTCAATTCCAGCGGGAAAGCGGTGGTCACGCCTTCGGCGGGCTGCGCGATCAGCGCGCTACCAGACTCGTGGACGGCCAGCGCTAGCGGTCAGGCCGGCTGCAACTGGTGTTCGTCCAGCAACTTTTCCGTCTCCAAAGATGGCGCGACGGAGGGGGATATTTGCCTCTACACCAACGGCAACACCACGATCAAGCAAACGGTGGCCGCGATGCTCCAAGCCAACACGACTTATGTGTTGCAGGTGGACGTCGGACGCCGCAGCGATCTCGCCTGGCACGGCTACCGCATCGACCTGCTTTGTGGGGATCAGGTATTGGCCAGCACGGCCGACCCGCTTGCCGGCGGCACGGCGGACGAGCCGATGAACGGCCAGTGGATCACCGCCTCGCTCACCTATACCACGGGCAGCGACGTCGCCGCGGGCCAACCGATCGAAATCGTTCTTCATGGCTACGGGATCCAAACGTGCTACGACAACGTCGTCCTCTCTTCCTCGGCGGCGCCGACGGAGACGCCGGAGCCTGGGACGCTGAGCCTGCTGATCGCGGGCGGTGTCGCGTGTCTGCTCGCCGTGCGATTCCGCGCCCAACGGCTTGGGCGAGCCACGCCCATTCAGGATACAAGTTCGCTCTCTTTTTCTCGATGAGGAGTCCAATGCGTAACAAGGAACAGACCCGCTCCGGCGGTTTTACGTTGGTCGAGCTTTTGGTCGTGATCACGATCATCGGGATCTTGATCGCGTTGCTGTTGCCGGCCGTCCAAGCCGCACGCGAGGCGGCGAGGCAAATGCAGTGCAAGAACAACCTCAAGCAGTTGAGCCTTGGCTGCTTTAACCACGAAAGCGCCTTCGGCCGATTCCCAACCGGTGGTTGGGGCTGGGCGTGGACCGGCGACGCCGATCGCGGATCCGACTGGCGGCAACCGGGCGGCTGGATCTACAACGTCCTCCCCTACATCGAACAGCAGTCCCTGCATGATATGGGCCTGGGCGCGGGGGCTTGGAATTCGGCGGCGAAGAAGGCCGCCAACCTGCAGCGACTGGCGATCCCCATTAGCGCGCTGCATTGCCCCACGCGGCGGCCGGCCATTGCGTATCCGTGGTACTCGGCGATCAGCGTCGGCGTCGTCAACGCCGGCGTCCCGACGAAAGCGGCACACTCAGACTACGCGATCAACGGAGGTGATTGGTACACCAGCCCGGGCGTTCCCTCTCCCACTTGGGCTTGCAGCTACAACCCCGAGGCGGGGCCGGCAAGCATCGAGACCGTTGAAGGCACGAACGCACAAATAACCCCCGCGGCCAGAGCTACGTTTCGCGGCATCGGCGCGAAGGCCACCGGCGTCAGCTTTTGCGGCAGCGCCATCCGAATGGCGGACATCAACGACGGCACAAGCAACACGTACCTGTTGGGCGAAAAGAACGTCGGGTCCGACTACTACAACAACGGCCTCGATCCGGGCGATAGCGAAGGCGCCCTTTCGGGTGAGAACGAAGATCTTGCACGTTGGACAGGTCTCAGCAACACGAACCTGACGATGCTTCCGTATCCCGACACGCCCGGCGCTCCATTTCGCTATTGTTTTGGCAGCGCCCACGCAATCGGCTTTATGATCGCCTTCTGCGACGGCTCCATCCAGATGATGAACTACACGATCGACGCCAACGTCCACAAATATCTCGGCAACCGCAAGGACGGCAAGGTGATCAACGGCAAGAGTCTTTGATTGAACGTCGCGTCGCGGGAACGCCGGTCAGGCTTCCGGCCCGAACCGGTCGCCGGGGCGAACGTGATGGCCTCGAAGGAATTCGGCGACCGGCATCTCCCGCTTGCCGGCCGGCTGGATCGTGGCTGGCGCTAGCACGCCCTCGCCCGTAGCGATCGTCAAACGATCGTCCGCGGCCTCCAGCACGGTCCCCGGCAAGGCCGTCGATGTCGAGGCTGCCGTGGGCAGAGAGCCGACCGATGCGCTGGGAACGATAAGCCGCACGGGCGTGCCGTCGGGCCGATGCCAGAACGTGTAGCTTCGCGGCCACGGCTCGAACGCCCGAATCTGGTTCTTGATGGCCGCCGCCGAACGGCGCCAGTCGATCTCGCCATCGGTCTTCTTCAACCGTGGGGCGCGGCTCGCCAAGGCTGCGTCCTGCGCAAGTGGCCGCGCGTCGCCCCGTTCGAGTCGGTCGATCGTCTCGCAGACCAACGGCGTGCCCAGGTCGGCCAGCCGGGCTTCGAGCTGCCCGGCCGTCTCGTCGGGGCCAATGTCCACCCGAAGCTGAGCGATGCAAGGCCCGGCGTCCAACCGCGGGGTCATGTGAATGACCGTCACGCCGGTCTCTGTCTCGCCGTGATAGATCGCCCAATTGATCGGCGCCGCGCCGCGATACTTCGGCAGCAGCGACGCGTGGAGGTTGATTCCGCCCAGCCGGGCCGCGCCGAGCGTCGCCGGCGAGAGAATCTGCCCGTAGTCGCAGACGATGAACAGGTCGGCCGCCAGGGCCCGCAACGGCGCGGCGAACTCATCGGCGTTGACGTCCTCCGGATCGAGAATTGGCGTGCCACGCTCACCGGCCACTTCGCGCAACAGGCTGGCCGGCTCGACTTGTTTGCCGCGATGCGTGCGCACCGGGCCGGTCACCAGGGCCACGACTTGGTGCGCAGTTTCATACAGGCGGCGGAACGTCGGCAGCGCGAACGGGCCGGTGCCCATCATCACGAGTCGCATGGCATGATTCTCCCAGCAGCCAAAGCAGCAGAACGTCCAATTGTAGGGAGCGGCTCGCGTTGCCGGAACCGGGGAGTCGGAAAAAGTCGGTGACGCCACCTCTTAGGGAGCGATTTTTGACAAGCCGCCGTCGCGATCTATATTCCGGTGGGGGGTGTCCGCCAAGCTTGTGCCTTGTTGTGCGGCCGGTTTGCCTCGACGTGCAGCAACTGGCCAGCACCACAACGATGGAAGGAGCACCGATGCGAACCAACGATGCTCGTGTCGAGCGCCCGCGAGGCTTCACGTTGCCCGAGATGTTGACCGTCATGGCGGTCACGTCGCTCCTGATGGGCGCGCTCTGGCACGTTGGGGTGAAAGCCGTGGTGGTAGCGAACCGGGCGCGGGTCGCCACGGAACTGCGGAACCTGAGCGAGGCGGTCGAGAACTTCGCTCAGCAGTTTGGCGACTACCCGCCCGACTTCCACGATCCGGTTGCAGCGCGGCGATTCGTGCGTGCGATGTTTCCGAAGTGCCCGGAAAGGAACTACCCGAACCTGAGCGGCCAGAGTCCGGCCACCGCGCTCTACTTTTGGCTTGCCGGTCCGAAGGGCCGCGGGTTCAGCGCGAACCCCGCAAATCCGTTCGATGATGGTCCGCGCCGCATCGGGCCGTTTATTGACTTCGCGGCCGATCGGCTGCGGCCCACGTGCAGCGGCGGCGTGCAATATCTCCCGCCCGGCGGCGCCGGCTCGCCATATGTCTACTTCCGCGGCGGCCTGCACGGCTACGACGGCAACAGAGGCTGGCCGCCCGTCCATCCGTATCGCTTCTCGAAGGACAACAGTTGGATCAACGCCGACACGTTCCAGATCATCGCGCCCGGTGACGATGGCCGTTTCGGCGGGGGCCACCACTACCCGAGCGGCAGCGACTACGACGAAGCCAACCACGACGACATCAGCAACTTTTCAGGCGGCAGCACCCTGAGGCAAGCGATGCCCGCCGAGTCGGGCCGGCAATCGGCAGCAACGAGCAATGAAGATGGGTAGGAGTCTGTAAAGGAGGAGACTGCTGTGACCCGCCGCCGAACCATCAAGAGCATTCTGTACAATTTCCTCGGAACATACACGAGCCGCTACTCGGACTACGACGGCTATTGGCTGTTTGGCATGTTCGTTGGATCAATGAACGATCTTAGGATTTATTTGCTGGCTCCAGGGGAGATCACCAACGACGGCCCGGCGATGGTTTTCGCCGCACAACTTGCCTCGCGGAGATTCCATGAACAAATGGAAAAGGCGAGGCTCCCGATGTCATGCATCAAAGACGCATCATTGTGCATCACGAAGGCGTCCAATCCGGTTGACGGGATCGTGAATGGCCAGCCGCGTTCCGGACACCTCGTCAAGTTTGCGGCGAGAGCAGTGTCTGACCACGGCGCGGTATACGAACAAGAGATGTCGGTATTTGTCGCGCCACACGACTCGAACATCGAGCGGCGAAGCGCGCGCGGCCTGACTCCATAACTTGAGCCGGTCTGCTCGCCGGTGTTCGCTAAACCGACACTTCTGCGTTGACCACGGCTTGAAGTCCGCGGGCGATCAGCGCGGCGCGAGGCACTTGGAGCTTCTTGGCGAGCCGGTCGGTTTGGGCCAGCAAACGCTTCTCGACCGTGACGGAGATCGTCTTGGCCCCCAGGCCGTTGCGGGGCCGGCCGCGTTTTCTGGCACGTTCGAACCTCGCGAGTTCCTGCGGTGTTGCCGGCCGAAACGTCTCGCCAATGAATTCCTGGTCAAACTCCTTGGTCGCCTCGCGCAACTCGGCGGTAGTCATTTCCCAGTAGGGTTTCGATGCGTGAGATTGATCGGCCGTCTTGCTACGCTTTGTGGCTTTGGTCTTCTTCATTTCAACTTCCTTCGTTCACGTCTCTTCTCCCGATCGTTGATCGGCCGCGCATGAATGACATAAGCGCAAACGCGTGACGGCAAGTCGCTGCCGTTACATCTCGCCGGCCGCTGCCAAAATAGTCCTTCTGACTTCACTCGAAACGAAAAAGCCTGCACGCGATTCCAATTCGGCGATGATCTCTCCTAATACGGGAAGTTGGCCACTTTTCTTAGCCATCAACAAGACACCAAGCAGGCCAACGACCTGCACCCCGCGTGATTCGGCCAGAGAACGCCCTCGCTTCTCGTCGATTAGGAGGTAGTCAGCATGCGACTCCTCAGCCAAGGCAATCGCTTCCGCCTCACCATCGTCGAGCTGCCGCTCCAGTTGCTCCACGACCTCGCGGCGTCGGGCTGATCGGACCAGGAGGTACGTCGGCAGTGCGGAATGGAACCGCAACAACTCCTTTTCAACCGCCGGAGGAATCACCACGCTATCGAACAAGATTGGCAGCAGGTCCGCCCTTCCAATCTGAAGCAGAGCGGTCAGGGGCGACGTATCGCTGACGACCAGCATCATCTGCCCCATTGGCTAGCCGCCGCAACGTCGGCCGACGCGTCCGATTCGTCGTAGTGGATGGGGATCTGTCGGCTACCCAATTCGTGAAGGAATTCGCTCTGAGAGAGCCCCGCAATCACAGCGCCCTGTCCCAGCGTAACGCGGTGATCGATGAACATGCCGAGAGCAAGGTGGAGCCGGATATCCTCCGGTGTAAACTGCTGCTCAATTGAGTCGGGCAATGCCAGGGTCATTTGCGGCTCCTCAAGTTCATCGACAACCAATTGTACGTCGTGATGCCCCGCCAGTCACCCCCAGAGCTCTTTCGTCCGCCGGCGGATGTTGCGGCTTGCGTGGTGCGGCGAAGACAGCTCCAAATCGTCCTCCCCGTCGTCGCCTTGCGAGCCGGTCACGCACTGGTCGAAGCAGCCGAGCAGCGGCTCGGGCAGGAAGCGCGTCCGCTGGGCGAACGAGTGACGGTCGCTGCGGCCGGGATAGTAGTAGCGCAGCGGATAGCACACATAGAGCCAGTTCTTCGCCCGGGTGAGCGCGACATAGAACAGCCGCCGCTCCTCCTCGATCTCCTCAGCGTTCTTGGTGGCCATGTCGGAAGGAATGTTGCCATCGGCGGCATGGATGACATAGACCGCGTCCCATTCGAGGCCCTTGGCCGAGTGGATCGTGCTGAGCACCAAATAGTCGTCGTCCAACTGCGGGGGGCCGGCCAGGTCCTGCGTCGAGCTCGGCGGGTCGAGCGTCATTTCCAACAGCATGCGTGCCCGGCTGCGATAGCGCGACGCGAGCAGTTCCAACTGTTCCAAGTCGCGGAGCCGCGGCTCGACGTGGTCGTACTTCGCCTCCAGCAGCGGCGCATAGAATGCCCGAACGCGGTTGAGTTGCGCGGGCAACTGGTC
>JBDKUC010000263.1:0-5873 GCA_039679885.1 Thermoguttaceae bacterium | reverse complement strand
TAGGCCGCCAGCTTCGCCTTGAACTTGGCGTCCCAATAGTAGTAGCGTTCCGGCAGTCCGAGGCCGTCCTGAAAGACATAAAGGACATTGCGGTCCGACTTCTTCGCGTCGGTGCTGACGTAGCAGGCCACGGGGCCGGTGACGCCCGACCGCTCGAACTGGGCCAGCGACTTGATCAGTTCGGCCTTGCTGTTGATCTGGTCGATCGAGGCCAACATGCCGGCGATCGGAGTGATGCCGAGTTGCTCGGCGCGGTCCTCGTCCATGTACGACGCGAACAGGTCGCCGATCTTCTGCCGCTCGGATCCCGGCGAATTGTCCTTGGCGTTGGCGCAGGTCTCGATGATCTGCCGCAGGTCTTTTTCCGTCCGTTCGGCGAGCATGATGAAGACGCCGTAGGCCGAACGATCGGCCGGGATGTCGGTCTTGCCAAGCCAGTCGCCGTTGACGGCCCGAAACAGGTCGTCCTGGGGCCGCACATTTTTGTCCATGCAAGACAAATCAATTCCACTCATGAGCTGTTCCGCGGCAGATGCCGTTCTGGTGTTGGTTCCTAGGGATGAGACGATGGTCAGGATGACCGTCATCGCGAGCATTGACTTCTTCATGACAGCGACTCTCCGAGGCGGTAGGATTGGCGAGGCAGCGAGGCGTTCGGCGGCCAGACGATCGTCATGGCCCTAAACCGACGCCTGTTGAGCCCCGGCCGAAACTTCCATGATAAGGGGTTGTTCGCCGAGCGGCAATGCGGCTTCGCCGTGGGGCCGCGGCAACCAGGTGTTTCGGCGGCAATTCGACGGGTTTGGGCCCTGCGCAGCCGAGGAGCGGCTCGGAATTGCACCGTGATGCGAGATTCTTCGCTGCGCTCCGCCGTGACTAGGACGCCCTTGATCGCTTCGCCGATCGGAGTCCGCTGCTATCGGAGGGCGAGGGTCTTCTGCGGCTCCGGCTTGGCCTTCTGGAAGTCGGACGGGTCGGGCGTCTTAAACGCCACGGCGAAGACCAAGGCCCCGGCCAGCGTGATGACCAGGGGCACGCTCCAGATCTTCGCCCATTGGAACTTGCCGGCGACTGAGTTCTTCTGCATCGTAAAGCCGGCCAGTTGGGTGCCCAGGAAAAGGCCGATGCCGTTAACGGCAATCGAGAGCAACGAAAGAGCGGAGCCTTGAATCTCCTGGGGCGCCACGGAGCTGACGAACTTCTGGCCGGCGATGATGAAGAAGACATAGGCGAAGCCGTGGAACCCTTGGACGAGCGTGACGGCAAGCCTTCCCTTGCTGACGACGTAGACGGCGAACAGCGTCGCCCAGCACAGGGCGCCAATGGCAAGGGTCCATTGATATCCGGTGTGGTCGATGAGCAGTTTCAGCAGCAGAATCGTTGCCGCGGCCTGGACGGCTTGCGCCATGCCCATTGCCGCGGAGACGTTCTTTCCGCTAACGCCACGGTCCTGCATGAACTGCCCGGTGCCGAGAAAATAGAATTGCATCATGCCGGAAACGGCCAACTGGGCGAGCATGAAGATGAGGTAGCTGGAGTTGGCCATCAACCCGAACGCCTGCGCCATCGGATTAGCGGCGACCTCGGCCCCCGAAGTGGCGGCCGCCGCTTGCGGCAGTGTCGCAGGTTGAACGAAGCAGACCAGGGCGGCAGCGACGGAGAGGATGGCCGCCAGATAAAGGCCATCCGGCCCATCGCCCCCGACCTTTCGCATCTGCCTCAATCCGGTGAGGAAGAAACCGACCAGCGCCCAAGAGACTGGCGACCACAGCCAGACCCAGTCATCGACCTTTGCAACATCGGCGTGGCCGTACAGCACCTTGCTCACCAGCGGAAGCGTTGCGGTGTAGAAGAAGGAGTAGAAGAGCATGGTCCAGAACATGCCCCAGAATTTCGTCTGCTTTGCGGCCACGAACAGCAAGATCGCCCCGGCCAGATGGCAGGCCAGGATGACCCATTCGGTGTTGACGCACTTGTCGGCAAGATATCCGCCGATGATCGGGGAAAACATGCCTGCCAGCGGGAACGTGGCGTAAATCCAGCCGGTCTGCTTTCCGGTGAACTTCAATGGACCGAGCAACCGCAGAGCAAGCACCGGCATCCAGGCGCCCCAGACGGCAAATTCCAAGAACATCAAGGCGCTGACCCGCGTGTACATGTCCCAATTCATGGGCATCTCCTAAGCTCGGTGCGAGGGTGCGGTGACTGGCGGCCAGAAAAGCCTGGAAAGAAAGCCGCGATCATTGCTCGCGCCCGGCCGACTGGCACGACCACCGATCGCGGCTTGATTTGCAATATCCGGAAGAAGAAGTGGAGGATAGGGGGCTCGAACCCCTGACCTTCTGGATGCCATCCAGACGCTCTCCCAACTGAGCTAATCCCCCAGCGGCCCGCAATGGGCGAAAGGTGAAATCGTAGCGTACCGTAGCAGGTCGTCGACGTCAAGGCGGGGGGCGACATCTTTTTCTCGCCGTTTGGCAAGAGCGTCGCCGGCCATCATTCCGCAGGCTGCCCAGCTTATCGGACCGCAGGGCGCGATCCGTCCGTCTGGCGAAATCCGCCTTTACATTCATCGGCTTTCGCGGGTATTCTCCGCCGCCCATTCGGGCATCTCCTCTTCTCGAATCGGCGACCACCGGTTGCCCCTTATTCTCGTCGACCGAGCAAGTCTCTCATGTGCCACCTCTATAGCCTCATCGTCTTGGCCCTCGTTGGAGCAACGCCTGCAGACAGTGGGCCAATCAGCGCGCCGGTAACTCCGGCCAGCGACAACTTTCGCATCGACAACGCCGTCTTTGCCGGCGACCGAACCGAGCCGCCGTGCGAGAGCTCCACAATTTTCTGCGACGGCATCGTCTATGACTGCATGAAGGACCCGGCTGAGACGATCGTGTTCAACAGCCATACCGGGCGATTCACGCTGTTGAACGTGGGTAAGCAGACGCGGGCTGAACTGACGACGAAGGAGCTGATCGACTTCAGCGATTGGCTCCGACGAAATGCGTTCAAGAGTTCCGATCAGTCGATCCGGTTCCTCGCCGCGCCAAAGTTTGACGTCCGTTTCGATCGCTTCGGCAACGAGCTGTCGCTCGACAGCACGTGGGTGAAGTACCATTTGACGGTGCTGCCGGTCGAGCGGCCAACGACGGTCGAACAGTACCGCGAGTTTTCGGACTGGTGCGCGCGGTTGAAACCGCTTCTCTCACCGGGCTCGCCGCCGCCGTTCGGCCGGATGGCTGTGAATGCAGAGCTGGCCGATCGCCATGCCATTCCGAAGGAAGTCACTCTGACGCTCGTCTCGCTGAAGGAATCGAACCGGCAGCAACGGACGATCGGCAGCGAGCACCGTCTCGTGCGTCTTTTGGAGCAAGCCGATTATGCTCGAATGGCCGACGCGAGGCAGCAGATGAGCCGCTTCAAGCGGGTCACGTTCGAACAGTACCGCAAAGGCGAATTGCGGTAAGCGATCTTGCCGCCGCTATTGTACGCTTCACGCTCCGCGTGAAGCCGGGTCAGACAGGCCGCATTGCGCCCATTTCCTCACGCGGGGCGCGAGGAGTACATTTCGGGATCGTTACCTCCCGAGTTCTCCCGTGGTCGCCGACGCGATGGTTGCCGCCGAGATGCCGTCGGGCTAGGATAGGCCGATGTGGATTGGCCAGCAGGAGCGTTCCGTGCACCGCCTCCCTTCCTGCCTTATTGCATTCATCGTCGGCTGCCTTGCCGCCGGCGAGGTCTTCTCGACCGAAATCACGGTCGAACGTTCGCCCGGCGGCGCTGTGGTCAGGATCGACGGGCAGTTGTTTACCGAGTATCTGCTCAAGTCGGGCAACAAACCGGTTCTCTATCCGATCATCGGGCCTTTGGGAAAGCGGATGACTCGCGGCTATCCGTTGGCCAAGAGTGACGGAGAAAAGACTGACCATCCGCATCAGCGTTCGCTGTGGTTCAGCCACGGGGCAGTCAATGGGATCAATTTCTGGCTCGACGTCGGCAAGGTCGGCACGATCCGGCACCTGGAGTTCACGCGACTGGCCAGCGGGCGGCCGGCGGTGATCGCGGCCCGCAACGCCTGGGTCGCTCCGGATGGACGCCGGGTATGCGAGGACGAACGGACGCTCTGATTCGACACCGACGGCGACGCACGCTGGATCGACTTCGACATCAGGCTCAAGGCGACCGACGGGCCGCTCAATTTCGCCGACACGAAGGAAGGAACGTTCGGTGTCCGCGTCGCCGAAACGATGACCGTAGACGCCCGACGCGGCGGACAGATGGTTAACAGTCGCGGACAGGCAGACAATGCGGCCTGGGGGCAACCGGCCGAATGGATCGACTATCATGGGCCCATTGACGGCAGCACGGTGGGCATCGCCATTCTGAACCATCCTAAGAGCTTCGGGTTCCCCACTCGCTGGCACGCGCGATCCTATGGGCTGATGGCCGCCAACCCGTTCTGCCTGAGGGGGTTCACCGGCCAATCGTCGTCTCACGGTGGCAAGACGCTCGCGGCGGGGGAGACGATGACCCTGCGTTACCGGGTCCTGCTGCATCGCGGCGACCAGCGCGAGGGTCGGGTTCGCGAGGCCTACTCCGGCTACATCAAGGACGGAAAATAGGCAAACCCTGGTGCGATGAGCGGTTGTTCCAGTCGGCGTTGTCTTTAGTCAAAGATTGCCACGCGGCTGGCGATTCGCCCCATGTATCGCCCTATCTGCTTGGCCAGACTACGCTAGGGGCCGGTGATCAATTTCCGCCGAGGTCGACGCTCCCCCGCCATCCCTCCCATCGTGGGGCGAACTCGCGTGAGGCGACTTGCCGATAGTCTTGTATCGACGAGCGACCCATCTTATCCATTCTGCGTGTGGCCGCTAGACACCCTGCTTTCTGGAGTAACAAACGAAAAATGTTGACCCGTTTTCAACAGATTGGAACCGTTCACGATCTTCGAGAATATGTCAACACGACGATTTGCAGTTGCTTTGAGTTGCAGGAGGGGGCTTTTTCGCTGACGCAGCGAACCTTGCTGCGGGGCAACAAACCGTGCGGCATCTATTTCTGCATGCACGGACCGAGGGCGACCAAGTTCACCGCCATCTGGGAAACCGACAGCAACCAGGTCTTGTTCTACGGCACGCGCGGAGAGCGGGTCCTGAAGATCAAGCTCCTCGAAGGGCCCCAGCTCGACGTGGCCGCCGCGTAATGGTTCGGCGGGCACGAGCGCAAGCGATCAAATCGGGGGAGGGATCAGGCCAGCGGCCGAATATTCTTGCGCTAGGCGCGGGTGGACTGGAGCGGCGCCGGACAACGACGACGCCGCTCCTGCCGGGCATCAGCGTGATGCCTGAGAGATCGCCGTCGGCGGCTTATGCGCGAGGCCGCACGGCCCCGGTCAGACCGCTATAATCTGAACGGTCGTTGGGATGCCACAAGGGTTGACCGTGCATGACCCGCTCGGCCAACACGTCAATCTTCGCGCGGGAACCGGCGGGGGCGTCGGTGCAGCCGAATTCATCTGTCTCTGCGGGCAGAAAATCCTCATCGTGCCCGCACTCCAAAATTGCGTCAAACACGTTCCTCATTACCAGACCACTCCATCAATGGACCGCGAACTTCCTGCGCAGGGATTCCCCCCTGCATGAACTAAAACACTCCATTATCCACCAAAAAACGCAATCGTCAAGCATTTTTGCCAGGGAATTTGATGTCTTCCACACGCACCGTGGGCAGACAATACGATGCGGACGAGATTGGTGCTGCTCGGCTTCAACGGATGCGTCCGACGGGGCTTTCGGAGATGTTCGCCGGGCGTGGCCCAATTGCACCGAATCGCCGTGACTTGGGCAGGACGACTGCAAAGTTGTTCGTAGTTC
>JBDKUC010000442.1:0-27756 GCA_039679885.1 Thermoguttaceae bacterium | reverse complement strand
GTCGTTCCGCCTTTAGCCGGCCTTCCGAGAGAAATGGCCGCCTAAAGGCGGAACGACGAACGACTCGCCGCTTCCCCCTATCGAAGCCGGGCGAGCGGCGCATTGAGCCGGTTGTATTTCGCCCGGCGGTGGGCGAGCCGGTCCGGGTTCTCGGCCGTTACGGCGGCTTCATAGGCGGCGAAATTGCCCTCGAACCACGTGGTCCGCCCGTCGCCTTCCATGATCAGCAGGTGCGTGCAGATCCGGTCGAGGAAGAACCGGTCGTGGCTGATGACCAATGCGCAGCCGGAGAAGTCCAGCAGGGCTTGCTCAAGCACCCGCATCGTGGCCACGTCCAGATCGTTGGTGGGCTCATCCAGCAGGAGCAGATTGCCGCCGCGGCGGAGCATCTTGGCCAGATGGATCCGGTTTCGCTCGCCGCCCGAGCACTCGCCGACCTTCTTCTGCTGCTGGGCGCTGCGGAAGTTGAATCGGGCGACGTAGGCGCGGGAATTGACCGAGACACTGCCAAGCTCGATCCGGTCGGCCCCGCCGGTGATTTCGTCGAACACCGTTTTGGCGTCGTCCAGGGCGTCGCGATGCTGATCGACGTACGAGAGGACGACGCTCGGCCCAAGCTCGATCGCGCCGGCGTCGGCCTTTTCTTGACCAACGATCATCCGCATCAGCGTGGTCTTGCCGGTGCCGTTCGGGCCGATGATCCCGACGACCGCGCCGCGAGGAACGTTGAACGAACAGCCGTCCAACAGCTTCAGCACGCCGCCGTCCAGCGGAAACCCTTTCGAGACCCCGTCAAACTTCAACACCTTCTCGCCCAGCCGCGGGCCGGGGGCGATCTGGATGATCGTCTCGCCGACCGGGTCGATCTGCTGGCTGGCCAACTGCTCGTAAGCCTTCACCCGGGATTCGTTTTTCTGCAACCGCCCGTGATGCGATTTCTGGATCCATTCCAACTCGCGTTGCAGGGTCTTCTGCCGCTGCGTCTCTTTCTTCTCGATGACACGCAGCAGTTCCGCCTTCTGGGCCAGCCAGGACGAGTAGTTGCCTTCGAACGGCAGGCCCCGGCCGCCTTCGAGCTCGAGAATCCACTTCGTGATGTTGTCGAGGAAATAGCGGTCGTGCGTGACGATAATCACCGTGCCGGAGTAATCGCGGAGCGTGTGCTCGAGCCACTCGATCGTTTCGGCGTCGAGATGGTTCGTCGGCTCGTCGAGGAGCAACAGGTCGGGCTTTTCGAGCAGCGCCATGCCGAGGGCGACGCGCCGCCGCTCGCCGCCGGAAAGTTGGCGGACCGGGGCCTCGTCTGGCGGCAGCACCAGGGCGTCGCAGGCGATGTCCAACATCCGGTCCAGTTCCCAGCCGTTGCACGCGTCGATCTGCTCTTGGAGCCGGCCCATCTCGTCCATGAGTTTGTCGGCGTCGTCGTCCGGGCCGGGCTCGGCCATGCGGCCGGCCACGTCGTTGAAACGGTCGATCAGGTCGCGGATCGGCTTCATTGCTGTCAGCAGATTTTCGCGGACCGTCTTGTCGAGGTCCAGTTGCGGCTCCTGGGCGACGTATCGGACCCGCATTCCCTTGGCCAGATTGGCCGTGCCGTCGAAGTCGCGGTCGATGCCGGCCATGATGCGCAGCAGAGTGGACTTGCCGGCCCCGTTTTCGCCCACGATGCCGATTTTTGCCCCATAGAAGAACGACAGGCCGATATCCCTTAGCACGACCTTTTCGCCAAAGGTCTTCGTGACGTTCCGCATTTCAAAGACAAACTGTGGAGGCATGGGCGAGACAGGGCTTCTGGGGCTAGAGTGCTCAAATTGGAAGACGTGAATCGTAGGGCAGATCGCCGACCATGTCCAGGGCTGCCGCGGGCCTTGGGGCGTGCCCGGCGAGTCGCGTTGGCAGCCGGCGGCCGATCCTCTACAATGGCCACCGTCCAGGAGATGAGCCCATGACCAACGCCTCGCACACAATCCGACAAGAACTCCGCGGCATTCTGATTTTCCTCGGCGTCATTTGGGCGGTTTTCATCGTGTCACGATTCTTCCCGAACGGCCTCAACGGTCTTGGCGTCACGCCACGAACCTTGACCGGCTTGGTCGGCATCGCCGCGTCCCCGTTCCTGCACCAGAACCTCGGGCACCTGTTGAGTAATACGATCCCGCTATTGATCCTCCTCGTCCTTTTGGCCGGCTCGCAAGCCCGTTCGTGGGAAATCGTGATCGACGTCGCCCTGCTGGGCGGACTGTTGCTGTGGATTTGTGGCCGGAGCGGCGGCGGCCAAGTCTCCCATGTCGGCGCGAGCGGGCTGGTTTTCGGCTTGATCGCCTTTATGATCGTGTCGGGCTTCGAGGAACGCCGGATCGCGCCGATGATCGTGGCCATGATCGTCTGCTTTCTCTACGGCGGCACGCTGATTTGGAACATCGTGCCGCATGGCGACCCGACGGTTTCCTGGGACGGCCACCTGACCGGCGCAATCGCCGGCGCGGCGGTAGCGTACGCGCGGACGCCCTCGCCCGAAAAGCCCGCGAGCGAGACTCCGGCCGAACCGTAGGGCGGCCGGTAGTCCGCATTTCTCACCAAGGCGTAGGGTGGGTCAAGCAAACCAAGGCGCTGGTGGGGCTTCCGTCGCGGCAACTCGTTCCGCAAATCGACAGAGTGCAAATCATCGTTGATTGGTTTGCGAAGCCCCACCATGTACTTGCGACGTCGACCCACCCTACGGTGAGAAATGCGGGTTAGCCGTAGGTTATGCTTCAGCATAACACGGCGTGATGAGAACAGATGCGTTCTGCTAAAGCATAAGCTACATCCTGATCCGCGGGCCGTTATCGCCGGGTCGCGACCGTGGCGGCCCGCAACAACGGCGGCGGCTCTTCGTCCGGCGCAGTGATGCCGGTGGCGAACTGCAACTCGTTCATCGTCCGCTCGGTGTCGACCATGCTCGTGGCGACGTGGTCGACTTCGCTGCTGATGAACTCCGGCTCTTGGCGGTTGATCGCCATTTCGCTTAGCGAGCGAATCTTGTTTTCGAGACGGTCGATCTCCAGGCCGATGAACTGGCAGTTCTCGTGGGCCTTGGCCAGGTTGGCCAGCCGGCTGCGGCTCGTCTCCAAATTGTCTTGCAGGGCCGCCCGCACCCGCTGACGCCGCGGGTCGGCATCGTCGGCCGGAAGCTGTGATATCTGTTGTTCGAGCGTCTGGATGTTCTTCTGAATCTGCTGGGCGTCGGTCTTCTGGAGGAACCTGGCCAAGGCGTAGCGGGTGTAGAGCAGCCGGAGATGAATCCACAGAAGCCGGTCGAGGCCGGAGAGTTGCAGCTCGTCGAGCGGCACATCGACGGCGCCCATGCCAGGTCGCTTCAAGTCCGAGGCGATTTGCCGCAATTCGACACACTGCGCCCTGAGCGATTTGAACCGCTGCAAGGCGTCGGCCGGAAGCGAGCCAAGGATGTAGCGCATCGTCTGCTCGCTGGCAACGGACGAGTCGGCCCGTTGAGTCTGCTGCTTCTGCGCATCAACGTACGCCTGGAACTTGGGATGGCTGCCCAACAGGCCGACGTAGGTCAACTCGCCGGCCATCACCAACGGCAGGAGGACGTCGCCATAGCCCGTCAAGAAAGCCGCCGCCCCGCCGCCCAGAAAGACGAGCAGGTTCCAGTGGTTCAGAAAGGCCGCTTGCAGGTATTTGACGAAATGCACGTCAGCAGTTCGGGTTCAGGGTTCAGCGTTGCTCTCCACCCACTCTCCACTATCCACTCTTCTCCAGTCGCGAGATCAAGTCCCGGATATGATCCACCGTTTCTCGGAAACGTGGCTCGCGTTGCATCAGCCGGGCTGGGCGGTCGGCCGGCTCGACCTCGAGCTCTTGCCGAATAGTGCCAGGCGTGCCGCCCATCACATAGACCCGATCGCCCAGGAACACGGCCTCCTCAATCGAATGGGTCACGAAGAAGACCGTGGCCTCGGCTTCCCGCCATAGCGAGACCAGCAGGTCTTGCATGTCCATGCGCGTCTGAGGGTCGAGCGCCCCGAACGGCTCGTCCATCAGGATGATCCGAGGGCGGAGGATCAACGTCCGCGCGATGGCCACCCGCTGGCGCATTCCGCCGGAAAGCTCGTGCGGGTACTTCTCTGCGTCGGTGGCCACGTTCAGGCCCACGTGCTGGATCCACTCGCGGCCGAGCTGCTCGCGGTCCGCGCGGCGGACGTGCTGGCATTCGAGGCCGAAGGTGATGTTGTCCAACACCGTGCGGTGGTCGAAGCTGGTGTAGTCCTGGAAGACCATGCCGCGGTCGGCCCCCGGGCCGACGACCGGCGAGCCTTGGACGAGCACCTCGCCCGTGCTTGCCGGGTGTTGCGGCGGCAGGCCGGCGATGAGCCGCAGGATGGTGCTTTTGCCGCAGCCGCTCGGGCCGAGGACGCAAACGAACTCGCCTTTGCCGGGCAGATCTTCGACGAAAAAGCTCACGTCGCGGATGGCCGTATACTCGTTGGGCAAGCCCGCGTTGTAGGTCTTCGTCACGTGGCGAAAGTCGACGACCCGGGGCAGGCCTCGCTCTTTCGGCTTGGTGAAGCGATCGACGACCTGGCCCATGCCGACCGGCGAGGAAGCCGTAGCAGTTTGCGGCGCGGCGGCGGCAACGTTCTCGACACTCACGACGGTTTTCCTCCTTGGGCGTCCTGCGACGGGGCTTGGCTGGCTCGAGCCTCAGTTGACGCCGTTTTGGCCGGCCGGCGAAAGAGCGAGGCGAAGTCTTCGCAGGCCCGATCGATCGCTCGGACGCCGCGGTGCAGCAGCCCGCCGCCGCCGTACTGATAGGGAAACAACTGGCGTTGCACCCAGAACAGGAGGCGGTCGATGCCGAGAGCCACCAACGGGATGATCATCAACACCAACAGAATGTAGGTGCGAACGCCGCGTCGCTGCGCGGTATTGATGATGCTGCCCAGTCCGCCGGCGTCGCCAGCCATCTGGATGACCTCGGCCAGCATGATGTAGCCGAAAGCCAGCCCGAACAGCAGCCGAAGCGAGTTGAAAATGGCCGGCATGGCCAGCGGCGTCAGGACCTTGAGGATGATCTGCCGGCGGCTCGCGCCGAGGCAATAGGCCGTGTCGACGTATCGGCTGCTCACGTCCGCGATGGCCGTCGCGGCGTCCATGACGATGAACGCCACGCAAGCGATGAAGATGAACATGACCTTCTGAAACTCGCCGATGCCGAACAGCGCGAACGTCAACGGCACGACGGCCGCAATGGGGATGTTGCGGCCGACGATCATCAGCGGGGAGAAAAACGCGCTGATGCGGCGGAAGCAGCCGCAGGAGATGCCCAACGGGATGCCGATGAGAGCGGCCAAGCCGAAGCCAAGCACGACGCGTTTGAGGCTCATCAGCGTGTTGCGAGTCAGCGCAAGATCAACCCAAAGGCTGCGGAAGTCGCCGAACGTCTCGGCGGGGCTCGGCAGGACCGACTGCTGGACGATGCGTTCTTCGGCGACGTCGCCGCGGGTCAGGAACCACCAGATGCCGCCACAGACGGCGATGCAAAGCGTCCCGAGCAGGAACGCCTGCAAGGGGGAAATGTCTCCGCGCAGGGCGCGAAAATGCCGCCCATGCGGCGACGGCATGGCGCCAAGCGGATTCGCAACGTTGGCCTGCCGGGCGGCCGCGCTGGTCGGGGCCTGCGCCGTCGCCGGCGGGTCGCTCTTCTTCACGTCATCCATCTGCGTCATCCTCGACAGCAGCTCTCAGAAACTCCGCACGACGAAGCACACTTCGAGCCGCCGTGCCGGCGGCTGCTAAACGGTCAACGACGATGAGCCGCCGTGCCGGCGGCTGCTAAACGTCGACGCCGACGCTCAACCGCCGTCGCTGCCCGCTCTCGACTCTCCACTCTCCACTCTCCACTCTCCACTCTCCACTCCCCACTCCCCACTCTACTGCTTCTCGGCCGGATAGACCTTGATCTCGACCCGGCGATTCTTCGCCTGATCCAACGGGTTCGCCAGATCGGCGGGGCGGTCCCAGCCGAGTCCGTCGACCAGCAGTCGGTTCGGCTCGATGTTGTATTTCTGCACCAGCGCCTCCTTGACTGCGTTGGCCCGGTTCATCGAAAGTTCCTTGACCAGGTCGACCGGCACTTGGCCTTTCTGCGAACTGTCGGTGTGCCCTTCGATGACCACGCGAGCGGCGCCGAACTGACCGATCAACTTCGCCACGCCCTCGAGGACGTTGTCGACGTTCGGGTCGTACGGCTCCTCAACGGTCTTGCCGTTGACATCTTTGGTCACCTTCTTGTTCAAATTCCAGTCGTTGGGATAGAAGTGGATGACCACGGTGTTGGTGAGGATTTCCGGCGACTCAGCGCGGATTTCGCCGACGGTCTTCGCGGCGAACTGGGTCTGATACTCGTCGCGCTGCGAGCTATACTTCTCCTCGTTGCCGAGCTTCTGAATGATGGAGAAGTCCATCACCTGATCGAACCGGACCGCCGGGTTTTGGATCGTCCCGATCTGGCGATAGAGATAATACGACTGCCGCCAGACGCGCTCGAAGTTCGTCGGGTTGTTCTGGTTCAAGAAGAACTGAAAGTTTTCGGCCCAATTCGTGTTGTGGGCGTCGCCGAACATGGCCATGGCGTCGTCGGCCGGAATGGTGTAGCCGTCGGCCATGAGCTTCGAGCAGGCGGCCTTTTGCTCCGGCTTCTTCATCTCTTCCATTGCGTCGAAGATGCCGCGCACGAGCCCCTCGATGATGCCCGGATGGTCCTTGGCGAAATCGGCGCGGGCGAACCAAACGTCGGCGATCAGCTTGTTGGCGGTCTGCGTGTTGACCAACATGCGGTTGCCCTTCGCCTTGGCCAGGTTGTAGATGTCCGGCGACCAGGACACGGCCCCGGCGATGTCCTTCTTGGCATTGAAGGCCGCGGCGGCCTCGAAGGCGCTGTTCGTGTAGGTCATGCGAACCTCGGACGGCTGCACGCCGCCGGCCACCAACATGTTCAGCGCGAAATACTGCGACGGCGAGTTCTGGGCCAAGACCAGGTCGCGGTCGCGCAGGTCGGCCACGGTCTTGATGTCCTCGCGGACGACAATGCCGTCACCGCCGTTCGACCAGTCGATCTGCTGGAAGATGCGTGGCATCACCCGGCTGTCCTTCGGCTTGCCGGTTCGATCGACCATGCTGTCGACGAACAGAGGCACCATGTCGAGCGTTCCCCAGCCGATATGGACCTGGCCTGTGGCGTAGGCGTTGATCATCGCGCTCGGGTCGTCGATCAGGACCAGTTCGACGCGGAACTCCTTGCCGTCGGGCGTGCGCCAGACTTTGCCTGGCTTGAAGCCGTCGTTGGCCAGGATGATGGGTCCCCATCCGGCCCAGACGTTCAGGGCAAACCGCACCGTGTTGTCTTTCATCGGCGCGTAGGCCGATGTGCCCTTGATCTCCGGGAGCCGTTCGGCCGGCTTAAAGGTGTACTCCTTGACCGTCGTGGCCGGCAGCCCGGCGGTGTCCATCGCCTCGACCTTGCCCGGTTGCGGGGCCTGGGCGGGCTTGCCGGCCGCGTTCTGGGCAATCTGTTTTGGATCGATCGTGGCGCCCTTGTTCGCGTTGCCCCGCGGGGCGATGACGTCGGACCATCGATAGACGGAGAACGCAATCAAGGCGACGACGACCATCGCCAAGACGACATAGAACGGGGTTTTCGGTTGTCCTGCCATGACGATCTCCTTTGGGTTGGCTTCTTGTGGGGCGGGTTGTGAACCTGCCGACGATCGGCGTCGGTTTGCGAACAACTATCCGTGGAACACGGTTTTCGGCCGGGCCTGCCCGATCGACTGCATCGCCTGCATGAAATCGTAGACGGTCAGTTCGCAGAGCAGGTCCGTCACTTTCGCGTGAACGGCCGGCTCCAGCGTTGGCTCGATCTCCTCCATCAGCGCGACGAGCCGCCGCTCCTGGGCCTTGATCTCCGATTCGTCGATCCGGCCGTCGGCCATCGCGGCGATGAACGACTCGGCCCGCTGGGCCTTGTCGGTGATCGTTGGCGTATGGGAAGCTTCATCAAACCACGCGGATTTGGCTCGTTGCGCGGACATCAAGGGCTCCTCTCAGAATGGTCCACTCCGTAAAACGCATGCAAACTCGTAGTCCTCGCAGGTTATGCTTCAGCATAACGCGATAACCGATTACACCCGGTGTTATGCTAAAGCATAACCTACGTCGCTACGTCGCTTCAGCGTGCGTGCGAGCACGCACCCTACGATCTACGCTCATTGGTCTTATCGTTCAATCAACTGTCGGATCGCCGCCATCCGCTCCTGCAAACGGCTGCGGCCGTCCGGTTTCGACACCTTCTCGCGCCAAGCGGGCGGCAGGAGACTCAGTTGCGTGCATTCGAGCACCGCGGCCGTCTCCTGCAGTTCCTTTTCCAGCCCTTGCGATGACGGAATGAACTCGTTCATCGCGGCCTGCAAGTCCTCGGCCGTGGGCTCCTTCCGGCCGGCGGCCAGCGCAGCCCGCTTCGCCGAAAGGACGACGCCCTCGATGTCGGCCCCGCTCAGATTCCGGCCTGCTGGAATCTTTGGCAGCATGTCGGCCGTCAGTTGCACCTTGTTCTTCCGGGCCATAACCTCGAACATCGACCGGATCTCGACCTCTTCGTACGGATAGAAGAGCGGGATGTGCACTTCCGCTCGCCCTTGCCGCTTGAGGTCGATCGGCAACAGGTCGGGCCGCGAGGTCAACAGCATCCAGACAATCCGGCCGCGATAGCGAGTGTTGCCCATCTGGGCGGCGATCATCGAGAACACCCGGGCCGAAGTGCCCGAGTCCCCGTCCGATTGCCGGTTGCCCAGGGCGGCGTCGGCCTCGTCGACGATCACCACGACGGGGCCGAGGGAGCGCAAGACGGCCAACACTTGTTGGAGGTTGCCTTCGGTTTCGCCAACGAATTTCGAGCGGAAGTTCCTGAGCGTCACGCAGGGAATGCCGATCGAGCCGGCGTAACACTCGGCCAGAAAAGTCTTGCCGGTGCCAACCGCGCCGCAGACAAGGTAGCCCATCGGGGCCGCATCGAGGCGGCCGTCGGTGATGAGCTTCGCGTCCTGCTGGAGCCGCTCTTTGGCCCCGGTCTGCCCGGCGATCATGTCGAGCGTGTGGTCGGGCTCGACGAACTCGACCAGCCCTTGGCACTGCCGCTCGATCACCGTCTTTTTCAACTGGCGGAACGTGGCGGCGTCGAGCCGGTGGCCGGATCGCATGGCCTGCGACAGCACGACGTTAAGGTTCGTCAGGCTCAAGCCGTTCGACAGATCGGCCAGTTGATCCTCCGAGAGGTCGGCCGCCGTCGCCAGGTCCTGCGCGACCACCGGTCGCGGCTTTGTGAGCTCCTGCCCGCGGACCGACCAGTGGCAGAATTCGGCACGCTCGTCCCGCTCGGGGAGCGGAATCTCGATGGTGGCGACGTGCGGGCTCTGCACCAACCGCTCGTTGACCTCGGCCAACCGGTCGGCCACGAGGCAGAACGCCATGTTGACCTGCTTGATCAGCGGGTTCTGCGCCCAACGGAGAAAACGGACGAGCCTCGCCCCTTGGCGCGAGATGGAATCAAGCCCGCCGTCGGGCAGCATGTACTGGGCGTAGTCAAACAGGAAAGCGATGCTCTTGCGCGAGGCCGCATCGTCAACCAGGTTTCGCTCGATCAGGGCGTCCAACAGGAGCAGCACGGGCTCGGGGTCGCGGGGCCAGTTGGTCGGATCGCCCCAACGGGCGCCGAGCAGTTGATACATCGCGCGAAGCCGGTCGCCATTTCGCCCCGCCTGCGGCCGCAGCCCCTGGCTCAGATCAAAGCCGAGCACCAGATCCCAGTTGCCGAAAACCTGGGTGGTTAGAAACTCCGACAGGCTGCAATAAGCGTCCTTCTCGCCGTCTGGGCAATGGACCAGGTCGTGCACATTGCCGTGGAGGATGAACAGACACGTGGTCCCGGAAAAATAAAGATCGGCCAGCTCGCGTGCCCAGGCCGGATACCAGGCAGGCAGCTTCTCCGCGGGACTGGCCGCATTGGCCAAAACGGGATTCACCGTGTGCGAAAGCGCTACGTTGTCCATGTTACGACAAGAATAGGCATCGTTACGAGTTTCGGGCTTGGCTCTCGGGCTTTGGGTCTTCGATTCACTACACGAGCGCCGACGGGAAGGGGCCAATCCCTAATCCCTAGTCCCTAATCCCTAATCCCTAATCCCTACTTCTGCGAAGCCGGCTCCGCGACTTTCGCGGCCGGACCCAATTCCTTTTCGGCCTCCGACACCTTCGAGGTCTCGGGCGTGACGAGTCCCAACTGGACCTCGAAATCCTTCAACGCCTGCTCGCCGAGAGCCTTCTCCATCGCCTGTTCATGTTGGACGTCGGCCAATCCTTCGCTCGACAGGTCGGCGGCCACGCGAACCTTCGCGCGATTCAGGTTGATCTTGTCACCGATGACCTGCTCGATCTGGCCGAAGTCGGTGGTCACATCGAAGTTGAAGTCGGTGGCCAGCTTGGCCATTTCCGCCTCGGCGCGGCTCATCTTGAGTTCGGCGTCGTACTTCTGGATCTTCTCGCGGACGTCGGCCAGTTTCTTCGAGGCGTGCTTGATCTTCGTGACATTGTTGTTGTACGCCTCTTCGTGCAGCTTCAATTGGCCTTCGTTCTCGGCCTGTTCCTGCCTCGCCTTCTGCAGTTCGAGCGCAAATCGGGCCGCGGTCTCTCGGTCGCCTGCGGTGAGGTAGGCCTTCACCTGGGCTTCGAGCTTCGCGACGTGCTGTTTGTCCAGCGCCGCTTGGCGGCCGACGCGTTCGACCAACGCGCGATACTGTTCGAGACCTTCCCGGCCCTCCTTGAGCTGCGCGACCGATTGGTCGTACTCATATTGCATCTGGGCGATCGGATCGGCCGTCCAAAAGACGTTGGCGATCTTGTTGATCTGGGCCATCAGCGTGTGCCAGAGCTTCCGGAAAATCATCGCCGCACCTCCCGTTGTCTCGAAGAACCGAACAGACCAGTCGCAAATGTCGCACCCATCTGTATAACGGCCGTGTGCCCCACGGTCAAGAACCGGAGGACTGCTAGTCGTTCGTAGTTCCGCCTTTAGGCGTCGACTTTGCTCGGAATGCCAGCTAAAGCCGGAACTACGAACAACTCGGCAATTGTCACAAGGTCAAGAAGCCCCGGCCAGCGGGGGTCCAAGACGGCGATGGAATCGCCGGCACAATATCACTGCTGGGGGGCACAGCGAACGTGGGACGGGACGCGACGCGGAACTGGCCGCGAAAGTCGTCGCCATCGGCAAAGGTTATCGCGAGAGGGCGAACGTCGGCGACGAAAGTCCAGCCGGCACAAACTGAGGCGTCGTCACGTTGAGGATCGGGGTGCTGCCCCCGGTGCTCGCCGGCTGATAGTAGCTACCCCGGCAATGATGCCGCGGAGAGAACCGGGGACCAAGGTCGACCAGGCACTCCGAGGAGCCGACGAACAGGCAACCGTCCGGCGCCAAGCGGTCGGCCAGGCGGAAGAACAAGTCTCGCCGCGTGGTTGCGTCGAAGTAGATCGCCACGTTGCGGCAGAAGATGATGTCAAACGGTCCTAGGTCCGAGATCGGCTGAAGCAGGTTGCGGCGGGTGAACGTCAGCATCGCCCGCAGGTCGTCGTTCGCTTTCCAGCTGTTTCCTTCGGGGTGGAAGTATTTCTGCAACAGCCGCGGCTTCATGCCGCGTTGGATCTCGTGGTTGGCAAACACGCCGTAGCTGGCCTGCCGGATGGCCGCGTTCGAGATGTCGACGCCCAGGATGCTGATGTTCCAGAGCGCAATGTCCGGAATGGTTTCGCGGAGCGTCATCGCGAGGCTGTAAGGCTCCTGACCGGTGCTGCACGCGGCCGACAAAATGCGAAGTCGCCGGGCCAGCGGAGTGCGCGTCCTCGCGTCGATCAAGTCGGGAAGGACTTTGTACTGGAGAGTGTCGAACGGCGATTCGTCGCGGAAGAAGAGCGTTTCCTGCGTGGTAATCGCGTCGACGATGGCCGTCTGGATGGTCCGGCCTTCGGGCGAGCGGGCTTTCTGCGCGAGCTCGGCGAAATTGCCGCACCGGGCCGCCGTAGCGATTTCGCCCAGCCGGCTCTCGATCAGATATCCTTTCGACCCGTCCAACGTGAGACCGCAGAGGTCATAGACGAGCCGGGATATGGCCTGGATGTCGCCGTCGCTCACCTGCAAGATATCGCTCCATGTCCGGCGATTCGGACGATTTCTTGGGCCATGTCTTCCAACGCGACGGGCTTGGCGATTCCCTCGATCGTTGGCTCGCGGGGCATCCCAAACACCACGCAACTGGCTTCGCTCTGCGCGAGCAACGGCGCCCCGAGCCGGTGCAGAAGGCGGCAGCCAGCCGCGCCGTCGTTGCCCATGCCGGTCATCAACACCCCGAGCGAACGGCCGCCGTAGACGTCGGCCACCGAGCGGAAAAGGTAATCGACCGATGGGCGGCAACTGTTTTCGGGCGGGTCGTCCGTGATGCGGATGACAGGCAGCCCGTTGTTCCGCTCGACTTTCATCTGTCTTCCGCCAGGTGCAATCAGGATCGTGCCCGGACGCACCGGATCGCCGTCCGCCGCCTCCGTGACCCGGAGGGCGCAACGGCCATTAAGGTCGTCGGCCAGCGAGCGCGTGAACATCGGCGGCATGTGCTGCACGATGACCACCGGCGTGGCAAGACTGGCCGGCAGCAGAGGCAACAGGTGCATCAGGGCCTGTGGGCCGCCGGTCGAGATGCCGATCGCCACGGCCTCGCACTTGGCCGCGGTCGCCCAATGCGGCCGGTTCGGAACGGCTTCGTCGCCTGTCTGAACCGGGGTGGTCGGCGTGGGTGTTCTGACGGCTTGGCCGCGGTTCCGGAGAATGTTCCGAATCTCGCGGGCCCGGGAGAACGCGTCAATCCGCACCGCCAACTCGCGACGGAGCTTCGCGGCATTCGCTTCGGCGGTGCCACCGGTGGGTTTGACGACGAAATCGAATGCGCCCTTCTCGAGCGCCTCGAGCGTTACGTCGGCTCCCTCGCTGGTGAAAGAACTAAGCATAATCACTCCAACGTCGCTTCCCGACGCCCGAAGGCGTCGGAGCACCTCCAGTCCGTTGACCGAAGGCATCTCTACATCGAGCGTCAGCAGGTCGGGGCGGAGGGACTCGACCTTCTGCAGGGCGATCTTCCCATCCGCCGCGACCCCGACGACTTCGACGCCGGCCACACCCTCCAAGGCCCTGGAGATGATGGTGCGATAGGCAACCGCGTCATCGACAACGAGCACTCGCATCACATCTCCTCTCACCTGGCAGTGTGTGGCCGGCGCCGTGGTTCTGGCTTCTTAGGCCGTTTGGAACTGGCCGACCAGCGACTGGAGCTGGTTCGTCACGCCGGTTAGCTTGCCGCTGGCCGTCTGGGCGATGGTCGCCCCCTCGGCCGTCTGCTTGGCCGCCTGGTCCACCTGCACGATATTGCGGGTGATTTCCTTCGTGGCCGAAGCCGATTCGGCGATGCCCTTGGCCACCGTTTCCGCGGCGGTCGAGGTCTGGGCGATATTCCTCGCAATCTCCTTGGTCGTGATGCTCTGCTCTTCGACCGCGGAGGCGATGACTCGCGAAACCTCGTTCACCTTCTTGATGACCTCGTCGATCTCGCCGATCGACTGGACGACGTGTCCGGTCGAGCTCTGGATGCCTTCGATTCGCTGGCGGATGTCCTCGGTGGCGGCGCCCGTCTGGCGGGCCAGCTCCTTGACCTCCGTCGCGACGACGGCGAACCCCTTGCCGGCGTCGCCGGCCCGGGCGGCCTCGATCGTGGCGTTCAGGGCCAGCAGGTTCGTCTGCTCGGCGATGTCCTGGATGACCTCGATCACCTTGCCGATCTCACCGGCTGCGGCGCCCAACTCGCCGATCTTCACATTGCCGGCCTTCGTCAGGTCGGCGGCGGTGCCGGCGACCGTGGCGGCCTGCTCGGCGCTCCGGGCGACTTCCGTAATGCTGGCCGTCAGTTCCTCGACCGCCGAGGCGACCGTCTTGACGTTGCCGGACATCTGCTCGGTTGAGGCGGCCATCGTGTTCATGTTCGTCGACATCTGCTCGGCGGCGGCAGCGACCGTGGCCGACTGGTTCGTGGCCTCTTCCGCCCCGCTGGCCAACTGCGTGGCCGTGGCAGCCAAGTCCTTCGAGGAACCAGCCAGGACATTCATATTCTGGGTCACCTCGCCGAACATCTGGCGGAGGTTCGCGCCCATCTCATTGAGCGCTGTGGCCAGAAAGCCGATTTCATCCATCTGGGTGACGTGGACGCTGTGCGTCAGGTCGCCCTTGGCCATCTGCTTGGCGAACTCGACGCCGTGGGTGAGCCGCCGGGTAATGGACACGGAGATAGTGATGCCCAACAGCAGGGCGGCCACAAAGCACACGCTGGTCGCCGACACCACGGCGGTGATCGCGCGGTTGGCGGCCTGCTGGCCGCCGCGAACGGCGTCATCCGACGAGTTGTTGATCGTCGCGATCAATTTGTCCAGACTGGCAACCGTCTTCGTCTCCGCCTCAGCGGACGTTCGCAGAGACAGGTGTTCGAGCTTGCGGGACAGCTCGATGCCGTGGCGACAGAGCGCGACGGCTTTGTCAAACTGGGATGCGATGATTCCCATCGAGGGGCCCATTTCCTCACGATACACGGTCGTGGCGGCGTCGGGTTTCCTCTGGCCGATCAGATCGTTGATCTTGGTCGCAGCGTCCAGAAACCGCCGTTGTTGTGCGGCCACTTCCTGGGCGGCGGCACGCAGTTCCGGGTTGCGGACGTTCGCGGCGATCCATTGGTTGGCTTCCTCGATCGCCGTGGTCGACACATCCGCGTTCATCTTGACGACTTTCATGGCCAGCAGCGTCTCAAGGGATTGCCGGCAGAGGCGATTGAAGGCCACCTGCGCGGCCGCGACGTGCTCCTGAAGGGCGAGCGGATCGCCGACTTGCATGTCGTCCATCTCACGCGACGTCTTCAGGCACTCGTTGTTGACGCCTTTCCAAACGTCCCATGCAGCGGAGAACTCGGTCCATTGCTGTTGTTCTTCGGGACTGTGCTGGAGCGAGTCGTAGAGTTTCCGGGACTTCCCGTACGTCTCGCGGACGGTCGTGATCTCGTCGTACTGCTTCTTGCGTTCCTCAGGGCTGCAACTCAGGTTCGAGAGGGTTCGGACGATCGACTTGATCTGTTCGGCGGCGAGACGGCACTCCAGGAGGCTCTTGACGCTCGGCAGGTTGTTGTTGCCGACAGCCTGCAGGCTCTTGGACGTGCTGTCCGTGCCCCAGTAGCCAACCGCGCCAATAATGGCGGTCAGCACTGCCACAATGGCGAAACCGCCAATGAGCTTCGTCCTCAAGTTCATTCTCGAAATCAAACTCATGCTTCAACTCCTCGCATCGAAGGTGGGATAGGAAATAGGGGGTCAAATCGTTGGAACTCTTCCGGTGACGACGAAGGGCTCCACTGCCACACCAAACGCCTCGGCACGCCATCGGTGCGTCTTTCGCCGGGCGGTCGCGATAATCGCGTCCGTCCGGCCGAGCGACGCCGTGCGAGACGCCGGCGGTATCCGGCTCAATCGCTTCGCTAGGCTCCAGCTAGGACTTCCTCCATGTTGAGCACTGCCAACAACTCGCGATCCAATTCGTAGATGCCTTCCAGGAATCGACCGTGCGCACCGGTCAGGTTGGCCGGCGGCGCTTTCATGTTGCTCCAAGTCGTGTTCACCACGTCGGCGATCCGGTCGACCAGCAGGCCGAGCCGTTCACCTCCGGCGTTGACCACCACGTTTCGGGTGCTGTTTTCGATCTTGGTGCGGCCAAGCCCTAGGATGTATCGAAGGTCCAGCACCGTGACGACCTCGCCGCGGAGATTGACGACGCCCTGGACCCACTCGGGTGCGTGGGCGACCGGTGTGACGTCAACGTGTCGGTTGATCTCCTCGACGTGGCAGATTTCCGCCCCGAGCAGCAGGTCGCCGACGTAGAACGTGACGAACTCCACGTCGCCACTCCGGACAGCCGCAGTCGGTTCTAGCGTTGCGTTCATGAATGTCCTCCTGGACGAAACAATATCTGGTGTATCCTGACTCCTCGCGAACCGGTCGGCCGCGGTCTTATCCAACGTTCGCTCCTGCGGCGAGTCTGGCCAACCGCAATCGCTCGGCGATGGTCGCCATCAGTTGATCCCGATCCAGCTTGATCAGGTACTCGTCGATGCCGGCTCGCCGGCCTCGTTCGATGTCGTCTTCGCTCGCCAACGAGGTGACGGCGATAATCGGCAGCCGCCGCAGGTTCGGGTCGCCCTTGACCTTTGTCGCCAGATCGAAGCCGTTCATGTGTGGCATTTCGAGGTCGGTGACGATCAGGTCGTAGGGCTGGCCGGGCTGCCGCAACGTGTCCCAGGCCACTTGTCCATCCTCGCAAGCGAGGACGTTATAGCCATCCGCCTGCAAGAGGTTGACCATCTGCTTGCGGAAGAAGCCCGAGTCCTCGGCCAACAGAATCGTGGGCGCCTGGGCGATCGGCGTCTGCTCGGCCGAAACGTTCTCAAACCAGTCGGGGTGCGCCACGCGGCACAACTCCAACAGGTCCAGCATCCGAATCGTCTTTCCCTCGAGCACGAGCGATCCGACAACGCCCGGCTCGCGGAACGTCGTCGCGTCGATCTCCGTTGGCACGGCGCGGATGTCGGTCAACTGCGGAGCGATCAGGCCGATCTCGCGGTTGCCGACGCGGAAGACGATGACGTACAGCCGCTGCTGTTGCTGGCGAGGCTGGGCCTGGATATATCGTTCGAGGCTCAAGAGCGTCAGCGACATTCCGCGGTATTGGAGCACTTCCTGCCCGCCAACCGTGTCGATTTGATCGCTGCGAATGCGTTCGAGGCGGGAAATCAGTCCCATCGGCACGGCGAATTGCTCATTCGTCGCGTTGGCGAACAGGAGCATCGACTGGCTGTCCGACGAGCCGGCGATCGACTCGACGCCGTCCGTGTGCTCCTTGTCCTCGCGGATGGTCAGGGCGGCCTGCGAGGCCAGCCCGGCCACGTCGAGGATCAAGGCGACCTGCCCGTCGCCCAGGATCGTGGCGCCGGCGAAGCACCGGCAGTCCTTCATATTTTTTCCCAGCGGCTTGACGACGATTTCCTCGGAGTCGTGCAAGGCGTCGACGATGAGTCCGTATCGCAGATGGCCGCTCTCGACGACGATGATGTTCGTATTACGGCCCGCGCTGGTTTCTCCGTGGGCTTCCGGCCCGGTGTGACGCGACAGGTCGAGCGCGTCGGTCGGCCGCACCAGCGGCAGTAGGCTGCCGCGGAGCCGAAGCACTTCCGCGTCGTTGACCCGCTGAAGCCGTTCCTCGCGTTCACTGGCCTTCACCCGGACCAACTCGCTAATGCTTGCCTGGGGAATGGCGAACCGCCGGCCGTCGCAACGGACGATCAGCGAGGGAACGATGGCCAACGTCAGCGGCAACGTAATATTGACCGCCGTCCCTTGTCCGACGCGGCTCTCGACGTCCACCGTGCCGCCCAGCCGTTCGATATTCGTGCGGACGACGTCCATGCCGACGCCGCGGCCGCTAATGTTCGTCAACTGATCGGCCGTGGAAAAACCGGGGCGGAAGATCAACCGGAGCGCCTCACGGTCACTCATCTCATGCGCCTGCTCGGGCGTCAGCATCCCCTTGGCGACGGCCTTCGCCCGGACCTTGGCCACGTCAATGCCAGCGCCGTCGTCTCGGACGGTCAAATGGACCTTGCCGGCCTGGTGGAACGCCTTCAGCAGGATCCTGCCTTTCGCCTGCTTGCCGGCGGCCACGCGTGCGTCGGGCATCTCGAGACCGTGATCCACGGCGTTTCGGATCAGATGGGTCAGCGGGTCTCCGATGGCCTCGATGATCGACTTATCGAGCTCGACGTCCTCGCCTTCGACCACCAGGTCGCACTGCTTGCCGAGGGTGTTGCACAGGTCGCGGACCACCCGTGGGAACTTGCTGAAGACCGTCTCGACGACTTGAAGCCGCGTCTGCATGACGGCTTCTTGGATCTCGCTGGTCACTTGGTTGAGCCGGGCGGAGATGGAATCCAGGTTTCCACGGTCCTTGCTGCCGACGGTTTGCAGCAACTGGTTCCGCGACAAGACCAGCTCTCCGGCCAGATTCATCAGGTGGTCGAGCACGCGGACCGACACGCGAATATTCGTCTCGGTTGTCGGCGAGTGGCCAGAGACCGTGACGGCCGGGCCGGCGTGGTCCGCGGCATCGGCGGCAACGGCATCGGCCAGAGCCGGATGCGCGTCGCGGCTTGGTCCCGAGGCGGCTTCCGCCACGAACGTCTGCACCAAATCCAGTGTTTTTTCGCCGTCGGTGGCCTGCGCCGCCGGACCAGCAGCCGCCTGTCCATTGGGCGCGTCGGCCGCAGTCGTTGGCTTCTCGCCTGCGGCGATCGCGCGAAGGGCCGTCAGATGGCCGGCGACGTCGACCTCGCCGGAATGGTCGACGTTCTGAACCATCGCCCTGAGGGTGTCGGCCGCCTTTAGCAGCACGTTCGTGATGGCCGCGTCGGGCGTGAGCTCCCGGTTGCGGACGAGGTTCAGCACGTTCTCCATTTCGTGGGACAGGTCCTCGATGTTGGACAGTTGCAGGAAGCCCGCTGTCCCCTTGATCGAGTGCACCGCGCGAAAGACCGTGTTGACGAGGTCGGCGTCAATCGCTGCGCCGTTGGCCTCGATCGCGAGCAGTTGGCTTTCGATATCCGCCAGATGGTCGCAAGACTCCGCGACGAAGTCGTCGACGATTTCTCGGTCGTTCATCGTATACTCCAAAGCGTCGTTGGGTTGATTCCGTGGTTCACCGAGGGGGCGGTGTTGCGCTCCGCCCCGCCAGCGTCCTAGAACAGATCGTTGTCGTGTTGCGTCTGCCCGGCTTTTTCGACGAGCGCGACCTCGACGGCCAAATCGCCCCACGCACAGCCATACGGAATGCAGACGGAGATGGCGTCTTGCGGAAAGCCGAGCATGTGGTTCTTGCCAATGACGGTCATTGGCAGGCTCAGATCGAGGGCGAGGTGTTCGAGCTTCGCCTTGGCAGCGCCGGCGATGATATTCGTCAGCTCGCCGACCGCGTCGGTCACGTCGGCGTTGATTTGGGCCGGGCGTTCGCCGAGCATGGCGCCGGTGGCCGAGAGGGCGGCCTCCTGGCTGAGACTCAGCACGACCGTGCCCCGGGCCTTCTTCGACGAAAGGCCAATGACGCCGCTCACTTCATACTGCGGCTGAAGCCCAACCTTTGTGAACATCTTCTGCGGGGTCAACGCGCACCCCAGCATCGCGTCAAACGTCGAGACGGCCGCCGTGATAAAATGGTCGATGTACTCGGGATTCATCATCGTTGACCGGCGGGCGGCCGGCGTGATTGGTTGGGGGTGGGGTGTGTGGGAGGGACTGTCGCCAGGGAGGGATGCCTAGGGAAAGATAGGTTGCAATCTGGCACGCGCCGCCAGGGCGAAAAAGACGCCGTCGACATTTGGCGATGAATCGCCGCTTGCTCATACGACGTCTGAGCCCATCGCAGCCGCTTTCAGGAACGGCGGACGGAGTCGAGAGTGCGAGAAGACAGCAGGCGGCCGCAGTTCGGCGTACCGCGGCAGCGTCAGGAGGACAGGCATTCCTGCCTGTCGACAGTTCATCTCATCAGGAGGACAGGCGGATTCCTGCCTGTCGATGGGCGGACCGCAAAGTCCCTTGCCGGCGTTCGTAGTCCCGCCTTTAGGCGGAGAATAGCCGGCTAAAGCCGGAATTACGAACCGCTTTGCAGTCGTCCGGTGTTTGTCCCAAGCCAGACAAGAATGTCTAGCCACCTATTGGGGACGGATCGGGCCGCCGGCTAAGAAATCCGTTTGCCCCAAGCCTCCTTCGGAGTCGCTTGGGGAACGAATTGAGGATGCCAACCGCCGCCCGACGATGTCGTCCTGCCGGACTTTTGGTTGATATGATTGTTCAACATCGTGCGGAGCTTGTTCTGATCGAAGGGCTTCACCAGGTAATCGGTGGCGCCGGCGAAGATGGCGTCGGCAATCCGTTCCTTCTCGCCCTCGGTCGTGATCATGATGATCGGCACCGTCGAGCCCGTCGCCCGGATTTCGCGCACGACCTCCAGGCCGCTCTTGTTGGGCATGTTCCAGTCGGTCAGGATCAGGTCATACTGACCCGTCTTGAATAGCGAGATCAGTTCGGCGCCGTCTGCCGCCTCGGTTGCCGAGAGCACCCCCACGTCTTCCAAGAGACGTCGGATGATCTTTCTCATGACGCCGGAATCGTCGGCCAACAAAACTCTCATGGCGCGTTCTTCCTCGGCACAGCCGTTTTCGTCCCTCGAATCGTGCGGTCCCGCCTCCGTCCGGAGGTATTGAGCCGGCAGGGATCGTCATTAATAGATAGGTCGCGTCTTGAACGCTGTCAAAACGGCGAATTCGACGCATCCGGCGACCCAGCGAAGCCATTGGCCGGCGTCATTGCAGCGGGCCGCTCTTCGACGGATCAGCGTTCGGTTGCCGAGGCGGGACGGGCGGCCACGGTGGCTTTGTGGGCCACTTTTCCGGCAATATCCGAGAATTCGGAACGAACTTCCGGTCGGACGCCCGCAAGCTTCGTGGCCAGCGATTGGATTTTCGCCGGGTTCAGCTCCGCGGTGCGAGAGAGGCTCGAGACAAAGGCCGCGGTAAGCAGGAAGTTGTTGTCGGCCGTCTGTCCCATCAGCGGCGAGACGGTCTTCGCCAGCAGTTCCGCCCCAGCCGGCTCGATGTTGAGGAAGCAGTCCATCCGGCTGGTGATGTGGTAGCGGTTATCCGCCTCACGCGCGTAGGCGGTTCTGAGAGCCAGCACGACATGGCCGCGGATAGGCCTGGCAAGCAGCGGCCCCTGGTAGACGCCGTCCGCGTAGACGACGTGCAAGCTCTGACTTCGGTAGGCGTATCGTAGCGTGCCCGAAGCCCCGGCGGGTTCGGCGATCCCGAACCGGCCTTCCCCAGTCTGCCACAATTGCAGCCGGCTCACCTTCAGCACGTCCCAGATGTCCACGACGACGTCGGGGTGACGCACCAGAAACAGATACATTTCGGGATCGCAGTCGATGACCTTGGTCGGAAGCCGGCGAAAGATGCTGACGTTCGACAGGACCGCGCTGACCCTGGCCCGATCGGCTGGCGTCATTTTGTCGAGCGGAATTGCGCGGAGGGCGTCCTGCTGGGCGCGCTCGCTGGTAGTCGCCTCGGAAGCAACGACGCGAGGGGACGGTTTGGCCGCCAGCGCCGAATCGACCGGCGTCGCCAGGCATGCTAGCATCGCTGCCGCCATCGCCGTCCCGCCCAACGATCGGCTTCGCAGTCGCTTTCCCATGTCTGGTGCGCGGCGGAAAAAGCCCATCAACGTCCCCCTTGCAGCACCCAAGGCGATGAAACCCGGTCAGTTAGCGCAGACGCCGAGGCGCGCGGATACTCCTTCCTGATTTTCGGCCTGCGCAAGCACGACAGGTAAGTCAAAATTTGGCGGTGGCAAGGCCGGCGATTGGCGGCGGCTGGGAAGAACGTCGCCCCGACACAGCGCAAGCAATAGGCCAGAGTCGGCCTCGGCAGTAGCCTCGTGCCCGCGTCTCGGAGAGGGAATCACCCTCGCAGCGCAACGAAACGGCCCCCGGATTTTCTCCGGGGGCCGTTCGCCGCTTTGATTCGCAACGCGGTCGCTCGTCAGACGAGCTTAACGTTCTCGGCCCGAGGGCCCTTCGGCCCGCGACCTTCGGTGAACTCCACCTTCTGGCCCTCGCGGAGCTCCTCGATGGTTACTCCGTCCAGAGCGGAGTGGTGAAAGAACAACTCACCACGCTCGCCTTGAATGAAGCCGAAACCCTTGTCCATGATCAACTTCTTGATCGTACCCTGCGGCATGACTGCCATCTCCTCGAAAAACGGAAACGTAAACGCCAGGCTTGGGCAACCGCTAGCTCTCCCCCCTTCCGCGCGCAGTAGCCGACAGCCAAACAACGAGAGGGGGCAGATCAACCGCAATTCGCAAGAGCCGCATTGAAAAGAACGCCGCTATAGGAAACGCAGTGTGACCGATCTGGATTCTCGGAAGGAGTTGAGAACCCCATCTTCGCCACCCCAACACAATGAAGCATTATACAGCAATGGCGGCCACTCTGGAAAGAGGGGCCGCCGACGATATTTCTGCACCACGCGTGCAAGTCGCACTTTGTGAATGGCTGACAACAGAAGGGGGGGAATTCGCTCGACCGAGGCCGAGCTTCCCATAGACCAGCGGAATCGGGGGGGCACGCTTGGTCGTTTACGGCCGCAAGCGGCTTTTGCCCCGACGTTTGCCTCGGATTCACCCGATAACCTATTCGATCGGCCGCGGCCAGGCGGCGGTCCCCGCCTAGTCAAGCGTCTGGGGCTGCCATAAAATAGTGCAACTAACTTGAGCTAGGGGTCCCAAGGGCCATCCAGGAGAAACGAAGAGCGAACATGATCGTCACCACCAAACAGCTATTTGCGCATGCCTACGGCAAGTACGCCGTCGGGGCCTACAACATCAATAACCTCGAGCAGACCGTCGGCCTGTTCCGTGGGAATCTGGGCAAGTCGAAATCGAACGAGGAGCCCGTCAATTCGGCCACCAGCGCGCCGTTCATCCTCCAAATCTCCCGCGGCGCCCGCGGCTACACCGACAAGCGGTTCCTCGAGGCCATGATCCGGGCGGCCGACGCCATCTTTCCCGAGGTCATTTTCGCCGTGCATCTCGATCATGGCACCGAAGAGGTCTGCTATGACTGCATCGACAGCGGGTTCTATAGCTCGGTGATGATCGATGCCTCGCACGAGCCGTTCGAGAAGAACATCGAGACCGTCCGTCGCGTCGTCGATCGGGCCCACGCCAAGGGGATCGTGGTCGAGGCCGAATTGGGCCAGCTCGGCGGCGTCGAGGAGGACGTCACCGGCAGCGTGTGCCTGACCGAGCCGGCCCAGGCCGCCGAGTTCATCGAGAAAAGCGGCTGCGATTCGCTGGCCGTGGCCATCGGCACCTCGCACGGCGCCTACAAGTTCGCCGGCAAGCAGGGTCTACACCTCGATGTGCTCGAAAAGATCCAGAAGGCGGTTCCGAAGAACTTCCCGTTGGTGATGCACGGGTCGAGCAGCGTGCCGAAGGAATGGGTTGACCGGATCAACAACGCCGGCGGCAAGATGAAGCAGACCAGCGGCGTGCCTGAGGATCAATACCTGCCGGCGGCCAAGCTGGGCGTCTGCAAGGTGAACATCGACACGGATGGCCGGTTGGTTTGGTGCGCGATTCACCGCGAGGCGTTTCGCGACGACCCGGCCAACTTTGATCTCCGCCCGATCGGCAAGGTCTTCATGGCCGCGTACGCGGACTACATCGTGCACAAGAACACGAAGCTCGGTTCGGCCGGCCAGTTGGAATCGGTGCGGAAAACGCTGAAGAAGTAGCGACGAAGATCGGTTTTGACCGCTCGCGGCGATGATGCGTCTCGGGCGGTTTTTTATTGCGCCCTGCGAATGCCAGGAGATGGTCCGCTGCGTTCCGAACGACGCGCAGCGGGTAAGTCGTCGCAGAGAATCGGTTGATCAAAAGCCGTCAGACGGATTTCCCAATCGGTCCTGGAACTGGACGGACTGGGAAGTCCACCCTACGTCGCAACGTACTGTGCGATGACTCCCAAGAGCCTGCGGTGACCGCTGACGACTCGACAGCGCAGGCAAAAGCGAACGATGATCGACCGCGTCGACGACGAGCGTTTGCCGCGGCGCCCGCACGCCGGGCGGGCTTGGAACCGCTCTATCGCTTCTCGAGATCCCAGTGGGCGATAATCACTTCGCCGCCGGGCGTCAGGGAGCGGAGCTTTTCGGCGATGACGCCGCGTTCGGAGACGGTGGCTTTCTTCAGCTTCTTGGCCAGATGGTCGACCTTCTTGCGGCGATGGCGGCGGCGTCGAAGCTCTCGTTTTCGTTCGCTACAGCTCACACTACGGCTCCTTGTTGGTTCGATTTAAGACTCGTCATTATGCCAGAACCGCCGCCGCGGGTCAATGCTCAATCGTGGCTGGATGCAGGAACGGATTGCGGCGTTGTGTGGCTCGCCCTGAGGCACGCAGTGCGTGGTTTCGCAGATCGCCACGCCCTTCGCCTTCGGCTCAGGACGTGCCACCCAGCGGATTGCCATCGCGCGGGCTCTGGCGAAAAAGAGTCGCATCGAGCTACGAACGTTCGCCGATCGTGAACCCGAGGGCCTCGATCATCCGGTAGTCTTCCTCGGGCGGCTGTCCCTTGGCCGTGAGATAATCGCCGACGAAGATCGAGTTGGCCGGGTAGAGACAAAGCGGCTGAAGGGGCCCCAGGTGCAACTCTCGCCCGCCCGCCACGCGGAGCTCCGCCCGTGGGTTCGCCAGGCGAAACAAGGACAGGACCTTCAGGCAATACCGAGGGTTGAGCCGGGCCGGCGGGCCCTTGGCCTGGTCCACAAGCCCGATGCCGGCGATCGGGATGAGGAAATTGACCGGCACGGCCTCGGCTTGGAGGCGGCCGAGCCGCAGGGCCAAATCCACGACGTCGGTGTCCTCTTCGCCCATGCCGATGATGCCGCCCGAACAGATTTCCATGCCAGCCTCGCGGACGTTTTCGAGCGTCCGGAGCCGGTCTTGGTAGGTGTGCGTGGTGCAAACGTTCGGATAGAACCGCTCGCCCGTGTTCAGGTTGTGGTTGATCCGATCGACGCCGCAGGCCTTCAGCCGCCGTGCCTGGTCGAGCGACAGCAGGCCGACCGAGAAACAGATCTTCAGCCCATAGTCGGCCTTCACCCGCGGCACGACGTTGGCGAGCGTCTCGAGTTCTCGATCGCTCGGCGATCGGCCCGAAATCACCGTGCAGTAGGTCTTGGCCTTTCGTTCGGCGGCCATTCGGGCGCCGTCGAGGATCTGCTCAGTAGAAAGGAGCGGGTAACGCGGGATCGGGGCCTTCGACACGCGCGACTGGGCGCAGTAGCCGCAATCCTCGCCGCAGAGCCCGCTCTTCGCGTTCACCAAGAAGTTCAGGTCCACACGGTTGCCGAACGATCGATGCCGCACCTGGTAGGCGGCGGACAAGAGGTCCAGCAACTCTTCATCGCGGCTGCGGAGAATGGTCAGCCCTTCGTCCGGCGTAAGCTGCACACCGTCCAACACACGGCTGGAAAGGTCACGCCAGGGACAATGGTTGTTGGCCATCGGAATCACCAAGGGGGGCGGTTTAGTAGGTCGCCGGGTGGGCGAGCCGTACAGGCATCGCCGGAGCGGGCCGCCCATTATATCAGCCGTTCTGCTACGCCAACAGGACAGCGACGATGCCGGCCAGGAAGACGCCGTCGCCGATGCCAGCCCCGCCGATCGAGGCGATCGGGGCGCCGAGAGCCTGGATCTTGTAGAGATTGAGGATGTCGGCGCCCAGCAGGGTGCCGACGCTGCCGGCGATGTAGGCAATCGGGGCGGCCTGACGGCGTGAGATGATGACCGCCACCACGGCGGCCGTGATCGGCGCGACGAACGGCGAGATCGCGATGCCCACGCCGGGAACGGGCCAAGCCATGCGGTTGGTGATCGCGGCGACAATCGCCACGGCAATGGCCGCTTCGACGTAGACGCGGTTCTTCACGAGCAGGTAGATCGAGATGCCGAGCGGGATGAGCGCTCCGCCCAGGTTGACCGCCAAAACCGTCTTATCGTGATGCTCGATCTGGGGAACGACATATTGCACGCCGAGGAACTGGACGACCTGCGCGACCTTGACGTCTCGGGCGGGAAACTCGGCAATGGGAATGTTCACGGCGCTGCCCAACAGTGTGCCCAACAGCACGAGGAACACGAACTGCCGGCGAATGCCAATCTTCTCATAGGCGTAGGTGATGGCCCCGAGCTCGATCAGGGTGATGACGACCGCCAGCAGCACGCCCAACAGGAGCATGAAGGGCGCCGTGACCGGGAAATAGTGCATCGAGGAGGCGTGCATCATCATTCAGACCTGGTTATCAAGGAGTCGTCACCAGATAACTTGCGCAATTGCACCGTAGGACGGACTTCCTAGTCCGTCCAGTTCGGGCACGAATTGGAAATCCGGAGTTCTTGCCGTTGGCCGCCGCCATCGGCAGCAGGACCTGTCTCTCCTATTAGTGTACTGTGGGGAGCAAATCTTGCTCATCGAACGTACAAACGGCTCTCGCATCAAGCCGCGACCGGCGGTTGCGCCCGGCTTGCCCCCATCGGCCATGCCGCACTGCTCTTGCGGCGCTGGCTGGAGGCGGTAAACTGGCAGCCTATGAAGCGTTCCCTTTCAAGGAAAAACCCATGAAAAGTCGTAATAGCTCGTTTTGCGTCGGCACGATGCTCGTCGGTGTTGCCATCTTCTGCGTCGCATTGGCGGCGACGGCGTTCGGCCAGGGCCGGCCTGCGATCGGCGACGCGGCGTCGGGCGGCGTTGCGCCCAACGATCCGTCGCCGGCGGCCGATTCGTACCGCAAAGGGGCCGAAGCCCTCGAGAAGGGGGACGTCGACGCCGCCTTGGCCCACTTCAATCGGGCGATCGAGCTTGATCCGAAACACGCCAATTCTTACTGCGATCGCGGATTGGCGTTGGTCATGAAGGGGGACATCGACAAGGGGATCGGCGATCTGGATATGGCGATCAAGTTGGCGCCGGACGGGCCGCGGTCGTTCTTCAACCGGGGTTTCGCTCATTTTCGCAAGGGGGAATTCGACAAGGCCGTAACTGACTACACCGAGGCGATTCGCCTGGAGCCGAAGTATGCCGACGCCTATCGCGATCGCGGCTACAACCGCGTGATGCTCGGCGAAGCGGACCAGGCATTGGGCGATCTCGACACGGCCATCCGGCTCGCGCCGAAAGACGCCGCCGGCTACACCAGTCGGGGAAAGGCTTTCTTCGAGCTGGGCGAATGGGACCGAGCGATTGCCGACTATACTCGCGCGACCGAGTTGGATCCCCAGAGCCCGGACAACTGGTGCGAACGGGGCCATGCGAGGGTGATGAAAGGGGACTGTGACGCCGCCTTCCTCGATCTGGATCAGGCGGTCAAACTGGCTCCGAAGGATCCGACCTACCGTTTCGTCCGTGCTTTCGCCTATCGGAAGAAGGGTGACTGGGACAAGGCGCTCACCGATCTCGCGGAGGTGGCCGGCGCGCAGCCGGACTTTGCCGAGGTCTACCGCGAACGCGGCTTCGTGCTTGCGCAGAAGGGCGATCTCGACCGGGGGCTGGCCGATCTCGACGAGGCGGTCAAACGGCTGCCCCAGGACTACGAGGCCCGGCTCTGCCGCGGCGACGTCTATCTGCTCAAGGGCGATCAGGAGCGAGCGTCCGCCGACTACGACGCGGCGTTGAAGCTGGACCCGAACTTCGCGGAGGGTCATTTCCATCGTGCCATGCTGAGGTTGGCCCGCAACGAGGCTGGCCCCGCGTTGGACGACTATCGGGACCTGATTCGCGTCGAGCCCCGGACGCCGGACGCTTACAAGGACTGGGGGCGGCCCGAAGATCGGGCGCGACGCAGCCAGGCGGTCGACAGGCTCGAAGATGCACTGCAAGCCGTAAAGGCTGAAGCGATGAGCCATTC
>JBDKUC010000122.1:0-25675 GCA_039679885.1 Thermoguttaceae bacterium | reverse complement strand
CGAAGAGCCCGATCAGCGTCAGCGTCATCGGAAGCCAAGGCTTCGATGGTTCCGAGGGCGGTGTCTTTTCGGTCTGCTTCGGCTTTTCGGTCGTCGGCTTGGGTTTCGGCGGCGGCGACTCTCGGCGGAGTTGCCCGGCATGGAGGGTGATGCGAAACGCGCGGACCTCGCCCGCCTCGGGCCGGATGTCGCTTCCCAGCGATTCGCCCGCCCGCAGGCTCTCGAGCGCCTGGCGATCGAGCTGGATGACGTATTCCGTGCCGCCGTTGGGCAGACGCTCCCAGCCGACGTCGATTCCCAGAACGGCCGCGACAAAACAAATGGCCATGGTGTTCATGGTCCGTATTATAACGTCCGTCAGTGCACCGTGCGATTGCCCGCGGGGTCTCCGCAGTGGGACCGCAAAGCCGTTCACTGCGTAGGGTGGCACGCCCTGAGCCCAAGGCGAAGGGCGTGTCGATGCGCCAACGCCAGCTGAAGCCGGAACTACGAACAGCCAAACGCCACACAGTATTGCCCGCCGCCGTGTGAGTGGGTATCCTATCAGAACCCATCCGCGCCAATGAGAGCGCAAGTGCCGATGCTCGCGCGGCAGTGCGGAGAGCATCACGGCATCCCGCCATCACCCTGCTGGAGGAAGATGTTGGAAAGCGACGCCCGCCGGCATGCGACTGCCGGTTCCAGCCGCCGCCGCTGGTTGACGACCGCCTTGAAAGTGGCGATCGTTCTGATCATGCTCTGGTTCATCCGGGGCCGGATCGTCGAGTGGTGGCAGCAACTCGGGCAGCACCGCTTCCGCGTCGACTACGGCTGGCTGGCCGTCTCCGGCGTGCTCTACCTGCTTGGCAGCCTGATGTCCGGGCTGTTTTGGCATCGCACGCTTCGCACGCTCGGGCAAGAGGTGAGCCTTGGCCACGCACTGAAGGCCTACTACATCGGGCATCTCGGCAAGTATGTGCCCGGCAAGGCGATGGTCGTCGTTTTGCGGGCCGGCTTGATCCGCGGCCCCGGCGTCGAGGCCTCGCTGGCCGTCATCAGCGTCTTTTTCGAGACGCTGACGATGATGGCCGTCGGCGCTTGCCTGGCCGCAGCCATCGTCGCCGGTTATGTCCGCGAGAACGAACGCTGGTTCTGGGCGTCCGTGCTCATGATGCTCTCGGCCGGATTGCCGACGCTGCCCCCGGTAGCCAAGCGGCTCGCCCGCATCCTGACGGCGGGCCGGCTCACTCCAACCGCCCGCGTCAAGCTCGACCAACTTGGCGGCCGAACAGTCGTCCTCGGCTGGGCGCTGAACCTCCTTGGCTGGGCGCTGCTTGGCCTGAGCGTTTGGGCTGTGCTCCGGGCGCTGGGCACAGGCAATCCGAACCCGTTGGCCGAGCTTCAGTTCTGCACGGCCGCGATTGCGCTGGCGACGGTCGCCGGCTTCCTGTCGTTCGTGCCCGGCGGTGCGGTGGTGCGCGAGGCGGTGCTTGCCGAAACGATCGCGTTGCTGATGCCCTACATCGGAGGAACGCCCGCCCTGGTCGCCTCGGTGCTGCTCCGATTGGTGTGGCTGCTGTCGGAACTGGTTATCTCGGGTATCCTATATTTGTTGGGTGGGAAGATTACGGCCGGCAATCCAGAGTCTTAGTCAGCGTATGACCAAGCCGCGACCGGTTGCCGCGACTTGGACTGCATGGTCCGTAGGATGGACTTCCCAGTCCGTCCCTTGACTTGGTAAGTGGCGATGGGTGGCACGCCCTGAAAGGGCGTGGTGGATCGGCGGCGCATAACACGCGTCACGCCCTTCCAGGGCGTGCCACACGATGATAAGAGCTGATTTCTTTGCGCGTCCTTAGACGTTTTGGGATGGGCTAGGAAGTCCGTCCTACGATGAGCGAGGTGGCGTTCCATGCTATCCGTCGTTATCCCCGCGTTCAACGAAGCCGACAGCCTGGAGACGCTCCATCGCGAGCTGTCGGAAGTGGCCGCTGCGCAGGGCTACGACCTCGATGTCATCTTCGTCGACGACGGCTCGACGGACGGCTCCTGGGCGGTGATCGAGCGACTGGCGGCCGCCGATCCGCACACCAGCGGCATCCGCTTTCGCCGCAATTTCGGCAAGGCGGCCGCCCTGAGCGCCGGCTTCGACCAGGCCCGAGGCGAACAAGTGATGACGCTCGACGCGGACCTGCAAGACGATCCAAAGGAGATTCCCAACTTTCTGGCCGAGATCGCAAAGGACTTCGACGTCGTCAGCGGCTGGAAGAAAGTGCGGCACGATCCGCTCGACAAGACGTTGCCATCGCGGGTCTTCAATGGCCTGGTGAGCTGGCTGACCGGCGTCCGGCTCCACGACCATAACTGTGGCATGAAGTGTTATCGCCGCGAGGTTCTCGGCGAAGTGCATCTTTACGGCGAGCTGCATCGTTTCATCCCGGTGCTGGCCGCCGCGCGAGGGTTCCGCATCGGCGAGATTCCGATTCACCACCGCCCGCGGAAGTTCGGCCGCTCGAAGTACGGCTTCAGCCGCTTCGTCAAAGGGTTCTTGGACCTGCTGACCGTGAAGTTCCTCACCGGCTTCGGCCAGCGGCCGCAGCACTTCTTGGGCTCCGTCGGTCTTGGCTCCTTCACCGTCGGGGCGATCTGGCTGTTCTACCTGGCCGCTTGGTGGGTCGTCTCGCGGATTCCTGCGCTCGGCATGACGCCCGTCAATTTGCACGAGAGGATCGCCACGATTTACGCCCTGGCCTTGCTGCTGTTGGGCGGCCAACTGATGTCGACCGGCTTTCTGGCAGAGCTGTTCATCGCCTACCATGCCCCAGGGAGCCGCGCGTATTCCATTTCTGAGCGTACACGGAAGTCCTCACCATGAGCGACCGCAACAACGCGTCAGGCGAGGGTGTCTCGCCATCGCCGCGCAACCCCGGCGTCACGCCCGGGCCTCGGAACCCAAACGTTAAGCCGGTGCCGGAGAAAGCGAAACGAGAGTCGCCGTCCGTTTCGGACGCGGCCGCCCGGCTGAGGTGGAGCGTCTACGCCCTGTTGATCTTCCTGAGCGCCAGCGTCATGCTCGGCCGCATTTTGGCGGTCGACTCGGTCGCGGGCCACCCTCGCCGGCCGTTCTTGAGCGCCAACGATCGCAGCCGCTGGTGTACGGTCCGCGCGTTGGTCGAGGACGACATGCGAGTCCCGGGCGTCCCCTACGCCATCGATCGCGTCATTCAGCAACCCGGCTGGGACACGATCGACATGGTGAAACACGATGAGCATCTCTATTCGAGCAAGCCGCCGCTGCTGCCGACGCTGATGGCCGCCGTCTATTGGCCCGTCTACCGGCTCGGCGGCGTCACGCTCGGAGATCATCCCTACGAGATTGATCGGGCGATGCTCGTGCTGTTGAACCTCGTGCCACTCTTGATCTTCTTCTTCCTGCTCGCGCAGCTCGCCGAGCGATTCGGGACAACCGACTGGGGGCGGATCTTCGTGATGGCGGCCGCTTGCTTCGGCACGCTCTTGACCACGTTCGCCGTCGTCGTGAACAACCACGTGCCGGCCGCCGTCTGCGCCGCGGTGGCCATCTACGCCACAATTCGCATCTGGTTCGACGGCGAGCGACGGCTGCGATACTTCGTCATCGCGGGCCTGTTCGCCGCGCTGGCGGCGACCGACGAGTTCCCCGCCGCGTCGCTGCTGGCGGCCATCTCCCTCGTCGTGCTCGTGAAGGCTTGGCGGCCGGCGCTGTTGGGTTTCCTGCCCGCCGTGGTCGTGGTCGCCGGCGGCTTCTTCGGCACGAACTGGATCGCCCATCACACGCTCAAGCCGGCCTATCTGCACCAAGGCGGCTCGGGGGTGGAGAACTGGTACGACTACACCTACCAGCGCAACGGCCGGACGGTCGAAAGCTATTGGAGGAACCCGCAAGGCGTCGACCGCGGCGAGCCGTCGCCAAAGATCTACGCGTTGAACGTCTTGGTCGGCCATCACGGCGTCTTCAGTCTGACGCCTGTCTGGCTGCTGAGCCTCGTCGGCCTGGGGCTTTGGCTCTACCGGCCGGCGGACCCGCGGCTTCGCTGGGCTGCCGCGGCCATCCTGGCCATCTCGGCGGCCGTCATCGCTTTCTATCTGATGCGGCCGCAGTTGCAGCGGAACTATGGCGGCGTGGCCTGTGGGCTTCGGTGGCTCTTCTGGCTTGCCCCGCTCTGGCTCCTGGCCATGCTTCCGGCCGCCGACTGGCTAGCCGCCCGCCGTTGGACCCGCGGGCTGTGCCTGGTTCTGTTGGCCGTTTCTGCCCTCTCGGCCAGCTACCCGACCTGGAATCCCTGGACCGACCCCTGGCTCATGGTTTTCTCGCAATACATCGGCTGGGGAACGTAAGGGTCAGCGTGTGTTATGCTTGGAGATGGCGACGGGCGGTGGGCCTGGCGTCAGGTTGAACATCCGTTGCCGAACCGGCGAGAACCGCCATGCCCGCTCCTGTCGACGAAATCGATTCCGACGAGCCGGTAGTGCAGCATATGCGTACCGAGCTTGCCCGGCTGCGCGTTGGGCAGACGGTGGGTGAGGCGATTGCTTCGCTGCGCGCCGCGCCGCCGCCGCCGCGGATCGTCTATTTCTATGTGGTCGATGACGACGAGCGGCTGAAAGGGGTCATTCCGGCCCGATCGCTGCTGCTGAGCCCACCGGAGACGCCGCTGGCCGACATCATGTTGCGGCGGGTCATTGCCATCCCGGCCGCCGCCACGGTGCTCGACGCCTGCGAGTTCTTCGTCCTGCATCGCTTTCTCGCCTTTCCGGTAGTCGATTCGCAGGGCAGGCTCCAAGGCGCGATCGACGTCGAGCTCTACACTGACGAGCTTCGCGACTTGGGCGGCGGGCTGAGCGACGACCTGTTCCAATTGATCGGCGTTCACCTGGCCCGGGCAAAGCAGGCCAGCCCCGTGATTGCGTTCCGCAGCCGGTTCCCGTGGCTGTTGTGCAACATCACTGGCGGCATCCTCGCCGCGTTAATCTCAGGCATCTTCCAGCGGGAGATCGAGAGGGCGGTGGCCCTGGCGCTGTTCATCCCGGTTGTCTTGGCGCTGGCCGAAAGCGTGAGCATCCAATCGGTCAGCCTGACGCTCCAGCTTCTGCACGGCACTCCGCCGTCGTGGGCACGCATCATCGCGAAGCTGCGACGCGAGTTGATCGTCGGCGTCATGCTCGGGCTGGCCGCGGGAACGTTGGTGGGACTGGCCGCCCTCGGCTGGAAGTGGCAGCCTCGCGTATCCTTGTGCGTGCTGGGCGGAATTGGCGCAGGCGTGTCAGCGGCGGCCGTGCTAGGCGTCGCGCTGCCCTGCGTTTTTCACCGACTCAAGCTCGATCCGCACCTGGCTGCCGGGCCGGTCGTGCTGGCCGTCTCTGACATGATCACGCTGCTGTGCTACTTCGGCATGGCCCGCTGGCTGCTGGGCTGAGAAGCGAGTCCAGGATCAGAGCGTGTTTAGAATTCTGCCGCGGCTTTCCTCGCGGCGGCGATTGCATCGCGCGTGGCCGCTTCGATCTGCTCGGCCTTGGTTTGCAGCGTTCCCTGGATGTAGATCGTCTTGATGTCGGCGAAACCGATGAAGCCGAAGATTCCGCGGAGATAGGTCTCCTGGAAGTCGTACGAGGCTGTCGGATCGCCCGGTCCATAGTTGCCGCCGCGGGCCAGGATGAGCATCAGCGGCTTGCCGGCCACGAGGCCCGTATACCCCTTCTCGGGCGAATAGCTGAACGTGAGGCCCGGCTGCACGATCACGTCGATGTACTGCTTCAGCGGATAAGGGATGTTGAAGTTCCACATTGCGCTGGACAGTACGAACTTGTCGAATCGCTTGAAGTGGTCGATGGTCTTGAGGACCGGCGTCCACGCCCGCTGGGCCTCGTCCTTCGGTTCTTGGCCACCCATCACCGCGTATTTTGCCTTGGCCGCGGGGGCGAAGAACGGCGGAATTTCCTCGCGGAACACGTCAAGCACTTCCACCGTGTCGTCGGCGTGCGACTGCCGGTACGACGCCACAAACTCGTTGGCGACGCGGGTCGAGTATGACTCTGGACGCGGACTGGCGATCAGATGCAGCAGACGCGACATCGCTCCCTCCGAGATCGCATTAAGGCTTTGCGAAAAGCGGTACGAACATTCTACGAACGAGCGTCGCCGGGGCAAGTGGCGAACGGCTGCCGCGTGTCCGACGCCGGCAGAAGCCGGATCGGAGCGGCGGCATCGCGCGCGTGGCCCAGACCGGCGGCGTCTTGCTCCCAGATGGCCACCCAGCGGTCCCAGGCGACGATCGTCTCGGTGAAGAGAATCCGACGCCGCTCGATCGTCGGCAGGCGGCGGCGGGCCAGCCCGCGAACCGATTGCGGCGCGATCCAAGGGCCTTCCCGCAAGTCGTAGAGGACCTCGACGCTCTCCCTTTCGTCGGGCCAGACGACGAGCCCTTCGGCGGTGAGGTCATACGGCGGGCAGGGAGGCGAGAACTCGGCCTCAAGCTGTTGGCGGATCAGTTCGATGCCGGACGTCTTGTAGAGCCCCACCAGCGCCGTCGTGAGCATCTGACGCTCTTGCGGTGAAAGCCGCTCGGCCCACCCCGAACTGTCGATGCCGGCCAACAGCCAGCCCAACTCGGCGTCGATGACGATTCGCAGCGGCGACGCGTCCGCCGCGCCCTTGAGCCGGAGCGAGACGCGAACGGAGTTCGTGCTGACGTAAATCTCCTCGATCTCCGGTGACGGTTGCTGCCAGGTGCGGCTCTGGGCAAACAGTTCGAGGAACTCGCGCTCGACGTAGCGGCGGAGCGACCGTTCCACATGCTCGAGCAGCCGCAGGCTCTTGTGGACGGCCCGCCAGCCGCCGTCGCTGCGGGCGTGGCGTTCGGCCAGCCGTAGCTTGGCAAACCGCTTCGGCAATGTGCCGGAGTGGAAGCCGGGGCGCAGGAGGCGGCCCATCGTCTCGCCATGCGAGCCGATCATCACTGGGCCCAGGCCGCGCCGCCGATTGGCCGCGTAAAGCCGCCAGTTCTCCTTCAGCTCCCAAACGAGGAACCCGAAGATGCCGGGGATGCACCAGATGATGGTGATCGCCGCGGTCCAAGCGGCTGGCTTGTCCATCGTCTTCTCGAGCAACGTGGCGAACGGAATATAGACCCCCAGGAGCAGCTTGTGGGCGACCGTGACGACCGGAAAGTGCTTGATCGGGTTGATTTGCGGCTCGATCAGCACGTTGACGGCGAACCGCATGAGGTAGGCGACGAAGAACCAGAAGGCCCCGATCACGGCCTTGGCGCCCAGCGAGAAACGATTTTCGCCCGTGCGGAAGCGAAGCCATTCGTCGACCGAGTAGATCAGCCGTTCGACCGACTCGACGAGCGAGCGGAACAGATCGACGAAGAACCAAAAAACGCTGACAATCAGGCGAACGCCGAAGCGATGCCATCCGAGAACGAGCCATTCGGCGGCCAGTTCCTCGGCGTTTCGGCCCCAGCGCGAGTTCAGCAACAAGTTGACGGCGAGGAAGGTCGATGCGCCGGCGCCGATCGACGATCGCCAGGCGGCATCGCGGATTGGCATGACTCGCAGCAGGCACCAGAGGACGGCCGTCCACAACGCCGGTTTGATCAGAAAGCGAAGCGCCGTCCTGAACAATCGGCCGTGAAGGAATCGCTGCACGAGCGATGAGCGGGCGAGCCAGCGAATCGGTTCGACGAAGAAGAGACGGAAGGCGGAGAATGCGGCCTTGAACGATCCGGCTACCATCGCGCGGAACTTCGCCGAGTTGACCACTCCGAGCAGAAACAGCCCTAGCACGACGATGATCGCAAGCTGAGGCTCGGTCAGTTCGAACTTGTGCGGAACCGCGTGGCCCGCCGCATCGACCTCGGGCATTGTGACGCCGCTCCCCGAGCCTGCAAAGCTGACCAGCAGTCCCCAAATCTCGACGACGCCAACGACGGCGACAAACGCCCCGCCAAAGGGCACCATCAGAAATCGCGTCAGGAAGCGGCCGACTGCCGTGCCGAAGGCGGTCGAGCTGAGCCGCTGCAGCCAACGCATGTAGACTTCGCCGCGACGATAGACGCCGTCCAAGGTCAACGCCAGCCGCCGGTTCGCGCGGAGCAACTCGTCGCCACGGACGAAGTTGACCGCGCCGCGCCAATAGCAGGCCGCCGTTTGCCGCATCCGCCCAAGCAGGCCTGTGCTGGGCGGACAGTCGAGCGGCGGAACCAAGTCGGGCAGTTTCAGGTTGTTCCGCGAGATCGCATCTCGCAAATCGCCGATGGCTAAGAAGCCCCGGTCGGCAATGCGGTCAAGCAGCTCTTCGACCAGCTTTTTGTGGGCAACTCGCTCGGGAAGGTTGCGCGGAAGCAGCCCGACGGTGTCTAACGCGGCGACAATCCGGGGCCGCAAGTGCTCGCGGAGCTTCCGCTCGATCTTCTCGGTCGCGCTGCGAAGCAGCCGAGCAAGTTGCCGCCGCTGGCGCTCCGAGATCCGCGCCCGGTCGAGCCGCCGCGCCGCGGTGCGCAGGTGTCGGAGCATAAGAACGTCGCGCTGCGACGGAAGGCGGCGACGGATCGGCCGCCGGCCGAGCGACAGCGCCCATTCGACGAGATCAACCGTGTAGACCTCGCGCTCATGATCGACGCATGCCTTTTGCAGGTCGTAGAGCAAGCGGGCCTCGATCGTCCAGATGCCGCGCGGCGTCTGGCTGAGCAGCGCCAGGAGCGGCTTCTCCCAGGGCTGGGCGCCGGATGGCGGCTCCTCGAGCGCCGCTTGAAGTCGCGCGGCCATCCGATGGGCGTCCGCCTTCAAGGCCGCGGCCGTTCGGGCGACCAACTCGGCCGGCGCGCACCGGGCGGCCCTCGCGTGCCAGATCGCCGTGCGGACCACGTTGCCCACGGTCGCCGGCCGCTGGCTCTTCTGCATCAAGCGGCGGTACTTCGTCAGCGACGGAGCTTCGGCCTGCGGCGGCTGGGCCTCGACGGGCGATCCTTCCTCGTTCGGCGGCAGATCGGCCCACTGGTCCCAATCGCGCACGTCGCGCGGGCCGGCCGCGCCCGGCGGCCGGGTCGTTGCCAACAGCGTCTCCGCATCCACGTCTCGCCGCAAGAGCGAATCGACCGCGTCGAGGTCGGTCAGTGCGGGGAAATAGCGGGATAGGAAACTCGGCGCGAAGTGCCGAAGTTCGAGATACGTTGCCGCGAACTCGATGTAGACCGACAACTCGCTCCGCGGCGGCAGAAGCATGCCCTCGCGGTCCAATACCGTACGAATTTCGTCGAAAGCCATCCGGCCGAGCGTCTCAATGCGGCCTCGCACCTCGGCAGGTGTCGCCGTCGATGCCAGGCCGGTGTCCAACGCCAGATGGACGCGGGCGTGAAACAACAGCCGCCAGTAGCGAAGCAGCATGTCTTGCGCCGTGCTATCGGCCAGCCGTTGCGGACTGGGCCGGGCCAGCAGGATGACATGCTCCGGCAATTCGGCGTCGGGCGGATCGCCAAGCTCCTCGCGATCGGCAATCCGCAAGAGAGCCTCGCGGCTGACCACATAGCCCTTACGGTGCGGTACGTGGAGGCCAAACCCGGTTAGCCCGCGGTCGTGTTTGATGACGCGGCGCAAGATGCGCGGAGGCACGAACCGCACTGCCGGATCGGCCGCCCGGATCGCCGATTCCAATTCCGGCAGCGTGACGCGTGTGGGAGCCGCATCGGCCGATGGCAGAGGCACAACCGTTTCTTGACGGTAGGATTCATGTCCGGTCGGCTCTGCCTCCGTTCGACTCGCCATGGCAGCCTCATTATGGCAGATTGGCGGTCAGGGGCCAAGGCGATCCCCCGCCGATGGTCGGTGACTGTCGCAGGCATACGCCCGAGATGGAGATCACCTACGGCGATGGTGCCAAAGGGATACTCGACGGACCGGAGCGGCGGTCTGCGCTTCGGCAAGCCGACCGCTTTTTCGGCACGCGCTACCCGTGCTTCGGCGTCTTCTTCTCGACGGCCGGATCAGGACGCTGGGCGGTTGCGCGATCGGCGGCCGATGCCTTCTTGGCCTGTTTGGCTTTCGCCTCGCTCTTCCTCGCCGAATCGTCCGACGCCAAGCCTTCCTTGATGAAGTCTTCGACGGCCTCTTCGGTCTGACCTCCCACGAGCTTCTGCCGCACCCAGCCGTCGGGCGACTTGCGGAACATGACCAATTGGGGAATCGGTCCGCCGCCGGTGAGCTGCTCGGCCAGCTCGCTATTTTCGTCCGGATTGACGACGGCGAAGGCGACTCGCTTGAAAAATCCGCGGGCTCGCACGTGCGGCAAGATGTGCTTCTTCATCGTCTGGCAGGGGGCGCACCAGTTCGTGCTGACGAGCACGACGATCGGCTTGCCGGTCTTGACGGCAGCCCGATGGGCTTCGGCGTAGCTGTCGGCTGCCGAAGCACGGCTTTCCGCCGCTGGGGTGTCGTCCTTCGCCGGGGCGTTCGCCTCCGCTCCGGTCAGCAATAGCACCGTTTGCACGACAGTAGCGCACAGCATGGTTGTCATGGGGACATCCTTTGTCTTGGTTTCCGGGTGTCGTTGGGGAAAGCCGATCGCAACGATGCCGGGACATCCGTTCCCGGACTGCTCGCCGAAGGCATCCCGCCTTGGCTGCTTTCCCGAAGGGTGGGCGAACTCTGCATGCCCGGCCGCCGAAAAAGGCGGATAGGGAATGGTCCTAGTGTAACGGGAACGCTCGGAATGGCAAGGGTTGCGGGCCCTGCTTTTCCTTTTGCGCAAGCTGGGTAATGCCTTCTTACCCCGACTAACCCCGTCTGTGCGGTGTCTGAATGGACGCTGACCTCTGTCGGATTCCCCCGCCTTCGTAGGGTATGAGCCAAAGAAAGTCGGAAGATGGGCTAATTGAGCGTTTCGTCAACGAGTCGATATAATCGAAGGAGGCCAATGTCGGAGGACGCGTCTCGGAGACCTTCCGGCGAGGCCCCCTTCCTGCTTGCATCCCGGCTTTGGCGGCCCCCCTTACGCGGTTAACGACCATGCGGCTTCGCGTTGGCCTGATTGGACTTGGCGAGCTTTGGCAGCCCCGACACGCTCCCGCGTTGAGGGCGCTGGCGGATCGGTTTGACGTTCGTGCCATCTGCGACCCGGTCCGACATCGGGCCGAGCAGGCGGCCGCCGACTTCCATGCCGATGCGGTCGATGGCTACCATGTCCTTGTCGAGCGTGAAGACATTGACGCGGTGCTGGTCCTTTCGCCCCAATGGTTTCGCGAGCTGCCGATCCTGGCGGCATGCGAGTCGGGCAAGGCCGTTTACTGTGCGATGGGCCTCGAACTGGACCCCGCCGAGGCCGACGCGATCAAACAACGGGTTGAGGGATCGGGCATCGCGTTCATGGCCGAGCTGCCGCGGCGTCATGCCCCGGCCACCGTCCGGCTGAAAGAACTCATCGCAACGCAGTTAGGCGCCCCGCGTCTCCTGTTTTGTCACGAACGGACCCCGCTCGATCAGCCACTCAGTGGGCCAGCCTGTTCCCCCTCCCTCCACCCGACGTTCCGTAACATGGTCGGGCAGGTCGATTGGTGCCACTACGTCGCCGGGACGCCGCCGACCTCCGTCATCGGCGTGATGCATTACGCCGGCAAGCCCGGCGGGACGGAAGACTACCGGATGATGAGCCTCGACTTTTCACCGCACGGCAGCCCGGGCACGGGGGCCACGGCCCAGATCAGTTGCGGACGCTACGTTCCCGCAAGCTGGCATGAGGCCATTGGCTACCGGCCGATGGCCGCGTTGCAAGTCTCCTGCGTTCGCGGCATCGCGTTCGTCGATCTGCCGGCCACGCTGGTTTGGTTCGACGAGACGGGCCGGCACCAGGAATCGCTGGAGAGCGAGCGGCCGCTTGGGGAACAGCTTCTGACGCAGTTCTTCCGCTCGGTGACCAGCCTCGTGCGCCGAACCGATGACCTGGACGATGCGTGCCTTGCTCTGGAGATTGTCCAAGCCGCCCGACGAAGCCACGAGGAGGGACGGCGGATCGGGATTGGGGATTAGGGGAGTAGGGATTTGGGGATTTGAAGCTAGGGATTTCGGGATTTCGGGCGCGACCACCGGTCGCGGCTTTATGAAGTACCTCAGGGCGGGACATCCCCAAATCCCCAAATCCCCAAATCCCCAAATCCCTCACCCCTAGCCCAGCTCCGGCAGCTCAGCGAGCCAGACGCGGAGTTCGTTGTCGTATTCGCTGGCCAGATCGCCCTTGACCAATTGGCGATGGAAGGCGGCGGCGCCCTCTTTGACAAGGTCGGCGGCCTCCGCGCTCGGGAAGCGACGCATCGGATCGGGAGCGACCAGCCCGCGGCAGAAGTTCATCAGCAGCTCGTTGCAGACGACGTCTTGCGGCAGGAGATTGGGAAGCCGTTGGGCGAGGAATCGCTTGGCCTCGAGCAGATCGCTGTAATTCGACAGTCCGGCGAAGGGGGGCGCGCCGCTCAGCATCTCGATCAGCACATAGCCGAGGCTGGCCAGGTCGCTCCGGGGCGAGCTCTGGCCGCCGTCGAGCACCTCGGGAGCGGCGTAGGCTGGGGTGCAGGTTCGGCGGGGCGGGGCCTTCTCAAAGTCGAACGCCGAGCCCAGGTCAACGATTTTCGCGTTGCCCGTCCGCTTGAGCATGATGTTCGACGGCTTGAGGTCGCCGTGGACGATCCCCTCGCGATGGAGCGCAGCCAAGCCCGCCAGGCAGTCGCGGACGATCGCGATGGCGATGCCGGGTTTCAGTCGCGGCTGCATCGGCCCGGCCGTCACGATCACTTGGTTGATGTAGTTCCAGCGAGTTTGGCTGACACGTCCCTGGAGCCGTTCGAGCATGGTCCGGGTCAACAGCCGTGAGAGGTCGTACCCATCGACCCATTCCATCTCCATCATTCGGATGCGGCTGCGATCGACCCAGTTGTGCACGTCCAGCAGGTTGTCTTGCTGAATCTGGGCCACGCGGGCGGCGATCTCTGCCATTCGGGCCATTGCCTCGTCGTACGCGCGCTCGTTCTCGTACCGCTCGGGCGAGAAGACCTTCAGGGCCACTGGCAGGGTGAAGCTGTCGGTCCCGCGGCGCTCGGTCAGATAGACCATGCCCTGACCGCCTGAGCCGAGGAGACTGATCAGATGGTGGTGCTCGGTCCAGCTCAGCCGTTGCTCGGCGACGATTTCCTTGTAGCGGGTGATCAGCTCATTAGCGCCGCAGATGGCGGGCCGCCCCCCCCAGGTTCGGGTCGCGCTGCCTTCGAGAAACGTCGTTGTAGACATCCGTTGCTCCCGCCATGGGACTCAAATTCTGCCCAGCCTGTCAAGACGCACATCTTAGCCCCTCGGCAAGCTGGTCGTCCAGGGCATTCTTTGGCCGGGGGGACAACTGCCGTGGCGGAAAACTCAGATCAGAGCGTGGGGAACCAGTACGTCTGGTCGCCGCGCTACATCGATGCGTGGTCGGCGTCCGTGGCCGTCGGCGACGGGATCGTCGTCATGTTGCCGGCCGCGTCGTAGACCGGTGTGGCCGAACCGCCTGTCATCCCGGTAATCTGATTGGCGGCGTCGGTGGTCCGCGTCTGCGACGCGCCGTTGTCGTCGAAGCTCGACCAGTTGCCCTGGGCGTCGAGGTCCCAGTCTTGCGAGAAAACCTCGTTGAGGATGGCCGTATGGGCGGAATTGAGCTGCCCGCGACTCGTGGCGACCAGCTCATCGAGACCGTTGTAGGTGTACAACTCGTCCAAGTAGACCGGCGTGGCCATGTTCTTCGAGACGACGTTTTCGCGCCACAGACGGTTGCCCGCCCGACCGTAACCATAGCGGAAGTGATCCAGCTCGCCGACCACGCTGCCGTCCTTGTCGTATTCCTCCCAGAGCTGATCGACGATGCGGCGGTTCGCTCTACTTGGTCGGCCACGCCCCGCAGCACGACGACATTCGTCACTGGAAGGTCGATCGGATTGAAGACGTCCGGTTGGAGGAACGTCATTTCAGCCGGCCCGACGACTTCGATCTGTCGAAACACCTTGCCAAGTCGTTTGGTGTCTTTCACGGCGACGGCCCGGATTCACGTCGCGGTTCAATTCTCGCCTTCGGTCGCCCGCTACGTGCAAGAATCGACTTGGCACGCCAGCCAGAAGCTCACCAAGCTAAACGACAGCAGCCTGCTAGTCGAGTTCGACCTCGACGGCACAGAGGAAATCATGCGGTGGATTCTGAGCTTCGGGCGGCACGCGGAGGTGATCGAGCCGGAAGAGTTGAGAAGGGCAATTGTACTTGAAATGCAGGCGTTGGCGTCGATTGATGGCTGTCCGCGAAGTGGTCGCGCAGTTGCCAAGAAGGAGTCTGGGCATGGTTGATCTGATCCGTTTTCGTAGTGCATTCGAAGCCTTAACGGAGCACGCTCCATTCCCCTGGCAAGAGGCGATCTACGAGCGCACGGACTTGACCAGCTCGTAGGAAGCTGAATCTCATCAATCCGTCGCGTCTGAGACAGGCCGATCAAAGCAACAGTTTTTCGGAAATCGAGACTTACTCGGCCATCCATCCAAAATGTGTACATGCAGTCGGGCGAGAGACGCACAAAGAGCGAACAACTGAAAAACGGTGCTGTCATCGCGCAAGTCATCGGTTTCAGGCCCCTCGATTGGAGAGTGCTTTTCTTGGCCGGGGGGTTGCGTTCAGCGGGAGCTTTGTTAAGGTGGCACTTACCGCCAGTCGGCAGGGAAGAGACGACTCGCCGAGGCGAAGGCGAGACGCTTCCTTCGGCACGCGAACGCATCATTCGACTTTACCTGAAGGAGACTTACCGTGCTTTGCCGATGCGCGCAAATTGGATTCTCGAGATCGCTGCGAGTTCTGCTAACGGCGTTCGTGGCGTTCGTCGGTCCGCTATCTGTGACCCGCGCCGATTCTACGCTGGTGTATTCGATGTCCGGCGACGTCCAGCCTTCGAATCCATCGACATGGACCAGTTCAACCGTGGGCTACATTGGATCCAGCACAGCGGGCAGTCTGACTGTTACGTCAGGAAATCTCCTCTCTCGCTGCGCGGCTATTGGGTTCAGCACCAACGCGTCCGGCACTGTTAATATCGTTGGCTCAGGATCGAACTGGACAAACGATGAAGGCATTTCCGTCGGCTGCAATGGGATGGGACAACTAAACGTTATCGACGGCGGTGTCGTCGGCAGTATGGACGATTGCTATATCGGCCAAAGCGCCGGGTCAGTGGGCGTTGTGAGTGTCAATGGGGCCGGCTCGAAGTTCACCAGTGGCACCTGGTTGTGGGGAGACGGATGTCTGCACGTCGGAGATTACGGCAGCGGAAGGCTAGATGTAGCCGGCGGTGGCGCAGTGCGTAGCTTTGCCAGCGCCGTTGGGTGTTGTTCGGGATCAACGGGTGTCGTCGCAATACACGGGACCGGTTCAACCTGGACCGACTATGGCAGCAGCTTAAACATCGGCGAGTCAGGCAATGGCATCCTAAATATCAGTGGCGGTGGCACCGTTGCTTGCACGAGCGAATATGGAAGTGTTGTTGGGTACGAGTCCGGCGGCACGGGCGTAGTGAACGTGAACGGCACCGGCTCGACCTGGACGAACGTGTTGACCGCCGTTGTTGTTGGCCTTAATGGCCGCGGGACACTGAACATAAGCGGCGGCGGCAATGTCACGGCGCAAATTGTCCAGGTCAACAGTCAATCGCTGCTTGCCATTGATGTCGGCGCCGGCAGCAGTCTGATCATGGTCGGCGGGACCAAAGGCAGCAACGGCACAATCATTAACAATGGCACTGTGCGCGTCATGGCGGGGGCGAGCCCGACGGCGGGCGCCACGTTTGCTCCGATCTCCGCGCTACACGGATGGAGTGGCAGCGGAACAGTCCAGACGCTCGGCGGTGTGTGGAACGCAAACGCCCAACAGTTTACCGGCTCGGCCATCACATCGGGGACATCGGGCCACACAATCACACTCGACTTGGCCACGCTCCAGCGTGCGCTCGTCAGCGATAACACAACACACTGGACGGTTGGAGCGAGCTTTCTCGCAAAGCCAAGCTCCACACGACTTAGCTTCACCGCGACGGCAATCAGCGACGCCCCCCTGGGCTCGCTGCATGGTCGTCTGGGTTCCGGGCAGTCGGTGCTCGGCGGGTGGCTCTTCACGACTGACACCGGCTACACGCCCGGCGATCCCGCCTACCTGTCGTTCGGCATCGGCTCGGGTTATTCCTCCGGCGATCTGGCGATCTGGCACTACGACGGGTCCGCGTGGACGGCGTTTACGGCCAACGATCTAACCTACGATGGCAACTACGCGAGTTTCACCGCGACTGATCTCAGCGGCTTTGCGGTGACGGGTGTTGCCGTGCCCGAGCCCTCGACCCTCGTCCTGCTCGGCATCGGCGCTGTCGGCCTGCTTGGCTATTGGTGGCGACGATGGTGATGCGGCGTGAGGACCCGTTTTTCGGAGCGCCCTCCGCGGTTTCATCAAACGTTGCCTTTGGGCAATCCGGGAAGAAATCTGCTTCGATCACATCGACCGTTATCAGTCCCAGCAAACGTATGGCTGACTGAGACACCCCGACAAACGCCCTGTTCGACCCCTTTTCCAGAACGCCCTGGCAGTTCCGTCAAAGGGTATCGTCGAGCAATCTGGGACGGGGATAAGATGGCAACAAGGGGATAAGTCCAATTATGCGTGCTTCCTCGGTCTTCCACGGGGTTGAAATGTGGATTCGAGTCCTAGTCTTTTGGAAGTCGTTTCTTGCCAGATGGCACTGCCGAACGGACGGCCGCGCTGCACCGACGTCTGCACGGCCTCGAGTCGCGCCTTGGGTTGCGGTCGGTTCACTTGGAGCAGCCATTGCCGCGGCCGCTCGACAGGCCACGGCGTCAACGGCGGCACGTCCTCCGTCACGTCCGCGTGCCGCCAACGCCACAGGCTCGACCATCGCCAATCTTCGGCACGCTTGACCAACCCTGCCCGCAAAGCGTTTCGCTCGATGTAGCAAAGGACCGTCAGCAGATGTTCGTCGGTCTCGATCGGAAACGACTTGTAGGTGCCCTGGTAGAGGTGCCCGCAACCCACGGTTCTGCGATGCAGACGCCAGCGCCGAACATGCGTCGTCGTCAGCCGCCGCATGAACGCCCCCAACTCGCCGTCGTGCTCCGGCCCGAGCATCAGGTGCCGATGGTTGGACATAATCAGGTAGCCCAGAATCCGCATCGGCTTTCTTGCCAACGTCTCTTGCATCACCCGCTCGAACGTCGCGTAGTCGGCCTCCTTGGCGAAAATCCGCGCCCGTGCGTTCGCGCGATTGAGCACGTGAAAGACCATCCCTCCCGAGGCAATGGGGGCTGCCGCATGGCACTTTTTGTTAATAATAGGACTTACCCCATTTTTGCCTCCTACCCCCTGTCGCCTCCCAATAATTGGACCTATCCCCGTTTCGCCTCTATCCCCGTTTCGCCTCCTATCCCCGTTTCGCCTCCCCGTTTCGCCTCAATAATTGGCTTATCCCCGTTTCGCCTCCCCCCGTTTCGCCTCGATCCCCGTTTCGCCTCCTTATCCCCGTTTCGCCTCCATTGCCACCGCTCGACTGCGGCCGATTGTGGCCATCGTTCCGTAGTCGTGATACACGAAAGGTGGAGTCGCCTGCCTCTGCAACCGATTCTGGATGCACTTGGCGACGTAGCGCCCTTGCTGGATGGCGACGGGGGCCAGCCCAGGCAACGGCTTGCCATTGGGGCCAGCACAACTAGCAAGATCCCCAATAACAAATACATCGGGATGTGAGAGATCCGGATCGACGATAAGCCGTCCCGTGTGATCCAATCGAACGTCGACGGACTTCGCCAACGCGCGCCCCAAGGACGAGGGCCTCACGCCTGCAGTCCAGAGAATCGTCCGACCTGCGATCTCCTCCACGCCATCCGCAGTGCGAAATACCACTTTCTCATCACGGATGTCGCTGACCATTGCTCCCGTCTGGACCAACACGCCGAGTTGATTCAGTTGCTCCACTGCTTTCGCGGATAGTCTGGACGGATAGGTCGGCAGCACCCGGTTGCCCCCTTCCAGAAGAATGATCTTCGCGTCGGCCGGATTGATCGATGAAAGTTCCGCCGATCGACTACGGTTATCCGGATAGGCAAGGATCCAAGACGGCGCGCAGCATTGAGGCCGCCGAAGCCTCCACGATCACCACACTCGGCACATCAGCCATCATCGTGCGTCTTCCCGAGTACCTGCAGCGGCTATTCCTGTCATCCGGTGATTGACTGCCGACTCTTCCCGAGAGGCGCAATCCTGCTCCAGATAAGTGATCTGCTTTCCCCGAATACGGACCCAAGGGGTCAGTTTGTGCATCTGCGTGCGTGCTGTGCTGAGAATGTGCTCGACCGGGATGCCGCGCACCGAAAGCGCGTCGGCGATCAGCGAGCGATGGCATCGCCACGGCACAGTCTCTGCACACATCAGCACCACACGGTCTTTGATTGCGCGAGCGATCAGCATTTCGAGGCTTTCCTCGAACCGGTCGGTCTGCATGTAGTCCGCGTAGCCGCGAAACGACGCGTTACGCCAACCCTTGTTCGGCGAATCGGCATGCGTATGCCGCAGCCCACCCAAGCCGAGTATGTGCTCATACGCAATGCCGGCGGCGTGGAGTGCGCCAGGTAGACTCTCTTTGTTGAACTGCGGATTGTGCCGGGAACGCGGCACGGTGCGAACATCGATCACACAGGTCACGTCGTGGCCGTGGAGGAGACCGATGAAAGTCTCCAGATCGCGCGTCGAGTGCCCGATGGTCAAGACGAGCTTCGGCTTCTTCGCGGTTCGTTTCTTCATGGCAGGAGGTGGGCTGTGGCAAGCCGATCCAGTAGGAGGTGGAAGTAAATCAGCCCGCCGTACCCATTCCAGCGGGCCAGAATTCGCTGCACACGCTGGTAATCCAGGGGCTTCCTCAGCTTGAGCCATCGCGTCAGGTTATTGCGTGCGCCCACATCGTCTCCGGGGAAGAGATGCCAACGTCCCAGACCTCGCAGCAAGACGTACTCGGCGGTCCATCGCCCCACGCCGCGAAGCTGCTCCAACCGATGCACGGCTTCGTCGTCGGATAGGTTGGCGAGCGATTCCAGGTCGAGTTGCCGCTGGTAAACCGCCTGTGCCGCCTCGACGATCGCCCGGGACTTCTGGTAACTGAACCCTAACGGCCGCAGCGCCCGAGGATCAAGCCCCGCCAGATCAACGGGGCGTGGGAAGGCGTGACGTGCCAGATTCCCTTCACCTGCGGCCAGCCCATACGACTGGCTGAGCCGGCTCAGCAGCATGATGCCCAGCGTCAGCGACATCTGCTGGCAGGCAAAGCCATTCACCAGGGCCTCGAAGACCGCGGGAAAGCGAGGGGGACGCATACCTTGAAACCGTTCGGCCAACGGTGCGAGCCGCACATCACGGGCGGCAAACCGATAGAACTCGCCAAGATCGACCTTAAGGCTGAACATTCGCTCCAGAACCGGAGCCAGCGCGGCCTTGATGCCCGATCCGGCCGTTGTTCCCGTCACCGAGACTTGAAGCTCCGGCGACTGAGGCGAAGCAATCTGGGTAACCGCCACCTCGACTGGCCTGCCGCCCAGAAGCAGAACCCGGCGATAGGTCTGCCCGTCCCAGCCGTCTACCGCGTTCTCCGCCCGGCGTCTGAGGGTCCACACCGTAAGGTCCAACCGAAACGGAGGAACGGGCAAGAGCCGGAATTTGACCGTGCCAGCATGCATGCTCGTTGCGACCATTGGGGTCAATCCCTTCTTGTTGACACCCACGCGACGCGCCCCATGCGACAGCCTAAGCGGTCGTCATCACCGGACAGCCAGCTTCCTGCCAGGCGCTCGATCCGCCCTCAAGAACCTTGACATTCGTGAAGCCTTCCTTCTGGTATTTCCTCGCTTGGCCGATCGCTGTCTCGTCATGTGGGCAGGCACAGTAGAAAATGATCGGCTGATCCTTCCGTAACGAATCCTTTCGTGACAGAAAGTCATGCAGCGAAATGGCGCCCTCCAAGTGGTGCTGGTGAAACTCCTCATCACCCTCGTAGCCGCAGACAAGCAACGTCCTCGGATCGGAGTTCAACAGGTCGCACGTCTCGCGTGCGTCAATCTTTGCTATAGTAGTCATCATTGCATCTCCATTTGTCGAATACGTCGGTTCGTGTAAATGTTCATTGCCGCGATCGCAGTAATTACCTATTAAATGCTAGGCACCTGAACTCCAGATTTCAAGACTGACAGTTCACCATGAGCCATCTAGTCGGTCCACTTGATTGCCGCTCTCCGGCTACATCTCCATAATTACCCGGGGCATTGACCGTCGACGAGGCGATTGGACAGATGGGCAGCCGACCCGGCAGTAAACTCGTTCGCAGCCAGCATTGAATGTCTGACTGCGAAGCCCGAAAGAGGAGAATAGTGTCGCGACTTCAACGATTTGCGATCCGTAATACGGCTTGGTTTGAAGGAGATTACCAATGCAGCCCACAGACATTCTGATGAAAGAACACCGAATCATCGAGCAAGTGCTCGACTGCCTTGAAAAGGTCCTTGAGCAATGCACGGCCGGAAATGAACTGGACATGCAATCGGCGAAGCAATTGATCGAATTCTTCCGCGGCTTCGTTGAGCGCTGTCACCACGGAAAAGAGGAAGATCCGCTCTTTCCGGTGATGGAAGCTAAGGGCTTTTCGGGCGGGTGCAGTCCCGTGGTGGTGATGCTCCGCGAGCATGAACTGGGCCACCTCTATCTTCAGGGCATGGAGGCCGCGATCGAGCCGGCCACAACCAGCGATTCCGACTCGTTGAAGCGGTTTGTTCAACATGGGCGGTGCTACCTGAAGCTGATCAGGGAACATATCCGCAAGGAAGACACGTGCCTTTTTCCCGCCGCCAACCATCGGCTGACAGAGAAGGATCAAGAGCGGCTCATGGCCGCCTTCGAGAAAGCCGAGACAGAGGAAATTGGGCAAGCAATCCACGATCACCTTCTCCGAATTGCAAACGAACTGGCCGATCGTCTTGGCGTGCCACGGGCAACCATCGCTCAAGAGCATCGTGACGCAGGCTCAGAACTTTCAGCAGGCAGGTGTACGTGATAAACGGCAGACTGACCACCGTGAAGTTGGTGGTTGGGTTGCTCGGTTGCTCACTACGGCGGCAGGTGAACTTGGTCGTTCGGCGCTCTTTTTGTCGCACCAAAGGCCGCGGATCGGATAGGCCGGCAGATCAGACCCGCTGGCCGGCGCGCTCGACGACCGGCTCGGCCTCGTGGAACTCCGCGGTAAGCCGCTCGCTTGCCCGCTGACCGAGGGCTTGCTCGATGAAGCGACTGGCGTCGCGGCAGGATGGCCCGGTGAAACCGAGCGTCTGCACGCTCGTCTTGCCCTCCGGGGTGACGATGATTTCAATGCTCCTCGTCATACGGCGACTCCTTGTAGCTGAACGGTGAGCTTGATCGAGCCGTCGGCCAGCGTCTGCTCGGTGCAAACGCATCCCTTCTTCGTGGCCTCGATCCGGGTCTTTTCAACCGCGTACGCCTGCAAGAAACGGTCGAGCTGTCCCTGGTCGCCCCAGCGGCCTTGGAAGTTGTCGTAGCGGACGGCGCCGCTGGCGGTGTCGCAGACGACCGGATAGACCCAGTTGGGCAACCGCACGGCCAGCCCTTCCGTCTCGCCGCTAAAGAGATTCGTCGTTCCCTGCACCGGCTCGTCCAGGCCGAGCCGCTTGCAGGCCGCGCGGACGGCCGTAGGGTCGCGCACGAGCGTCTTGATTGTGACTACGTGGCTCATCATGTCTCCAAGGGATGTGTGTTGAATGCGGTGGGTATCTAGCCGGCGGGTCGATCATCGCTCGGACCGGCATCCGGTGGTGTCTCGTCCGGCTCGTAGTCCAGCGGGGAAAACGACGATTGGCCGGGCAGCAACAGTCTCGGCTTGCTGGCGACCAATTCCTCGACAAGCAACTCGGTCACCACGCTGTCGGATTCACTGCCGCGTCGGGCCGACCAGAGCACGTAGACGCCCAGGGCAAGTGGCAACAGGCAGGCCAGGAGGATGCCGACGTCCGTAATCACGGCGGCAACGATCGGGTCCCAGTGACGCTGGGCGGCGAGCTCCCGGCGATCGTTCTCCAACCGGTCCCGCTGGCGCCCGACCTCCGCCTGATCGGCCCGCAGGTCGTGCTGCAAGACGGTCAAATGCTCTCGCGCCTTGGCGTCGCTCTCGACCAGTCGCCGAGAACCTTCGGCCACTTGCTTTTCGAGGTCGACCATCTGCCGCTGGCTCTCGGCCTGCCGGGCGGCGTGTTCGCGGGCCATCTCGACCAGCCGTTCGTCGTCATTCGTGCAGCCGAGAATCGTGAAAATCAACAGGACGGTCAGCATCGCGGGGTTGACGCTTTTCATGGGTCCTCCAATAAGCAAGAAGCCTTCGCAACAGGGATTCCAGGGCCCGCCGCAACTGGATTTCGCGAGCCAGGGCGATCACGAGGATCACGGCCAGCAGGGTGCTGGCAACGGCGATGGGAACTACCATAGGGTCTCCTTCAGGGTTGCAGGGGATTGATGTGAACGGACGGACCGGCCCTCTCAGAAAGCAGCGCGGCCGGCGTGGCGGTCCAGGGGCGTTGGACAGGCCAGATCGAGCTTGCCCGAGGCGTAAAGCCGCACGTAGGCGACCAGGGCATCGGCCGCGCAATACGCCGCGGCTCTGGCAGCTAACGGCCAGCCATCAAGGAAACATGCCAGGTTTTCGGCGGCTTTTCAGTGCTGCTAGACCCGCTCGGTGTCTCCTGCCGTCGCAAAGGTGCACGCCGCGTGGCATTGACTCTCCCCTGGTGCCGTCCAGAGCGGTCTGGGCGCCTCTGGCGAGGTTGCATCTGATCCATTTCCCGGAGAGCCGCTCGTTGATGCCCAGCCTGATCCTCGTAGTCCTTGCGATCGGCGATCCACCTGCTTGTCTCGCCGGACCTTACCAGTCAACTGCCGCGCGGACGGGAAATGTTTTACGGCTGGACCGCTCTTGTCCTGCCCTTCTGTTATGCTCGATGTCGCCTGGAAGAGTAGCCGCGTCCTACACCCGAGAGGCTGTCGGCCTGGGGGGAGTCGGGCGACGATTGACATGCTCCATTGGCGGCGGTATCGTAAACCATTGTCTCCGCAATCCGGGCGGGATGGGGGTGTATGTGGTGGGGGAGAGGCAATAGTGTCCTCTCCGCGTCAAGTGGCTAAGCCTGCTGATTGTAGCTTGGCTGTCAGCATCATGCGTGGGGACGCGCTATGCCTAGCGACTATCTGCGTATTACCCAGGACAACATTCGGCGTCGTGGTGAGGAGTTTGACGACATCGGGGAATTGCTCTCCCGACAGTTGTATAGTGATCGCACGCACTTCGTCTACGAGCTTCTGCAAAACGCCGAGGATGCGTTGCTCCGGCGATCCAAGTCTGCCCCTCAGTGCGACCTACCGAGGCCAATTGCATTTCACCTTTATCGTGACCGCCTTGAAGTCCGGCACTATGGTCAGGTGTTCGACGAACAGGATGTGCGAGGTGTCTCGGACGTTCTCAAAGGAACAAAGCACAACGAACTGGATCAGATTGGCAAGTTTGGCATCGGCTTCAAGTCCGTCTACGCATTTACTGCATCGCCCGAGATTCATTCAGGCGAAGAGCATTTCCGAATCGAAAGGTACATTCGCCCCCGCGGCATTGCCCCCTGCCAGGCCAAGCCGGGTGAAACCGTGTTCGTATTCCCGTTCAACCACGCAAATGTCTCCTCTGAGATGGCGATGCGCGAAATCGGGGATCGACTGAAGACGTTGAGTGGACGAACACTTCTGTTTCTGCGCCACATTGATCGCATCGAATGGCACTTTGACGATAGGCGGTCGGGCAGTTATCGGCGCAAGGAGACTACGCGCGGCACTGCGCGTGAAGTGACTGTCATCACCGAGAGCGACGGGCGCAACGAGGAGGAAAAGTGGCTCCTGTTCCAGCGACCAGTGCCCATTCCCAATACATCCAGTTCGGTAGCTGTGGAGATCGCCTTCAAACTGGGCAAGGATAAAGGTGACAAGGACGGTCGAATCGTCAAGCTACTCAAATCGCCGCTCGTCGTGTTTTTCCCCACCGACAAAGACACGCGACTCGGATTCCTCCTGCAAGCGTCATATCGCACCACACCCGCACGCGACAACGTGCCCGAGCATGATGACTGGAACAGAAAACTTGTTCCCGAGACTGCCACCCTTATCACAGGTGCCCTATCGAGGTTGAAGGAACTACAACTGCTCACCGTAGGCGTGTTGGAGGCCCTGCCCATAAGCGCGGACGACTTCCCGCCAGACTCGATGTTTTATCCAGTCTTTACGGCAGTAAAAGAGGCTTTGATTGCACACCCTCTACTGCCGGCAGACGACGGGACGTTTGTTTCCGCCAGGGAGGCCGCCCTTCCGGGGGCTGCGTGGCTCCGTGAGATTCTTAGCGATACTCAGCTTCAGCAACTCTTTGACTCCAAGACCGCCCTGCGGTGGATGACTCACCTCATTACCGAAGGCACGACACGAGCTTTATGGGACTACCTCACGGATGTACTGAGCGTGAAAGAGGTTTCACAGGAGAGATTCGCGTCGGCGGCATCCAAGGAGTTTCTGAGTAGCCAAAGCGATGCCTGGATGACGAAGTTCTATGCCAAGCTAACGGGCGTTGAATCACTTTGGAAGCATGGACCACTCCGCCGACAGCCGATACTGCGCCTTGAGGACGGCAAGCATGTGGTTCCCTTTCGTGATGATGGGAGCCCACACGCCTATCTTCCTCCCCTGGATGGACACCGCGCCTCGGCAGCTTGGGGAACGATGCGATTCGTCCGTCAATGCCTGGCGACCGATAAAGAGTCTCGCGAGTTCTTAAAGCGACTAGGAATCCCCGAGCCAGATGTTGTCCACGAAGTTCTGGAAGTGATCTTGCCCAATTATGAGGCCGGTCGCGTTGCTGTGACGGCCATTAAAGAGCACTTGGCGGACGTTCAAAAGATTCAGCGGGCGATGAGGGCAGACGCTCGCAACAATAAGTGGAGGCTTGAGCAAGCGGTAAGGAACCAGTTTTGGGTGCTCGCCTCGAACGGAGTCACCGGCGAGGAGGCGTTTAGGTCACCCGACCGTGTGTACCTGCGCTCCCCTGAACTCCTGGCGTACTTCGATGGCAATTCCGACGCTTGGTTCGCGCATCCGTATCCCAACGACATCCTCGCCTTCCTTGTTGAGGTTGGTGTTGCCAAAGCGGTGCGAATCAAGTGCCGATCGCCTGAGTACGATGGCAGTGTTCGGATCACGGACACCTACGGTTGGCATGTCAAGGGACTCAATGGCTTCGACTCAGCCTGCGAAATCGAGGGACTCGAACGTGCGATCGAGAACGCTCCTCCGGACAGGGCACGGTATATCTGGAATAAGCTTCTGGTGCCCAACTGGACGTTGATTCGCGGCACCGTTCTATCCTCGACCAGGCAAGGGTTCCCGCGCGAGGCGACCACCGAGCGCTACGATTTTTCGACTATGGGGAAGCTGGTTGCACACAAAGCGTGGTTGCCGACAGAGAATGGCCAGATGCGCTCGCCAT
>JBDKUC010000378.1:0-2232 GCA_039679885.1 Thermoguttaceae bacterium | reverse complement strand
GGTTCTGGAACTGTTGGATGAGGGGAACACCGTTCCGTTCATCACACGCTACCGGAAAGATCAGACCGGAGGGCTCGACGAAGAGCAGATCCGGCAGATCCAGGCGCGGTTGACCAAGATGCGTCTGCTGGTCGAACGGAAGCAGACGATCCTTCGCTCCATCGAGACGCAAGGCAAACTCACCGAACAACTGGCCAAGCAGATCCAGGGAGCCAGTACGACCAAGCGTCTGGAAGACTTGTATTTGCCGTACAAGCCCAAGAAGCAGACGCTGGCCACGACGGCCCGCTCGCGCGGCCTGGAGTCACTGGCCACGGAGATCCTCACCGCCGATCCGGCCGCCAGCGATCTGGATCGCCGGGCCGCCGATTTCGCGAATCCCGATCGTCAGGTTCCCTCGGGCGCCGACGCGCTTTTGGGGGCCGGCCACATCCTAGCCGAGCAGTTCAGCGAATCGGCCGAACTGCGGCAGCGATTGCGGGAGATCCTCCAGCGGACTGGCAAGCTGATCAGCAGCCATATCGCGCCAGAGGCCAAACCTGTTGCGGAAAAGGCGCCTGTCGAAGCGAAGACGGAGGAGAAGCCCGCCGAAGCGAAGACGGAGGAGAAACCTGTCGAACTGCCTCCGGCGCCGAGCGAGCCTGTTGTCGTTGATGCGCCAGCGGCGGAAGCCGTCGCCGAGGCTCCCTTGTCTTCCTCGCCGGTTGACGAGAGTGTCCCGCCAGCGGACACTGCCGCACCGGTGGCCGAGGAGTCGATCACGCCGTTGGTGGAAGTCGTCGAGCCGCCGCCCCAGACAGAAGACACGCCCGCGGGAGATGTGCCAGCCGAAACGTCCGTCGCGGCGGAGCCCTCGACGCCGACTGAGACTTCGACGGCGGCCGAGGCGCAAGCGGCCATTGAGACGCCGGCAAAGCCGCAAGCGGCGAACGACGCGCCGGCCGCCACCAAGGCGTCGCGGCAGAAGCAGGCCCGGAACGAACAGAAGCGGGCCAAGAAGGAGTTGAAGAAGAGGAAGGCCGAGGAAAAGAAGCAAAAGGCGTTCAGCGACTACTTCAACTACAGCGAGGAAATCCGCAAGATTCCGCCGCACCGCGTGCTGGCGATCAACCGCGGCGAGCGGGCCAAGGTCCTGCGCGTGCGGTTGGAATGCGACCTGGAGGCGATGTACAAGGCGGTGGACGAGGTGTGCGTGCCGGCCGAGCATCCGCACGCCGACTTCCTCCGCGGCTGCGCCCGCGACGCCCTGACGCGGCTGATCCTGCCCAGCCTGGAACGCGACGTGCGCCGCGAGTTGACCGAGCGGGCGGAAACGCACGCCGTTGAGGTGTTTGCCAAGAACCTCCGCAAGCTGTTGGTTCAGCCGCCGGTCCGCAATCGCCGCATCCTGGCCGTGGACCCCGGGTTCAAGAGCGGCTGCAAGCTGGCGGCGCTGGATGAGTTCGGCAACCTGCTCGACCATGCCGTGATCTACCTGATCGGCAACCCCGAGCGGCGGCCGGAAGCCCAGAAGATTGTCCGCGACCTGATCGACCGCCACGAGTTGTCGGTGGTGGCGATCGGCAACGGCACGGCCTGCCGGGAGACGGAGGACTTCTTTGCCGAGTTGATCAGCAGCGATGAGCTGAAGGACCGCGTCTGCTACGTGATCGTTAACGAGGCGGGGGCCAGCGTCTACTCGACCAGTCGGGTCGGTCGCGACGAACTGCCGAATTTCGACGCCTCGATGCGCGGGGCGATCTCGATCGGCCGGCGGCTCCAGGACCCATTGAGCGAACTGGTCAAGATCGACCCGGCGAACATCGGTGTGGGACTCTACCAGCACGACGTCAAGGCGAAGCACTTGTGCACCTCGTTGGATGGCGTCGTGGAATCGTGCGTCAACTACGTGGGCGTGGACGTGAACACGGCCAGCCCCGCGCTGTTGCGTTACGTTTCGGGCTTGAACCAGTTGACCGCTCGCCGGGTCTATGAGCAGCGCTTGCAGGGCGGCCCGTTCCGTACGCGCGAGCAGGTCAAGGAGGTGGTCGGCTTCGGCGAGGCGACGTTTGTCCAGGCGGCCGGGTTTCTGAAGATCGTCGGCGGCGAGAATCCATTGGACGCCACCTGGATCCACCCGGAAAGCTATGAAGTCGCCACGCGCGTCTTGGAGAAGCTGGGCCGTGTGCCCGCCGACCTGACGTCGAAGGAAACGCTCGCCAGTCTGGCCGAGCAGATCGGCAAACTGGACGT
>JBDKUC010000133.1:0-36512 GCA_039679885.1 Thermoguttaceae bacterium | reverse complement strand
CCGCCTTTAGGCGGAAAATGACCGGCTAAAGCCGGAACTACGAACAACTTTGCAGTCATACTGTGCGGGAACTGACAAACGTCCCGGAATGTACTCCTCACGCTCCGCGTGAGGAAATGAGCATGATGCAGCCAGCGTTTGCCCAGGCTTCACGCGGAGCGTGAAGAGTACAATAACGACTTTGCAGTCGCCGGGAATGTACTCCTCACGCTCCGCGTGAGGAAATGAGGATGATGCAGCCTGCGTTTGCCCTGGCTTCACGCGGAGCGTGAAGAGTACAATGCGGAGTGTGAAGAGTACAATAACGACTTTGCAGAACCTCGGAAAACGGTGGGGCTCGCTTCGCTCGACCCACCCTACATCCGGCTCCGGTGTCAATGTAAAATCAGTCCTGGGGCCGAAGGAGCCGCCGTGTCGTCGCCGAAGGTCTTGCTGATTCCGCTGCTGGTCGCCGTCGCCGTGTTGGTGGCGTGCGTGGTCACGATTGCGCCCGAGCGGAACGGGCCCGGGGCGGCGTGTGACGAGGCGTACCACCTCAACCAAGGGAAGCAACTGGTTACGGCGTTGCGGCATCAGGGTCTCGGCTTCTTTTTGCCAAGGAACATCGAGCGGAATTTCGACTGGCCGGCAGACGGGGCGCCGGTTCAGGCCCCGCTGGGCCACTGGATCCTTGGTGCGACGCACTGGCTGCTGGACCCGGCCCCGGACGACGCGGCGCTGGTCTCGATCGGCTCGGCCCGCTTTGCCCCGGCCGTGGCCTTCGCCCTGCTGGTGTTGATCGTCGGCGGGTGGACTGGGCGTCGCGAAGGGATGCTGGCTGGCGGCGTTGCGGCCGCGGCCGTGGCCCTGGCGCCGCGGCTATTCGCCCACGCCCACTTGGCGTCGCTCGATCTGCTGACGACCCTGTTTTTCGTCGCGGCGGTGCTGGCCGTGGCCGAGGCCGTGCGAGGCGGCCGCCTGTGGCAGTTCGCTGCGGCCGGCGTCGTTTGGGGCGGGGCCATGCTCGTCCGCTTGCACGGACTGCTGGTCGCGCCCCCGGTCCTGCTGTGGCTCCTCTGGCACTTTTGGCGGTCCGCAAAGCGATCGACGGCGATGGAGGCAGTTGACCCTTCGGCCAATGGCAGTTCCGGGCGTCCCGAACCTCCCGCGCCATGCTTTGTCTGGCCTTTCTTGAAAGCGGCCACGGCGTGGGCGGTCGCCGGCGCGGCGACGTTGTTTGTCGGCTGGCCCTGGCTGTGGCTCGCGCCGATCGCTCATTTCCGGCAATACCTTTCGAGCGGCTCGCTCCGCCAGCCGATCCACGTGTTCTACTGGGGCCAAGTCTGGTGCGACCGCGACGTCCCCTGGCACTATCCGTGGGTGATTTTCGCCGTCACCGTGCCGATCGGACTGTTGGCGCTCGGCGCCATCGGGGTTTGGACTGCGACGACCGAGCGACGCCGGAAAGACGCCGGAACGGGACCGACGTTCCGGCGGCCGCTAAACGACGTAGCGTCTCACGCCGCGAGTGAGGACTACGTGTTGGTGTTGGCGTCGATGGCGTTCTTGTTGGCCCTATTCTCTTGGCCGGGCGTCCCCGTGTACGATGGCGAGCGGCTGTTTCTGATGGTCTATCCATTCTGGGCGATCTTGGTCGGAGTCGGCGCCCGACGGTTGGCCGGTGGGCGCCTTCGCGCCGACGCGAGCGTGGCGGCGGGGACTCGGCGCGACGGCATTCGCGGACCGAGACCGCGCCTGGCAACCGCATTTGTCCTAGTGCTCATCGCCGCCCAAGGCGTCGGGGTGGTTCGCTATCATCCCTATCAACTGAGCTACTACAACCTGCTCGTTGGCGGATTGGCTGGCGCCGAACGACTCGGCTTCGAGGTCACCTACTGGGGCGACAGCGTCCGCGAGCCGATGCTGGACGAGGCCGCGCGACGGTCGCCGGACCGGCGGCCTGTTCTGCTCGTGCCAAGCTTGGCGCCGTATCAGGCGGGCACGGTCGAGCTTGCGTCGCCTGCCCTACAGACGGCGGGCGTGCATCTGGTCGGTTCGATCGCCGCCGGAGAAAACGCCGCGCGCCGCCCGCGATACGCGGTGGTTTACCACCGTCGGGCCGACATGGCCGCGATCGGGCCCTTGCTGGTTGGCAGCCGAGTCGTCATGGAGTCCACGCTACAGGGGGTGTGGCTGGCTCGGCTCGTGGAACTCGCACCGGCGCCGCCGGACCGGCGGGGTTCGTAGGTTGCTGCCAGGGCACCGCGCGCTGGTAACGGCAGATTAACAACCGGCCCCACGGTTAACAGCCTGCCCTACGACGGCCTTGCGGCGGAGGACCGGCCCGCGTTCTCCTCGCGTTGTCCCCCCTCGACTCACCCGACTCTGGCGGTAATAATGGGTAACTCACGTTGAAAGGGCGATGATGGGTGCGATCGGCGAAGGCGTGACCTCAGTCCCTCAGAATCTCCGGGCGTTGTATGCGCCCGTGGCGACCGAGCTCGACGACGTGGAGCGGTTGCTGCAAGAGGAGCTTTCGAGCGAGAATCCCTTCGTCGATCAACTCGCGCAGCACGGCTTCCGGCTCGGCGGCAAGCGGATTCGGCCGGCACTGGTGCTGCTGTCGGGGCTTGCTACGGGCTCGCTCAAGCCAGAGCACACCAAGCTGGCCGTCGCGGTCGAGTTGATCCACACGGCATCGCTCGTGCATGACGACGTGCTCGACGAAGCGACGCTGCGCCGGCATCTGGACACCGTGAACGCCCGCTGGAACAACGAGACGAGCGTGCTGCTGGGCGATTATCTTTTCGCCCGGGCGATGTGCTTGACCAGTTCGCTCGATGATTGCCTGGCATGTCAGGTCGTGAGCCAGTCGGCCCGCAATATGTGTGAAGGCGAGTTGACGCAGATTCACAGCCGCGGAAACTACGACTTGAGCGAGGCCGAGTACGTGCGGATCGTTGCCGGGAAGACGGCCGCGTTGATGTCGACCTGCTGCCGCTTGGGGGCGCACTACGCCGGGGCGACGGCCTCGACCGTCGACGCCTTGGCACACTACGGTCACGACCTGGGCGTGGCCTTTCAAATTGCCGATGACGTGTTGGATCTGGTCGGTGAGGAGTCGGCCGTCGGCAAGTCGCTGGGCACTGACCTGTCGAAGCAAAAGGCCACGCTTCCGTTGATCCGGCTGCTGGCCGCGGTTACGCCGGCCGAGCGGGCCGAACTCCAGTCGTTGCTCTCCAACGAAGATGACCACCATCGCGATGCCCTGCGTCCCTGGCTCGCACGCTACGATGCGATTGCCTACGCTAGGGACCGCGCCCGCTCGTTCACCCATCGGGCGAGCAACAATCTGGCGACGCTTCCCCACTCGCCATCGACGGAATCGTTGCTCGGTCTGGCCGGTTTCGTCATCGAACGGCGGCAGTGACGGTTCCTCGTCCTGGCTTTCGCCGGTCATCTTCCGCCTGAAGGGGGGCTAACCGCCATTCTCACCGTAGGGTGGGTCGACGTCGCAAATATTCGGTGGGGCTTCGCAAACCAATCAACGATGATTTGCACTCTGTTGATATGCAGGACGAGTTGCGGCGACGGAAGCCCCACCACGCCTTGGTTTGCTTGACCCACCCTACGCCTTGGTGAGAAACGCGGACTAGAAGCTCCTGCGGCCGACTCTGCCCCCTGCCCCGCCCTCTTTCCCGGCAAGCCGCGGACCGCGATAATACTGGTATGATTATCAAATGGCTGCTGGCGGTGACGACGCTTCTTGTAGGCGGTTTGAGTGTCGATGCATCGCCGCCGCCCCAATCGGCGAGTTCGGCGGCGGTGAAGTCATCGCTGTCTGCGGCGATCGAGAAGGCGTCATCGGCCCCGGCCGCGAAGCCGGCCGTGCAACCGGCTGAGAAGCCGAAAGCCAGGCCGTCGCAGCCAGCGGCGAAGAAGCCGGAACCGGCCGAACCGACGGTCGATCAGTTCGGCTTCCCGCTGGTCATCGTGATTAACCCGCCTCCGGTTCCGCCGCAGCTTCTGAAGCCGTCGCCGCCGATCAAGGAAGCTGGGAAATAGGCTCTACTTTGCCGAGCCGAGGAATTGCTGATCGGCCTCGCTGAGCTTGGCGATCGGCACGGTAATGACCGCGCCGTTTTCCTTTTGGAGCTTCACGGCGCCGTTCTCGACGCTCAGCAGCTTGGCGCGCGTCTTGTGCTGGCCGGTCTGATCGGTCCAGACGCGGACGGCGGAGCGGTCGGCGGACTCGCCGCTCTGCGAGACGGCCGGCGCGGCGCTGGCGGCGGCGTTGGTCACCGTGCCTGTGCTCGTCTTCAGCACGGGCGCTGAGGGGTCGATTGGCTCGGCCTTGAACACGACCTCGTAGGTCTTCCCCTTCTGGAACTTGCCCGGCTTCATGAGCATGACGAAGTTCGCAGTGACCAGCGGCGAGAGCTCCTGGCCCTTGGTCACTTCGATTCCCTTAATGCGTTGCGGCAGAATCATGCCGGGCTCGCGGCCGGGTGCGCAATCGGCGTTGGCCGTGATGCGGAACGTGTACTCGTTGCCGTTGATCACGAGCTCCTTCGAGAACGGCAAGTCGCGGGGCGCCAGCCGCGCTTCCCAGGCTGGATCGCCGTAGAAGGCGAGGGTGTCGCGGTCCCAAAGCAGGCCGAGGTTGTCCTTGATTCGGTCCTTGTCCTCGGGTTTCGGGTTGGTGTAGCCCAGCTTGGGGACCATGCGTCCCAGAATCCCTCTGTCTTTGGCGAGGTCCCACTCGGTGAAGCCCATGCGAGCGCTCTTTGGGAACCGCGTATCGAGGTCGTAGACGATCTTCTGGTTGTTCAGGTAGAACGCTTCGTTGAGCGTGTAGCGGCCTGACTCGCTCAAGAAGTAGTCCAAGGTGCCAAAACCGGCTGCCGGATACCACTGGTTGACCGTGTAGCCGATCATCTGCGTCACGCCGGCCGTGTGCATCCAGGCCAGGCAGATTGCGTCGCGATCGATGCAGTGCCCCATCAGACAGTTGCCGGCGGCCAGAAGCACCTTCGGATTCTCCGACGAGATCAACTTCGCCTGCTTGTGATCCTTGGCGATGGCCAGCAGCTTGCCTTCTTGCCGCCAGAACATGCCCTTCTCGTTGCCGGCCGGATAGCCGATCTGCCAGTCGCGCTCGGTGGCGTGGCCGGAGGTGACGAACATATCGGGCTTGCGCGTGTTGATGATGTCGGCCAGCGGGAAGGCGTCATCGCCGTTGCCCGTCTTGGTCTCGGGCTGTCCGCCCGGTTTCTTCTCGACATACTCGTTCTTGCTGCTTTCCTTGTAGCAGATGGCCTCGTCGAAGGGGTCCATTCCAATGACGATTCCGCCGGCCAGCTTGCGAATGATCAACGGCTTTTCGGTCTTCGCGATCCGCAGGGCGTCCTCAGGGGTGTAGCCGGTGATGATTCCCCACATCAGATCGGTGTACGGGTCCGAGTTCAGCTTGCGGGCCATGCGGTGGATGCCGATGACGAACAGCCGCCCCGCATCTTCCGGCTTGGCGACGAAGCACGCGTATCGCGGCATGAGCTTCCGCAGTTCGGGCAGCGTCTCGTTCACATCGCCCTCATACTCGACCACCGTGGCCTGATGCTTTGCCACCAGGGCGTCGACCACCGCTTTCCAGTTGGAATCGGCATGAGTCTCCTTCGAGACGACGACGGCGTACAGAATTTCGCCAGATGCCGCAGCGACCGCGCCGAGGGTGATCACCGCGAACAGACAACAGAACAGCACGCGCGAATACCGAGTTCGAGCCAGGCTAGTCATGGAGACATTCCTGAGAATGGGGGTAGGTTATTGACGGGCAGGAATACTCATTGAAACATATCCGCATCGTCGCCGCAAGCAACCGGCGCAATCTTACGAGAAGGCCGCAGGATCGTTCGTAGTTCCGCCTTTAGGCGGCGATTTCGCTCGGAACACCGGCTAAAGCCGGAACTACGAACGTAACGATCCAGGAATGTACTCCTCACGCCCCGCGGGAGGCAATCGGCACGCTCGGACCTACCTGTCGGCTTCACGCGGAGCGTGAAGAGTACAGCTTTACGCCTCTTCCCCCCCTACATACAATCGGGGTATGACTCTTTCTTGGACCCAGCTCCTTCTGGCCAGTGAGTGGGCAATCCGATTGGTGATCCTGCCGATCATTGTCCTCCGGAAGCAGAAACCGGCCACCTGCTTGGCGTGGCTGGCGATCGTCTTTTTTGAGCCTTGGGTCGGGCTGGTCCTCTACCTGCTGCTTGGCGAGGTCCGGCTCGGCCGACGTCGGCTTGCCCGACGACGCCAGCGGCGCTCGCAACTCGTCGCGGCCTCCGAATACCCGACGGTCGAGCAAGACGACTTGATCGACCCGGCCGCCGTCGATGATTTCACCATGCTGGCCCATTTGGCCGAACATGCCGGGGGATTGCCGGCCGTGGCGGGCAATTCGATCAGCGTCATGTCGGACACGGACGCCGTGATCGATCGGCTCGTGGCGTCCATTGACGCTGCACAGCAACACGTGCATCTCCTTTTCTATATTTTCCAGGACGACACGGTCGGCCAGAAGGTGGCGGCTTCGCTGGCCAGGGCGGCGCAGCGAGGCGTCGCGGTTCGCGTACTGGCCGATGCCGTGGGCTCGCGGCGGCTTTTTCGCCGGTTGGCGCCCTATCTGCGGCAGCGCGGCGTGCGGATCTTTCCGGCCTTGCCGGCCAATCTCTGGCGTCTGCCGTTCAAACGTCTGGATCTTCGGAACCACCGCAAGCTGGCCGTGATCGACGGCTGCGTCGCCTTCACCGGCTCCCAGAACATCGTCGAGGCCAGCTATGGGCACAAGCGGGCGGGCGTGTGGCACGACATCATGGCTCGCGTTGCCGGACCGGTCGTCCGCCAGCTCCAAAACATCTTCCTGGAAGACTGGTTCTATGAGACCGGCGAGTTGCTCGACGATCCGGCCTTGTTCCCCGACTGCCCGCCCGATGGGCCGATCGCCGTGCAGGTCGTGCCGACGGGCCCCGACGAGGCGACCGAGCTGTTCGAGGACCTGATCGTCCGTGCCATCTTTCTTGCACGCCGGCGGGTGGTCATCACCTCGCCCTACTTCATTCCGAACGAGGCCATGCTCCTGGCCCTGCGGCTCGCCGCCCAGCGCGGTGTCAAAGTCGATCTGGTCATTCCGCGCGAGAGCGATCACCGGATTGTCAACGCGGCCGGCCAATTCTATTGCGAACATCTGATGCACTACGGCGTCCGCGTCTTCCTGTTCCAGGAAGGCATGCTCCACGCGAAGACGCTCACCGTCGACGACGAGTTGGCCATGTTCGGCTCGGCCAACTATGACATCCGCTCATTTGCCCTGAATTTCGAGCTAAATCTGTTCGTGCATGCCAAGGAGGCCGTCGAGGAGATGCGGCGATTGCAGCAGGGCTATCTCGATCAGTCGCTTCGAGCAAACCTCGCCCAGTGGCCTTCCCGCACCTTGGCCGGCCGGCTCAAGATGAACCTCGCCAAGCTTTTCAGCCCGTTGCTGTAGGACGCGAAGCGCTCGCAGGAGGACAGACATTCCTGTCTGTCGGTGGATCGGCGAGATCAGATCAATGAGACAGACAAGAATGTCCGTCCTCCTGATCTAGAAGAGTCTTCGCTGCGTCGAGCGGCCGAGGAGGCGGGCGTCGTAGCCGGCGTCGTGAAGGTGGTCGACGAACTCTTCGGGCCCGTGTGTGCAATAGACCACTTGTGGCTTGACCAACGCGACAGCCTGGAACAACTCGTCGTAATCGGCATGGTCGGATAGAGGGATCGCGTGATCGACGCCGAGCCGGTATTTCGCTCGCGGATTGACGGCCCAGCCGGTCACGGCGATGCGGACCTGGCGTCCGAGCCGGTCCAACATCCCGACGTTCGGCGGAACGATCACCGCCCAGCCCGGCTTGTAGGTGCTGGTCAGTCGCTCGTGCTGGCCGAGGCTCATGCCGCACGATTCGTACACTTGGCTGACGGCGAAAACGTGCCGATGCTGGAGGACGGGGATGCCGGCGTCGGTCAACACGCGAGTGACTTCCTGGGCCTTGCCGAGCGCGTAGGCGACAATCACTGGCACGGCATCGGAAGCAAGCGTTTCACGCACGAGCGACAGGAGTTGCTCGATGGCCTGTTGGCGTGGCGGAAGCCGGTAGGTCGGGTCGCCGAAGGTGCTTTCGATCACCAAGATGTCGGCGTGCGGCAGTTCCGCTCGCTCGGCGGTGGCCGACTCGCCGAGCTTGAAATCGCCCGTGTAGAGCAGAGACTGGCTGCCGTCCTCGGCCAGCAGCATTGCGGAGCCGAGGCAATGGCCGGCCGGGAACGTGGTGAGCCGCAACCCGCCCCACTCAATCGGCTCGCGGTAGCGGAGCGGCAAGGTCGGCCTCGGCCCGAGCCGGTGCTGGTAAAGCGCGGCCGTTTCGGGCGTGCAGAGGGCGTACTCGTGCCGCGCAATGTGATCGGCGTGGGCGTGCGAGATAAACGCCCGGGGCTGCCGTCGGCGAAAATCGATCGCCAGGTCGGCCCGTGTCAGCTTCAGTCCGTCGTCCCAGTGGAACAAGGTAGTGGGTAGTGGATAGTGGATAGTGGATAGAAAAAGGAGCAAGCTGTTGCGCTGCTCCTTTCAGTCTACCGGATTCCGCTAGGCGCCGGCCACTCCCATACAACTGCTCGCTGTCCGACTAGTCTGCTGGGGCTGACGCCGACCGGGTGGCGGCGGAGAGGCCAGCGGCAGGCCAAACCTTGCCAAGCGACTCGGCGGTCTGCTTGACGACGATGTCGCGGCGGCGGCTCTGGAACGCGGCTCGCGAGGGCTTGACCGTCACTGGGCCGTCGTATCCCCATTCTTGCAGCAGGGCAAGGAAAGCGGCCACGTCGATCTGGCTGCTCTCGCCGCCGGGCAGCAGGCGGGACTTTTCGTCCAGGTCGGCCGCGGCCACTCCGGCCGGCATGTCGGCTACCTGGACAGCGACGATCTGTTGGGCCGAGAGCTTGCGGACCGACTCGAGCGATCCGCCCGCGGCCACCACATCCCAAATGTCGAGAAGCAGCCCGGCGTTCGGCGCGGCGACGGCGTTCACCAGGAGGTTGGCGGCGTCGAGGTCGTGGACGAACTCCAAGCCCTTGTCGCGGCGGAGATATTCCGCGCCCTGGAAACCGACGGCCAAGCGAACGCCGGCCGATTGCAGCGTTTGACAAATGTCTTGGAAGCGATGACGGTGGAACTCGAAATTCTCGTGATACGGCCGGACACTGTCGACCGGGGCCAGAACGGCCGTGCAGCGGGTGCAACCCAGTTCCTTGGCGTAGCCGGCGTACTCGGGGAGCTTCTTGAGATCGTCTTTGAATGTCGCGTCATCGGTGTCCCACGCCATCGGCAAGGGAAAGGTTCCGATGCGGATCTTGCTGCTCTCGATCAACCGCTTGGCATACGGCAGCCCCTTGATCCGCGCCCGAGCGGCGAACTCGGTCATGCTCAGGTCCATTCCGCCAAAGCCAAAGGTCAGGGCCAACTCGATCATTTCGCTCTGGTGCCCGGAAATGCCGAGCGCCGAGGGGTTAAAATTCTTGAACATGCCAGTCACTCCGGGAATCAAGGAAATATAAACCCCGCGGGCGGGGAGCCGCTCCGCGGGGAATCCTTGATTGTGGCACGTTGACGCCGCTCGCGGAAGGGGGGGTAGCAAGAGTCTGCGCCGGCGATGGGCTAGCCATTCGTGGCGGCGGGGCCTCGGCGGGCCAGAATCGCTCGGAGGAAATCGCTTCGAGGCGGGCTACATCAGCGATTCGCCGTATTTCAGCGCGCCCCAGAAAACGACGGCGGCCAGCGCCAGTCGGTACCAGCCGAACGGCACGAGCGTGTATCGGCCAAGGAACCAGATGAATCCTTTCACCGCCAGCCAGGCGACGATGAACGAGACGACAAACCCGATCGCGACGATGTCGAAGTGGCCGGCCAGGTCCTTGTAGCTGTTGCGGAGCTCGAACGCGGTGGCCGCGACCATGATTGGGACGGCGGCGAAGAAGGAGTATTCCGTGGCCGTCTTGCGTTCCACGCCCGAAATCATGCCGCCCAGGATGGTGGACGCCGCTCGCGACATGCCGGGCCAGAGCGAAAAGCACTGGAAGACGCCGATCGAGAGCGCCTCACGCCAGGTGAGCGAATCGACGCCTTCGACTCTCGGCTTCGGACGCCAGCGCTCCGTCGCGAGAATCCAGATGGCGCCGACCGCCAGCGCCGTCGCGACGGGGATCGGGTGGAACAGTTTATCTTTGATGAAGTGGTGCGTCAGAAATCCGACGATCGAAGCTGGAATGGTGGTGACGAGCAGCAGCCCGATGCCGCGCAAGCCCTGGAAACCGCGATTGTCGTTCCATCGGAGAAGGCCAGTGAATCGCCGTGGATAGGCGGCAACGATGGCCAGGATGGCGCCGAGTTGGATGATGATCGTGAAGGCGTCGGTGAACTTCTCGCCCATCGCGTGGGTGAAACCGCTGAAGTACGTCGCGAGGACCAGGTGACCGGTCGAGGAGATGGGGAGAAACTCAGTCAGCCCCTCGATCACGCCCATCAGAGCGGCAAGTAGATTCTGCATAGTCTTAGAAGATGCGCTGCCTGAATCGGCGAGTCGAGTCGATCGTGCAACGAGGAAAAGCCGTACCTGATGATGGAACCGCCGCTGCTGATCGTCGCGGTCTGCTTGCCGCTGGTCCCGATCGTGTGGCTGTTGCCCCAAGTATACAACGCAGTGCGGCAGCGTGCCACACCCGAGGAAGAGACGGCCGACGGCCGAATGCTATTCAGACATTCACGGAACACTGATCGCCACTAATCTTCGCTAATTCTCAATGATTAGCGTGAATTATGGTGGCGATTAGCGTTCCGAAAAAGGTGACCGAATTGCCGAACCGGCATGAACAGGAGGAAACAGAGAGAACAGAGACCTGCTGATCCCCCCTCCGTTTATATCTCGGCTGCGGCTACGCCGCGCTAGGCTAAAGCATAATCTACGCCGACGCCTAGCGCACGACCACGGTCTTTTCCACCCAGCGGCAGGTCACCTTTGGAACCTGGATGGTCTCCTGGTAAGGAACCATCACCGTGTACGCTTCCGGCTGCTGCTCGGGCATGGTTCGCATGACGGTGATCTGGCGATCACGCAATCTCCGCTCGGGCACCTCGACCACGTAGGACTCCTCGTGCGACCGCGTCTCCGGTTTGTACTCATAAAACGCAACCGTGTCGACGCGCGAGTTCGTCGGGAATTGCGAGAGTGGGTACTCGACCGTCTCCTGCTGGCAAACCGGTTTCCACGTGGTGACGCAGACCTTTTGCGGGCAGGTGTTGCAGCCGACGTCGCAGGCCGGGCCGGGCGCGGCAGCGGCGGGCGGCGGTGAAGAAGCCGTCCGCGGCGGTGGCGGCGCATTCGGATCCGGCGGAGCGGCCGGCGTCGCAGCCGACGTGTTAGCCGGCAGCGGCGCGACGGCCGGCACAGCCGTCGGGCACGTCGCACAGGTCGCCACGGGTTCGCAGACGGTCCGCTGCTCCTGGACCGGCACGTACCGCGTCACCGTGTACGTCGCCTGCTTCGCTTGAACCTTCGGCGTCACGCCTGTCGTGCGCAACTGGATGTCGCCGTAAGTCGGCTGGTTGACCGTCTCGACGATCGTTCGCGTCAGCGTTTGCGGGACCATCACCGTGTACTGCTCCTGGATCGTCTTCATGGCCGGCACGTCGCGGTAAACGGTGACCAGCCGCTCGCGGGTTTCCGGCCGAAAACGGACAACCAGCTTCGGTTGATGCTCGACGACCAGTTGCGGCACTAAGACGCGACACGTGATCGGCGGGCAGGCAGGCTGGCACGGGCTGCAGGCGTCGGTCTGCGCCAGCAGTTGAACGGCGGCGCCGAAAAGGATAGGAGACGCCACCGCAAAAAGCATTATCTTGGTTCTCATCGCGTCACCTCCGGTCGAGTGCTAGGAGCAGGCGAAGGGGCCGGCGGCGCAACGCCCGGCCGGCGAGCGACTTCGACGCCTTCACGCGCCGGCGCCACCTGAGCCAGTCCGCGTCGGCTGCCGACAATCTCGACTCCGTCTTTGGCCAGCAAGTTGGTCGCCACCACGTCGGTCGGCTCCAAGACGGCGGCAATGGCCAGTTGCGCGTGGGCCGGATCGGTCTGGCCCAAAATCAGGTACTGATAGCCGAGCAGGAAGTGGGCGTCGGCCGAGGACGGATTCTGCCGGATGTACTGTTCGAGGGCGTGCATTTGCCGTGTGAACCGCGGTTGCGTGTCGCCGTAGTAACCGAACAGGCCCCGCCAGTCCATCACGGGCCCCATCGCCGCCGCCGCACGAGCTTCGGCCGCCGCGCCCTTGAAGTCGCCTTGCGCGAAACGGATTTGCGCCAGCAACGCCCTGGTGCGGGCTTGCGGCATATGGAAGTTCGACCGTTCGGCCCAATCCAACGCGTTCTCGTAATCGCGGCGTTGGAAGGCGTCTTGCGCCCACTGGAACCGCAGGCTTGCCAACTCCTGCGGCGTTCGGATCGGCGGGACGTTGATCGCGCCGACGATCGGCGGCTGGCTCTCCGGCGGCGCAGCCAACGAAGTGACCGGCGTCGCCGTCTGGCCGTTGGCGATGGGCAGGCCGTAGCTGTACGACGCCGCCTCCGCTTCGCCGATTCGAGCTTGGCCGCTCTGCTCGAACAGCGTCACTTCCTCGCGAACCTGATCGGCGGCCTTGGGATCGAGTTCCAGAAAGTGATCGTAGTCGATTTGCGCTTGCACACGGTTGCCGAGCCGGGCCAGCGTAATCGCCCGTTGTCGATAGCCCTCGGCATAGCGAGGGGCAATCGTAAGGACTTCATCGTAGAGGGCCATCGCCTTCGCAAAGTTGTTTTGCGTGCGCAGCGCCGCCGCGCCCCGCATCAGGTCTTCGATTCGCAGGGCCACATCGCTGCGGCTAGTTGAATAGACCAGCGGCGCGCCGGCGGATGGGGCCTGGCGGGGAGGCGTCGGCACATTGCCGAACGCCGAGCCGACGTTGGGTCCGGCCACCGTTCCCGGCCCGTATGGGCCCTCGGGCGGCTGGGGAGGCGGCGTCGCCTTCTCCGACGGCTTCGTTGGGGATGCCGGTTGCTGGGCTTCGGCAATCATTGGAAGCATGAGAAAAGCCAACGTCAGTACGTAGCATACCTGTAGTCTCGTACGCATATTGCAGCCCCTTTGCGTTCGCTCCCGTGCGTCAAATCTTGCCCTTCTGACGCCACAAAAATTGTATACCGCGGTCCTGCGTTGGGACACGAGGCGGGCGAACAAGAGATGCGCGTCGCGTTGCGGCGGTCGCTTGGCTGACGCGCGTGCGCGTGTCGCCTCCAGCAAAACGCTCAGCCTTCAAAAAGCCGATTGCTTAGCGCAAACGCCGTTCTCGATGAACCGAACCACGGTGTACTTCGCCCGGGGAATGGAAACGATCAACGGGCAAGCGAAGGAGGCGGACTCGGCCGGATTCGCTTTGGCCGTGTAGCGAAGAGTAACCACGCCGTCTCGGGCGGTGACGCCTTCGACCTGGTAGTCGACGACGGCCGGTCCACGCTTGATCACCGCCAACACAACGTCCGAAGCGAATGCGCCCTTGGGCAGCCGACGGGACTTATCGCCCATGACCATCGCCACGCCGAAGACGTTGTCAAACTGCCGCTGATCCGTGAGAACCAGGAAGGACGCGGCACGTTTGGGCTCGAACTTGTTCGAGACAAAGTAGCCAGAGTAGGTGTCGAAGCGAAGCTCGGCCTGACGGGCGATTGCATTTGCGGGAGGAGCGGTCCGCTGTCGGTATCGCTCCAATGCTGCTCCGATCTGTTTCAGACTCTCGGTCGTCTTCGCCCGACGCACAGTCTCTCGTCTCGCCTGGAGGGCGACTGGCAAGACGGCGCAGAAGACGACGGCTAGGCATCCGGCGATGGAAAGCAGGAGTACGAAGACGATGCTGCGTTTGTCCGGCATGGCTACCCGTCGCTTTCGTCGTAGTCGTCTCGGCGACCCGCGCGCCAGCCGTCTTCCCAAGCGAGGCGTTCGGCGGTGTCTTCGTCATACGGATTGTCTGTCTGGTCGACGCCCTCCCAGTAGGCGTCATAGCCCTCTTGATAGGCTTCGCGGGTGGACATGACAGGCCTCGCGATGATCGGTGATGGAAGGGAACGATCTCGTCCGCGCTCGTCCGCTGGCGCCGAAAGGCTGGCGTCAGCGTTACTCTTCTGCCCTGATCCTCACATAGGGATTGCTTCGTTTTTCTTTGCCGACCGTCGTGGCGGGGCCGTGGCCGGGGAGCAGGATGGTGTCGTCGGGCAGGGGAAAGAGCTTTGAGCGGATTCCGAGGATCAGCTGACGGTGGTCGCCGTCGGCGAAGTCGCTGCGTCCGATGCTGCCGGCGAAGATCACATCGCCCACGAAGACGATCGGCGGCGTCTGGCCTTCGCAGAGATAAACGACGTGGCCAGCCGTGTGGCCGGGAATGGCGAGCACTTTCCACGCGATGCCTGCCGCTTCGTAGATGTCGCCATCGTTGACGGTCACATCGGCCGGGGGGCTGGTCACGGACTCGCCGATTCTCAAGGAGAGATTGAGCGAGGGATCGGCCAGCTTGTCGGCGTCGGCCGCGCCGATGACGATCGGGCAATCGGGCCAGCGCTCTTTGAGTGTTGCATTGCCGCCAACGTGGTCGCAGTGGCCGTGCGTGTTCAGGATGGCCGCCGGCGTCAGCCGCCGCTGATCGAGGTGCCGAAGGATCTGCTCCGGATCGAGGCCCGGATCGATCACGACGCAGTCTCCATGGCCAGGCAACCAGGCAAGATAGGTGTTTTGCTCAAAGGGGCGGCTTAGGATGGTGGTTAGTTGTAGCTCAATCGGCTTGGGGCTTGTCATCGTCGGAAATTGTTCACGGGCGTTCGGAGCGTCTCTTCTTGATGTTTTGGCTAGGACCGGCTTAGACGCTTCTCGAAAAGGCGTCATAGCCGTCCCGCTAGAGTCGCCCGACCGGCCCTTCCGTGGAAATTCGATGCATTTCCTCGACTACCACCAGCGAAGGACGCAGAACTGGACTCGTCTCGGAATCGTATCTTGATAAAATGTGAGGATGGCTACTGACTGCGTTGACCGAGCGGTAGCTAAACGGTTGGGCAAGGCGGCCCTGCGTGAGCAAACATTGTAATTCCTATCGAAAGAATTTGCGATAAGGTCGAGGAAGGTCGGCATCAGGAACGGATCATCCGCTGCCCCAGGCGGGAACCTGTCAAGCCGCGTCTTCTTTGCATCTTACCCACGCTTACAATCGGAGGCGGCCATCCCGCGCCGCCCGGAACCTGAGGAATCGGCAGGACGCCGTTTCTACGCTGAAGGAGGAGATTCCATGGCCCCTGGGAAATCGATGAAACGGCGTTGGTCGCCAGCAATGCTGGCCTGTGCCGCCCTGGTTGGAGTCGCGCTGGCCGACATGGCGTCGGCTGCGCCGCCAGCCGGAGTGCAGCGGGGTGGCAACGAGGCCGCCAGCGCTGGAGCCGCTGGCATAACAACGGGACGGCCGGCATACCAGGTGGCCGATCGCTCCGAGGCCGCAGCCGCCACGTCGGCCGCGCCTGCCCTCGGCCCCGCGGCCGCCAATGAGCATCCGCTGATGCCCGTCCTGCGTTGGGCGGCGTCGGGCATCAAGGACGTCGACATGATCCAGGACTACTCGGCGACGATCGCCAAGCGGGAGCGGATCAACGGCAAGCTGCGCAATTACGAGTACATGTTCGTCAAGCTGCGGCAGCATCCGTTGAGCATCTACATGTGCTTCCTTGGCCCCGCCGAGCTCAAGGGCCAGGAAGTGATCTTCGCCGAAGGGAAGAACAACGGCAACATGTGGGCCCACGGCGTCGGCCTCCAGCGGATGATCGGCACCGTCTCGCTAAGGCCGGACGGACCGGTCGCCATGAAGAACCAGCGCTACCCGATCACCGAGTTGGGCATCCTCAACATGACCAAGCGGTTGGTCGAGGTCGGCGAGAAAGACAAGAACTTCGGCGAGTGCGACGTGAAGTTCTACAAGGGCGCGAAGATCAACGGCCGCGTCTGCACCTGCATCGAGGTCGTCCACCCCGTGCCGCGGAAGAACTTCGTCTTCCACATGGCCCAAATCTTCGTCGACAAGGAATGGAACCTGCCGATCCGTTATGCTTCCTACGACTGGCCGCATGAGAAGGGTGGCAAGCCGGAACTGATGGAAGAGTACACCTACCTGAACCTGAAGTTGAACAACGGCTTTACCGACGCCGATTTCGACATCAGGAACCCGAGCTACAACTTCCGTTGATCACCCGATCGAAGCTGATTTCGGTGCTCCGTCGCCCCGCTGTTTGGATACCAACTTTGGTATTGGCGGTGGCGACGGTGCTGTTTTGGTGCACGGACCTCGACCTGGCGCTGGTGCGGCTCTTCTTCTCGGGAGACGCGACCAGCCGCCACATGGAGGTCCGGTGGCCGCTCATTGAGGCCCAGCCGTGGCGCGCCCTCTACAACTGGGGCGTCTACCCGGCCTTTGTCCTCGGCGGCGGCGGCGCGGCCGTCTGGCTGGCGAGTTTCTTGTGGCCCCGGTTCGAGCGATGGCGCGATCCGGGGTTGTTCTTTGCGCTGCTGCTGCTGATCGGGCCAGGCATCTTCCTAAACTGCCTGTGCAAGCCTTACTTCAGCCGACCGCGGCCACGCGACACCACTTACTTCGGCGGCAAGCAGCCTTATGTCTTCGTCGGCCAGCGTGGCCCCGCCGAGGACGATCGCTCTTTCACCAGCGGGCACGCCGCGATGGGCTTCTATCTGATGGCCCCGGCCTTCGTCCTCTATCGTCGGCGACCGTGGCTCGCCGCCGCGTTCCTGGGCGTCGGCCTGGCGTCGGGCGTTGTGATCGGTCTTGCGAGAATCGTCGTCGGCGGCCATTTCCCCAGCGACGTCCTCTGGTCCGCAGGCCTGATCTACTTCACCGGCCTGGCGCTCGCCGCGCCATTCCACTTCGGACGCGAGAAGACCGGAGACGTTGTGCCGTCGCCGTTCGCGTAGGTTGTGCCTCGGCGTCGCACCTCCACTCAGTCGCATAGGTTATGCTTGCGCATAACATGAACACGACGGCGGATGCTCTCAGGGTGCGTCATGCTGAAGCATCACCTGCCCCTTTTCGTCGCCGCCGATCTTCGTCCGCAAGAATTCGGCCAAGCGCTCGACGTCGTCCGTGCCGACGCGGATCACCCGTTTGCCTAGGGTCAGCTTGACGCAGCCGAAGCCCCAGAGGTTGTACGTCCAACCGCGGCCGGGAATGTAGTGGATCCCCCAGCCGTCGATGACGCTGCTGCGGGCGGGCTCCACCGCGGTGATGTCTCGGTAGCGGATCCGCTTTCGGAACAGCGGCAGCGGGCCATACCGCAGCGCAATCGCGTCGACGCCGCCGCGGACCGTGAGCGAGCCAAACACCAAAGCACACAAAAGGAAGACGGCGGCAATACTCAATGCCACCCAGGCCGAAGCGGGCTCGCCCCTCGCGAGCAACGCTCCAAGGACCAGCACGGCTGCGATGGCAAGGAAGATGCGATGCCACCAGCCGGTTTGCGTGTGTTCGTACTGCACGGAAGCCTCCTCGAATCGCATGGGCACGAACCGATGTTAAAGCCCTTGCCGCCGCCAGTCAAGCGATCGGGCCGCAGCCGCAGGAGAACTGCATAGTCGTTCGTAGTTCCGGCTTTAGCCGGTCATTTTCCGCCTAAAGGCGGGACTACGAACGCCTGCGGCCGACTTTGCAATCCTCCTGGCCGCGGCCGCAGGACGACAGCAAGGGCGTTCGTAGCACCGGCTTTAACCGATAGGTGCAGTGAGATCGCCGCCTGAAGGCGGAACTACGAACGCCTTTCTGGCCGCCGCCGATCGGCCTTTGAGGCTGTCAGATGCTGCCGCGCACCTTGTCCACCACCGGACAATTGTTAGTCGGCGGTTAGAAAACGGTTTACTTCCTGTAGGGGGCTTGAGGCTCGTTGACCGGCGATGTGCGGTTTGATATGACGACGGAAGACGCGTCAACCACACCCGTTCCTAAAGGAGTTCGCCATGTTTGCCACGAGGAGCCGGCTCACGCTGGGCCTGTTGATGTTGATGGTCGCTTCGCTCGGGTGCGGCCGTGGCGCCAACAAGACGCAGACCATCCGCGTGACCGGATCGGACACGATGGTCAATGTCGCGCAAGCTTGGGCGGAAGAGTACATGAAGAAACATCCGGACGTCAACATCGACGTTCGCGGCGGCGGCTCCGGCGTCGGCATCGCCGATCTGATCGCCGGCAAATGCGATCTGGCCAATTCGAGCCGGAAGATGACCGAGACGGAAATCAAGAAGACCAAGGACAAACAAGGAGCCGAGCCCAAGGAACTGATCGTCGGCTACGACGCGCTGGCGATCTACGTGCCCAAGGCAAATCCGCTCGATTCGATCTCGATGGATGAACTGGCGGAGATCTACGGCAAGGATGGCAAGATCACCAAGTGGTCGCAACTCGGCGTGAAGGAACCCGCCTTGGCTGACCGGAAGATCACCCGTTTCAGCCGGCAGAGCAGTTCCGGCACGTATGCCTACTTCCGCGAGGTCGTGCTAGGCAAGAACCGCGACTACGAGTTGGGCGCCATCGACCTGAATGGCTCGAAGGACGTGGTGACCAATGTGGCGAAAACACCGTCGGCCATCGGCTACAGCGGCATGGGCTACAAGACGGACGACGTGAAGCTGTTGAAGGTCTCGAAGCACAAGGGCGGGAAGCCTGTCGCGCCGACGGTCGAAAACGCCCGAAACAACTCCTATCCGATTACGCGGCCGCTGCAGATTTATGTCGTCGGCCAGCCAAAGGGTGCGGTCAAAGAATATCTCGATTGGATCCATTCGCCGGCCGGTCAGAAGGTCCTGCTCGACCTGGGCTACGTGCCGTTGCCGGAGTAGGAGAACAACGCAGAGTGGCGCGACCAGGGTAGGGCGCGGGCGCCAGTCGATGCCAGAGATCCACGCCCTTTCAGGGCGTGCCACCCCGATGACGCTCGAAGGAAAACCGGTATGAACACCGCTTCAAAGACGCCGGCCCGCCGATTCTCTCTGCAGGCGGTCGTCGACGCCGCCGAGCCGGTGATCGAGTGGTTGATCCGGCTTTGCGGCTGGAGTTCGATCCTCTTCGTCTTTTCGATTTTCGTGTTTATCCTGATCATCGCCTCGAACGCCTTTGGCAAGCTCGACTGGCGAGAGTTCTTCTTTAGCACCGAGTGGCAGCCCGACTCAGTCGTGCAGCCTCACTACGGGACGCTGGCCTTGTTCGTCGGCACGCTGTCGGTCACTGTGCTGGCCATGGCCATTGCGGCGCCGCTCGGGCTGGGCGCGGCGGTGTTCATCTCCGAGTTCTGCGGCAGCAAGGTGAAGGAAACCCTCAAGGTGCTGGTCGAACTGTCGGCCGCCATTCCGTCGGTCGTCTGGGGCTTTGTCGGCTACATGGTCATCGCCCCGCTGATCATCCGGTACACGGGCGCCTCGACCGGCATCAACCTGCTCAACGCGGGCATCATCCTCGGGCTGATGAGCGCGCCGATTATCGTCTCGATGAGCGAAGACGCCCTGAAAGCGGTGCCCGACTCGTATCGCGAGGCAGCCGTGTCGTTGGGCGCAAGCCGCTGGGAGATCGTTCACCGCGTGCTGTTTCCCGCCGCAAAGAACGGGCTGCTGGCCGCCGTGCTGCTGGGCGTCGGCCGCGCGATCGGCGAGACCATGGCCGTGTTGATGTGCAGCGGCCACGCCGTCAACATCCCGCACAGCCTGCTGGACCCGGTCCGCACGCTGACGGCCACGATCGCCTCGGAACTGGGCGAATCGCCGGCCGGCGAAATGCATTACTGGGTGCTGTTCACCATCGGGCTGGAACTGTTCGCCCTGACGTTCCTTGTGAACGTCATCGCGGACGTCGTGGTCAAAGGGGTCCGCAGTGAACGCAGTTAGCGACCGCGCGAACAAGCAGGCCGGTCTCCTCCTCGGGCAACGCCCTGCGGCGGCCTTCGCTGGACAATCCGAATCGCACTCGCCCGCTTCGCCCGCGACCGCTGGCGAACGCGTGTCCGACGACGCCGGAGAGGCCAAGAGCACGGCCGCCGTCGAGAATCCCTTTAGCCCCTCGCCGCTCGAACGCCGGAAGAACCGGCGGGAACGCATCGCCCAGTGGCTGCTCGGCTACTCGGCGTTCATGCTCGTCGCGCCGGTGCTGGCCATTCTCACCTACCTGGTCATCAAAGCATGGCCGGTGCTGGGCATTTCGTTCCTGCTCGAGAATCCGCAGAAGTTCATGACGGCCGGCGGCGTGTGGGCCCCGCTGGTCGGCACATTTTTCTTGGTCGCCATCTCGCTGCTGCTGGCCGCACCGATCGGCATTCTCGGCGGCGTCTATCTCAACGAGTACGCCGGCAATAATTGGGCGACGCGGGCCGTCGCCCTCGGCGTCACGAACCTGGCCGGCGTGCCGAGCATCGTTCACGGTCTGTTCGGCGTCGCCGCGTTCGTCGCGCTCACCGGAAGGCCGTCGGTGCTGGCCGCCTCTTGCACCTTGGCCGTCATGTCGTTGCCGGTCATCATCACCAGCACGCGCGAGGCGCTCAGCTCCGTGCCGATGGCGTTCCGCGAGGCCTGCTGGAACATGGGCGCCACCCGCTGGCAGACGATCCGCACGATCGTGCTGCCCAACTCGGTCGGCGGCATTCTGACCGGCGTGATTTTCGAGGTGACCCGGGCCGCCGGAGAGACGGCCCCGATCCTTTACACCGGAGCGTTGTTGTTCAAACGGGTGCCCGACCACGGCTGGCAGTCGTTCTTCCCCTATAGCCTCAACGACGGCTGCATGGCCCTGTCGATGCACCTTTACACGCTGGCTACGCAGGTCGTCGGCGTCTCCGACCAAATCCAGTACGGCGCCGCGGTGGTGCTCATCGGCCTCACGTTGGCCGTCAACAGCGTTTCGATCGGCTTGAGAATGTACCTCCGCTCACGAAAGAAGTGGTGAATCTGGAAAGATCGCGACGACCGTCGCGGTGTGATGACGATGTCCCATATACGCTGCGAGAACCTGACCGTCGCTTACGGCCCGAAAACGGCGCTGCGGGGCGTCTCGCTCGATATTCCGCACAGGAAGATATTCGCAATCATCGGCCCTGCGAACTCGGGCAAGACAACCTTGCTGCGATGCATCAACCGCACGATCGACTTCGTGGCGACCGCCAAGGTCGACGGCCGGGTGCTCATCAACGGCGAGGACGTCAACCAGATCCAGGACGTCTATCAGTTGCGTCGCCGCGTCGGCATGGTCTTCCCGCTGCCGATCGGGCTGCCGCTGTCGGTTTACGAGAACGTGGCCTATGCCCCACGGCGGGCCGGCATCCGCGATCGCACCGAATTGGACGAAATCGTCGAAACGTGCCTCCGCCAGGCGATGCTTTGGGACGAGGTGAAAGACCGTCTCGACCTGCTGGGCACGCGGCTTTCGGGTGGGCAGCAGCAGCGGCTGACGCTCGCCCGGGCGCTTTCCTTGCGGCCCGAGATACTGTGCCTCGACGAGTTCTCAATCGCCATCGACCCGGTCACGACGATGCGGATCGAAGACATCCTGCGCGAGCTGAAGAATGAGATGACGATCGTCTTGGTGACAAACCTTGTGCAGCAAGCGCGGCGGCTGGCCGACTACACGGCCTTCCTCAGCGCCTCGGAACTGATTGAAGCGGCCGAAACAGAAACCATCTTCACTAGACCAACGAACCGCCTCACCGAGCGATACGTCAACGGGGAGTTCGGTTAACACAGTACTCCTCACGCTCCGCACAAAGTACTCCTCACGCTCTGCGTGAGGATTCATCACGCGGAGCGTGATGAGTACGAGAAAGACAGAACGGCATCACGCGGAGCGTGATGAGTACCTAAGGATGAACACAACGACCGCCATCGCCGCTCCGACCGTACAGACACGAGGGCTGAACCTCTGGTATGGCGACTTTCAGGCGCTTCGAGATGTGAACGTGGCGATCAAGCCGGGCATCATCACGGCCCTGATCGGCCCGTCCGGCTGCGGCAAGACGACGCTGCTGCGCTGCTTCAACCGAATCAATGAGCGGTATGGGAACGTGACGACCACCGGCGAGGTGACGATCCTCGGCAAGAACATTTATGACGCCGACGTTTCGCTGAGCACGTTGCGAAAGTCGGTAGGCATGGTCTTCCAGCGTCCCAACCCGCTGCCGATCTCGATCTACGAGAACGTGCTCTTTGGCATTCGCTCCCACTCGCCGCGAGGGGCTTTCAGCGGCCGCGAGCGGGACGCGATGGTCGAGGCGGCCCTGCGCGACGTGCAGCTCTGGGAACAGGTGAAGGACCGGCTCCGACGCCGGGCGACCGACTTGACGCTCGAACAGCAGCAGAAGCTCTGCATCGCCCGATTGCTGCCGCTCAAGCCGCAGGTGATTCTGATGGACGAGCCTTGCTCGGCCCTCGACGCGGAAGGGATCGAGCGGATCGAGGACCTTCTGGAGGGGCTGTGCCAGCAGTACACGATCGTCATGGTGACGCACAACATGGCCCAGGCCCGGCGATCGAGTCACGAGTGCATCTTCATGCTCTTGGGCCGGATCGTCGAGCACGGCCCGACGCTCGACATCTTTCTTCGCCCCAAGCAGCCCGAAACGGCCATGTACGTCAGCGGACACTACGGGTGACGCAGTCGGAACCGCTTCAGCATAACGCCGCCTGAGACCCAAAGCGGGTCGGGAACTCGCCGCGCGTTTGACCAAAGCATCCCCTGCTTACGATCGCTTCTTGTCAGCAGTCGTGTAGACGACGTACGGCTTATCGCCATCGAACTGGAGATCCCAGAAGTCGATGTGGTTGCCATTCATCTTCCACTCGAAGGCGGCGGCAATCAGTCGCGAGCCGTCCGAGAAGACCTCGAAGCCGCTCCAAAAACCCTTGGGCGGATACTTGAACCTCGCCACGCGACGCCAATGATTGCTCTCGATGTCGTCGCTCATGTAGCAGGCGGCGACGTCCGCGCCGACGATCAGGTAGAACTTGCCGCCATGCTCAAAAACCGTCGGGCTTTCCGGCGCGCCAGGGACGCGGATCGCCGAACCGAGGTCGGTCCAGTGCCTCAGGTCGTTGGAACGGGCGATCGCAATGGCGCCCTGCCCATCCTTGCACCGAACCATGGTGAACATGTAGTGTTTTCCGCCATGCTCGATCAGGTGCGCGTCGCGGCAGTCCGCCCATACGCCGCGCTTCCAATCCGTCCAAGCCGGCCCTTCGTAAATGGGATTCCCCTCATAGCGATGCCAGGCGAAGAGGTCGCGGCTTGTGGCCAGCCCGATGCGCTGACAGCCATTCGCTTGGCGGTCGAAGCCGGTGTAGACCATGCTAAATCCGTCGCCCGTCCGCAGAATCGAGGGCGCGGACACCGTTTTACCTTCCCAGGCATTGCCCTGGATTTTCATCACGCGGTCGTGGCGAGCCCACCCCTTGAGATCCTTGGACGTTGCGTGGCCAAAGCTCTCTTCATTGCCGGGGCTGGCCCAATCCTGTTTGCCATCGGCCGTGCCAACGTTGTAGAACAGATGGTACGTGTCGCCGTGCTTGACCACGAAGAAATCCTTCACATATTCGCCGGGCGACTCGAAGTGGCCGACCGACAACGATTTCCCCGTTTCCTTCGGCAAGCTGGCGGGCGGCGCGTCGGCGGCCCACAGCGTGGCGGCGATTGTTGAAAGAAGCAGCAATGGCAGAACTGGCCTAATCATGGCGTTCGCGGCCCCGGTCCGTTGATTGATTGTTGTGGACAGCGAAAGACCGGCTCATCGCAGCAGACGCTTGCGCGTCTTGCCAGCCGGATCTATCATCGTACGCGAAGTTGCCGTCACACGGCCTTTTCCGGCTCGAACGCGGCATCCGGGTCGAGCGGGAACATGGGCCGCTGCAAATGCTTGTAGTCGAGCTTCTCGACCCGCAGGTCCGACGAGCCTGGCGTAAGCAGCATGATCGAACGCGGGGCAATCTTCGTGAGCTTCGGATACAGATAACCTTCTTTGACCACGACGATCTTGCGGCTCAGCGGCTCGATGCCAAGCGGCTTGAACTGAGCCGGATCAATCACCTCGGCCGCCGATTCCTGAAGCACGGCCTCGACGCCGCCAATCTTGACAACGGCCATCCGCGACGGGCTCTTCACCAGCCGGACGACCTCGACCTCGGTCACCAGCGGCGGGCCGTGCCGCTTCTCGACCGTCGCGCCGATCGACAATTGCACCCGCTTCCCTTCGCCCACCTCGAAGCATCGCCGGGTCGCGGCCGCGTCAAAGATGTTCGCCACCAAGGCGTTCTGGGCCTTCTTCTCGATCAGATGGCGCAGGACGATCGGCAGATCGCCCGGCGCGCTGGCCGTCATGTTGTCGCCGCTGTCGGTCAGGAAGACGGTCGATTCCTTGGCCGCCATCGCCCGGGCGACGCCTTCCTCCAAGCTGGCCGTTTCGCAGCCGAAATGGAACTGCTTTCGGGCGTCCCAGACGAGCCGGGCGAGATGGATGGCCGCAGCCTTGGCCGTTTCACGCGAACCGTCGGCCGTGACCAAGGCCGTCATATGCGTGTTCGGCGTGTCGCTCACGTAGCAGCCGACGAAGAGCGTGGCGGCGAGAATCCGCTCCTTGTGGCCCGGCAGCCCGTCGCGTTCGAGCTTGCGAGCCTGCTCGACCAGCGAGCGGAAGGGCTCGCCGGTGGTCATCGCCATTTCGCCCGAGAGGATCATCGGGATTGGCAGCAGGTAGGAGACCGGCTTGCACTGGCCGCGGAGCGTTTCGAGCAGCAACCGCCCGGCGTGCTCGGCCGTCTCCTGCTTGTCGGTGTGCGGAGCCGTCTTGAAGCCAACGAGAATGTCGCCGGCCTCGCCAATCCGTGGCGGCATGTTGCCGTGCAAGTCGAACGTGCAGGCGATGGGCACCTTCGGCCCGACCAAGCGACGAACCTCTTCGACCAGCACCGTCTCGCCCGCGCCAACGCCCTCGGCGAACATCGCGCCATGCAACCGGAGGAAGACGCCGTCGACGGGCATGTTCTCCTTGAGCGACTGAACGATCCGGGCGATCGCCTCGCGGCACGGTTGCTCCTCGATCAGCCCACCGCCGTTTGGCGTCGCGCCGATGCCGCGCACGATCTGGATTTCGGTTCCTTCCCAACCCTTCACGCCCGGCAACAGGCCGGCCACCGGCGGATGGTAGTGGAAGGCAGTGCTCCGCAGCGGGTGGAAGGTATTTGTCTCGTGCATGAATTGGGCCAAGAAGACCCGCTTTTTGCCCGAGGTGGCCTTCTCCGCCGCCGTGGAAACGCCGGCCGCCAACAGACCGCTTTGGGCCGCAACGCCCGCCATTGCCACGCCCTTCAAAAATTGTCGCCGAGTTGCCATTCCGTCGCTCCTTTCTCGCGTATCATACCACAGCGTTGACGGCCATCGCCAGCCCGGCCCGAACGAAGCAGGGGCGACGGGGACGCCGGCAAGGTTGTTCGCCGCTCCGACTTCGGCGGGTGTTTCGAGTGAAATCGCCGCCTGAAGGCGGAACTACTGTAGTGTCTCAAACAAATAGTGACTTATGGGTGCCATGCTTGCTAAGCGAGCGCAGCGAGACAGCAAGCATGTTTACTGCTTCCTCATGCCCACGACAAGCGTGGGACATGGCGCCCCGACATCTCCATCTTTCGCATGATAAATGCCGTCGTTTATGAGACGCGACACTACAAACTTCGCTTCCGCCAGGCCGTCCACGAGTTGAGCAACGTGCCGGGCGTGGTGTGCGCGATCAGCGAAAACCAGCTTCGATAGGGGAGGCGATAATCCGGCACCGGCTGCATGGCCAGCGCTCGCTGACGATCGCAGGCCAAGACGCACAGCCCACAGCCGATGCAACGCTCGGCGAGATGGCGGATGGTCTTTTGCTGCGTGTCGACGATGATCGCCCCCATCGGGCAGTTCTGAGCGCATTTGCCGCAACGGAGGCAGCGGCTCTCGTCGAGCTGCGGCAGAAAGTGCGGCGGGGCGAAGCAAGCCGGCGCGTTGAACTCGTTGACCATCCGCATCGCATGGCAGCAGCAGCCGCAACAGGAGCAAGAGCATTGCCCCTTCGGCGACTCGACGTTCATCATCCAGTTGACCAGACCGTGCGATTCGGCCTCGCGTTTGATCTCGATGGCTTCCCGTTTCGTCACGGGGCGCATGTAACCTTGCTCGATGCCGCGTTCGGCCCATTGGCCCATCGCCATGCAGTTGCCCAACGGCTTGCCGCAGCCACGACCGATGACCTGCATCGACATGCGGCATTGGCAATTCCCGACACCGAACGCCTCGTACTGGTCGAGCACGATTTCCAACTTGTCGGACGGGAGCGCCATCGGGTGCGCCTCGATCGCCTTGCCGACGGTGAAGAAACGGACGAATGGCGTTTGCCGGCGGCCGTAGTCGGAGGCGTAGCCCGTGTCCTGCATCGCCTCGAACAGCTCGATGAACCGGCGGTGCCAGTCCGAGAGCGTCTCGGGGTTCTGGCCGATCAAGGCCATCTCGAAGATGCCCGGCATGATCGGCAGCAGGCGGTAGGTCCGGTCCTCGTCCGTCCGGCCGCTGGCCGCAATGATCCGCTTTTCATCCGCCAGCCGGCGCAGAATCGGCTCGACCTGCTCGATGGGCCGATGCTCCGCCATGGCCAGGTCCGCCGCTCGCCGGCCGCGGTACTGACGCAGGTGGCGCGCCACGCCCGCCTCTTCCTCCGTGAAGAGATGCTGCACGAAGGCCATCAACTCGTCGCAGATCGGAGGCCCCATTCGAAGCGGACTGGAAAGCAGCCGGGCAACGTCGCGGTAGACGGCCGGCACGTGCGGATAGTCGCTCAACTGCCGCACCAGCACCGTGCTCGGCCGCGGCGCCGCCGGACCGATCACCCCTCGATTGATCTCGATCACCCGCCGATTATTCTGCGCAGTCATGAAGCCGATGATAGCCGCTGGCAACACGGCAGGCAAGCCAGGCGCAGAGGCGTATTGTCACGGCCAACCGAAGGGTGCGTGCTTGCACGCACGCCTTAACGGTTCCTTCTCAGAATGAAGAGACCGCGTGGCTGCAAGCAACCACCCTACGGCTTGCTACGCGCCGCGACGCCGCCAAACATCAGGCGCCGGTCTCGGCCATCAGTCGAACCAGTTCGACAACGCTGTCGACCTGCATCTTTTCCAGAACGCCGGCGCGATGCTTCGCGACCGTTTTTTCGCCGATGTTCAACTCGCTGGCGATCTGCTTCGAGTGTTTGCCTTCGACAAGGAGGCTCAAGACCTCGCGTTGTCGGGCCGAGAGCGTTCCGATTCGCTCGGCGACCTCGGCTTTGCGGCTGGATTGCCGCTGATTCGTGGCGTCCTGGTCGATGGCCTCCTGGATTCGGCTCAGCAGCGCTCGACGGCTGAAGGGCTTTTCGAGAAAGTCCATCGCTCCCTGGCTCATCGCCTGAACGGCCATCGGAATGTCGGCGCATCCGGAGATCATGATGATGGGGATTCGCCGGCCCTGTGCGGCCAACGTTTGCTGGAGGCCCAACCCGCTGAGCCCCGGCATTCGAACGTCCAGGACCATGCAGCGCGGGGCGCCGGGCGTCTCGTGGCAGCCGTCCAAGAACGCCTCGGCCGATTGGTAGGTTTGCGGCTCGATGCCCACTCCTCGAAGCATCAGGCTCAACGACTCGCACACTTGGGGATCGTCATCCACGACATAGACAGTTGGCGTTGCAGAAACCATCGGACCCGTTTTCTCCTATGTCTGCATACTCCTTGGACCCGAGCAGGCGTTGCAAGGGAGGAGACCGCCGACGCCCACCCGCAGGCGTGCGAGACTCCTCCGCGCCCATTCGACGTTTTCCTTTCCGCGCTCCTCGTTCCACCGCAACCCTATGCCGTCCCCCGACGGCCTTATGCCAGAGGCAATTCTACGGTTACGATGGTGCCGGCGCCGAGCCGGCTTTCAATTCGAATCTGTCCGTTGTGCGCACGCACAATTCCTTGGGCGATGCCCATGCCCAACCCCGAGCCGCCGGCCTGTCGCCGGGTCGTATACAGCGGGTCAAAGGCGTGGGCCAACTGCTCCTCGTTCATGCCGCAGCCATCGTCGCTTACGATGGCCCGCACCAGGCCGTCGCCATACTTGGTTTGGATCGAGATTGTGACCTCGTCGCGGCGCGCTTCGACGGCGTTGCGGATCAAGTTGATCAATACCAGTTCGATCTCCAGCGGGTTCATCGGGGCCAGGGGAACGGTCGGCTCGAGCTCCGTGCGCACACGCGTGCCGCTGCGGGACTCGACATAGGGCCGAGCCAGTTCGACGGCCTGCTCGACAACGTCATTGAGGCTGCACGCCTGGCGTTCGGTGGGCTCTTCCCTCGTGTAACGCAGCAACGTGCGGACGATCCGCCCGCAACGGTCCATCGATGCCACGACGTTTCGCAGGCAGGCGCCAAGCTGTTCGGCGGCGCCGGGCGTGTCGCTCAAGCTGAGAGCCGTCTCCGCGGCAACCAGCGCGGAGCCGATTGGATTGTTGAGTTCGTGGGCGATTCCGGCCCCGAGCAGCCCCACGCACGCCAGCCGCTCATTGCGCCGCAGCGCGTCTCCGAGGTTCGTCTCGGCCGTGACATCATGAAAGATGGCGATCCGATGCGGCGTGGCGCTTGCACCATCGGTGACCGGTTCGCTTTGCAGGCGGAGCACCCGGCGAGACCCGTCCGGGTCAGAACAGCGGAGATCGGTCGAGTAGACGCCTTCGTGGCGATGGCTTTCGATCAGGCTCAGGCTCACCGGGTCTTCAGCAAGCAGCCCGCCGGCACGATGCAACTGCAGGAACGCCGGATTGCCATAAACGATGTGCGGCGCGTCCGCGGGCGGCTCGAGGGCAGTGATCGCCGTAGGGTCTCGAACTCGCTGGAGAACCTGAGCCAGCAAACCGGCCTCCGCCGAGGGTGGAGCCGGCCAGCCCCGGTGTCCCAACGGTCCGTCGACACGACGGTGGATGAGCGCCGCTTGCCCCACGGCTGCCTCCGATGCAATTGGTGCCCGATTCAAGGTAGACAGTGTAGCCGTCCGCCAATGTAGTAGGTCTGGTGGAAAAGTCCATACCAGTTAGGCTGTTTCATCACCAGGCCGACCATTGCCTGATTCGGCAAGGGGTGGCGGGACGCCGCGGGGAACCACAAGAAAGGCGAAAAAATCGCATAAAGTACCAGGGGCCTGACAGAAACAGCGGCCGCGACTGCGGGATGCCGAGCGGACCGCTCGGCGGGCGCTACGCCTTGATGAACGCCCGAACTTGCTCGCCTAGCTCGTCGGGCGATAGGCGGAGCAACCGGTCCAGCACGCATTCCCAGCGATAGGCGAAGCTGCCCCCCTCGTCCCGCGGCCGATGCCGGAACAGGGTGTCGAACGCCCTCTTCCGCTTGCGATACTCGAGCTGGATCTTCACCAGGCGACTGACGAACGCCTCGATGTAGATGGCGGGAAAATCCTCTGGATCGGCCAGAAACGGCAGTCGGCGGTTCACGACCTCGGCGTACTCGGCCGCAAAGTGCTGCAGCTCGGTCCGGTAGTCCGCGAAGGTACCCATCTGATCGACGACGACGATGTCGACCGGCAGGCCATTGGCGTTGGTGACGAGCACTTCGTCGCCGTCGTCGAAGACAACCTGCCCCCGCTCGTCGCAGCGTCCCACGAGGATGTTGGGCGCGGCCGCTTGGCCCAGCAGCCGAGCCAATCGCGACGCGAAGGCGCTGTCGGCCAATTTCTGAGGCGGGATCTTGTCGGTGGCGATGCCCCGGACGAAATCGCGTTCGAAGTAGGGCGACCAGATCGCGGCGCCGCGCATGTCCGGCCGTGGCCCCGTGTACCGCTCGCTAATCCGCTTCGCCGTCACGCGAGGCGGCAGGTTCATTCCCAACTGACGGCATCCGAGCCGTCGATCGAGGATGTATTCGGTGTACTCTTCCGATTGGATGATCGCGTCGAGCAGTTTTTTTCCGGCGTCGAGGTGCTCGCGGATGCCCCATTTCTGCATGCGGATGATCTTGACGATCTCTTCGCAGATGCCGCGCTGTTTGACTTGCGTGATGTAGACGTCGCGGCGGCCGGACCGATGCGCCCGCTGCGAGAGCGACTCGACAACGCGTCCGATGTTGACGTACTCCAGGTCGGCATACTCGCGGACGAAATTGAAGATGAACCCTCGGCACTTTTCGTCGCACAGCCGCCGCAGCCGCGGATCGCCGGTCTCCTCGGCCAGCTCGAACGCGGGATCGAAGATCAACTCGCCGTCCTCGATTCGCCCGCCAGGCAGCCACTCGATCTGCATGAAGAATTCCGAGCTGAGGCCCAGCAGCGACTCCTCGGAGACGGTCACCTCGTCTTCGCCGATCAGCGCGGCGTACATCCGGTTCCGCCAATCGAGCCGCTCGACGTTGTCCTGCCGCAGGTCCGGCGGGACCGCTTTGCAGAACTTGTCCCGCAACGTTTCGTAGACCTGCCGCAGCGTCTGGCCGTCGAGCGCCGTGAAATCGTGCGGCGCGAAATCGGCTTTCGAGAAACCGCCGCCGGCCATGAAGAACGCCACGTCGGGATTGCCTTGGCGGTTGATGCCGGCCGAAAACTCGCGGATTTCAACCAGATGTTGCCGCAAGGCCGATTCGCCCAGCGAACCGAGCTGGGCGAAGGTCTCGCAAGTGAGAAATCGCGTGCCGGTGGCCTTGCTGTAGTAATAGAGTTCGTTGCCGCGGATGCCGATCTTCGAGGAGATGATCATCCGCTGCATCTCCTCGGCCGTTTTGGGCAGGGGGCTGATCCGCCAACACTCGCCCCGCTCCTTGATCGCCATGCGGACTCGCTCGTCGCGGACGAGCAAGAACTTCACGCGGTGCTTCGGCGCCAATTGCTGCAACATTTCGTCCGCCCGGAAGGCCAACGGCATATTGTTCGGGTCGGGCCGGATGAGAATTGCGTCGTCCTCGACGATCAGATCGACCGAGTTCTGCCATTCGGCGGTCTCTTCCTCGCGGCTGACGGAACCCAGTCCGCGTTCTATCCGCTGGCGGCTGAGAGCCTCGATGTAGGCTACCCGCTGCGTGGCATGGATGCCCGGCGTGGTGACGATCGTGTTGGCATAGGGAAACGCGGTGGCAATCCGAGAAATCAGCTTCCCGTTTGCGTCTCTCGCCAGCGGGTGTTCGCCAATGATGCGGGGCAGCACGATCGGGGTCAGGAGCCAGGGGTCTGAGATCGAAGGAAGGACGGCAAAAGTCCGATCGCCGGTCAAGGGCCTGCGGCCGTTTTTGGTTTCGCGGCGTCCGGCGAAGCCGTAACCAGCAGGTGCGGCCGGCCCAAATACTTCTTCGCCGCGGCCGTCACGTCGTCAAGCGTGACCGCCCGGATCCTCGCATCGAACGTCTTTCTATAATCGTAACCAAGACCATAGAGCTCGTCTACCGCCGATTGCCTCGCCTGTGCGGCCATGGTCGTGTCCTGCTGGGCGTGCAGGGAAATGACCATGTCGACGGCCGTGCGGAACTCGTCGGGGGTGATTTTTCCCGTTTTTGCCCGCTCGACGTTCTTCTCGATCCTTGAGACGACCTCATCGACCTTGTTCGGCCGCGTTTGGGCAACGATGATGAAATAGCCCGGGACGGGACCGGTCATCTGCGCGGCGTCGACCGCATAGACCAGCCCCTCGCCGCGAAGCTCCTCGAACAGCCATCCGCTCGGGCTGCTGTAGCCCGACATGACGGCGTCCAGCAGCGTCATCGCCGCGTAGTCCTCCTTCTGGAAGATGCTCGCGGTCGGATAGCCGAAACGGATGATGCCGGTCTCCTGGCCGATGGTCTTGTGCCGCACGAGCGTCTCGGCGATTGCGTTCGGGCGGTCGAAGCCGGGCGGCTGGAACTTGGGGTCGGGCTTCAGTCCGCCGAACTCCTTCTTGACCAGTTCGATCGCCATATCGGGGTCGATGTCGCCAAAGACGGTCACGACCATGTTGTTCGGCACGAAGTACCGGGCGTGATACGCTTTCAAGTCCTCCGCCGTCAGCCGCTGAACGGTTTCCGCCTTGCCGCCCTGGACAATGTGATAAGGCGAATTGGCCGGCAGATTGTCGCAGAAGAACTCCGTGACTTCCTCCTGTGGCTCGTCCGCCCGCGCGGCGATTGCGCCGAGGGCACGTTGCCGAATCTTCGCGAACTCCTTTTCGGAAAATGTCGGCCGCGTGAAGCACTCGGCGAACAGGGCCGCAGCGGCAGGAAAATCGCTCTTGAGCGTCGTCAGGCTGCCGTAACATGTAAAGCGTCCCGCCTCCATGCTCATCTGCGCGCCGATCGAGTCGAAATAGTCGGCGATCTGCTCGGCCGTGTGGTCGGGCGTGCCTCGGTCGAGCATCGCCGCGACCAGCATGGCGCGGCCGGCCGTCTTCTCGTCATCGGCCAGCGAGCCGCCGAGCACGAAGGCCTGCATGTTGACCAGCGGCAGATGGGAGTCGCGTTTCAGGAGCACGCGAAGGCCATTGGGCAAGCGTAGGAGCCGGGTTTCGCCTTCCGCAGCCTTGCTGGTTGTGGCGGCCGGCTTCGCCCCGCGCTCGGGCGGCGCGATGATCACGCGGTTGAGCCGCTGCGGCGCGAGGTATCGCCGCGCAACGTCTTGCACCTGCTCGGCCGTCACGTTGCTGATGCCGTCGATATAGGCTTTGTCGAACAACGGATCGGCCGTCGCGATATAGTTCCGTCCTAGCCCATCGGCCGCTTGCTGAACGGTCTGCCGCGCAAAGACGAGTTCGGCCAGCTTTTGTTTCTTGGCCTTCGCCAGCTCCGCGGGCCCGACCGGTTCATCCCGCAGCCGATAAACCTCGGTCAACGCGGCGTCGGACGCCTTCTGCCAGGTGTCGGGCGTGCAGACGGCCGCCACGGCGAACATGCCGGCCACGAAGTGCGGCGTATCGCTCATCGCACCGATCGAGAGGACCAGCCGCTGCTGGTTCCGCAGCCGCTCGACCAATCGCGAGCTTTCGCCCTCGCCGAGGATGTACGCCGCGACGTCCAACGCGTACAGATCGGGGCTCGAGAGCTTCACCGTCGGCCAAGCCAAAGCCCACTGGTACGTGGCCCCGTCCATCTCGCGGACTGCCTCGCGCGGCGCAAGCTGCTGCGGTTCGTCCTCGAACGGGATGTAGGTCTCTCGACCGCGCGGCGTGCCGGCGTACTGCTTCGCCACGTCGTCGAGCACGCTCTTGGCATCCACATCCCCCACGACGACAAACACCTGATTCTCAGGCACGTAGCGCTCGCGGTAGAAGTCGATGATCGTCTGATTTGTCGTGCGGTTCAGAATGTCGAGATAGCCGATCACCGGATATCGGGCGGGGTGCGTCGTATAAACGGTCGCATTGAGGAGCGTGGCCAGCGCTCGGCCACGGTCGACTTCATTGTCGGCCAGCTCGCGACGGACGACCTTCAATTCCCGCTCGAACTCACGCGGCTCGAATTGGACGTGCTGCATCGCGTCGGCCACCAGCTCGATGGCGGTCGCCGCGTCCTTGGCGGGGCAGTCGATGTAGAAGGCCGTCATGTCGTTCGAGGTGAAGGCGTTCGTCGCCCCGCCAAAGCGGCTGATGATCCGCTGGATCTCCTTTTCGGTGCGATGCGTCGTGGTGCCGCCCGAGACGACGTGCTCGAGCACATGACTCACGCCGGCGCCAAGATTCTTCCCCTCGTAGGCGCTGCCGGTGTTTTTGACGAAGCACCGGACCGTGGCCACTGGTGCGGCGTGATTCTCCTGGACGATCACCGTCAAACCGTTCGAGAGCTTGGCCATCGTGACCTGGTCGGCCAGCGAACGGATGCTCGTGTAGTGAAGCGACTCGGCCGGCCGCTCGGCCATGGCCAGCGATGTGAGAAGCAGCACAACGAAAGCGAGCATCATGGATCCCCAGCTTGCGCGTCGCATGAAATCTGCTCCCGGGTGAGATGTGGAATGGCGAGTTTTGCGGAGACTATGCAGCCGCTCAGTTTGGCATATTCCCGCCGCTGCGACTAGGGACCCCGGGGGGCTATCGGTCGCTGAAGGGGATGAGCTACTGGTCGCTAAAGCGACCATTCCTTAGAATGTTTTCCGGTGTTCCCGAGGGCTGGTCGCTTCAGCGACCAGTCGCCTAACCTCACGGCAGGAGTCCATGCAACGACCTGGACATCCAAGACTCGCCACAGTCGGGGATCGACCTACAACGGAAAACACCGTTTCGAGCACTGGTATCGCGACAATCAGGTCTACTTCATTACGGCCCGATGTTGGGACCGCTACGGTGCGTTCGTCACTGAGGCAGCGAAAGCCATCTTCTGGGATCGCTTCGAGTTCCACACGAAGCAGGCCCAATTCACCCCGTGGGTGACCTCATTGACGCCGAATCACTATCACACGCTCGGCTACTGCAAGATCGGGCAGAACTTCGGCGTCATGATGCAGCGGATTCACGGATCGGTCGCTAAGCTCGTCAACGACCTGCTGCCGGCGCGGCGTTCGCCCTTCTGGGGCCAGCCAAGCGGTGAGGACTACTTCGACGGCTGCATCCGCGATGAGAAGCAATGCCGTTTGGCCTATCGCTACACGCTCAGCCAGAGCGTCCGTCATGGTCTCTGCCGCGATTGGCGCGATTATCCCCACACGCGTGTCGATGTCGAGCTCGATGTCGGCGTGCGCCGCGCGCTCGAACTCCATGCGTTCCTCGAAGGGGTTCCGTATAAGCGCTATCAGAAGCGACGCGAGCGCGGATCGTAGCGTCTTGAAAGTGCTACTGGTCGCTGAAGCGACCAGCCCTTGATAGGGATTGCGGTGCTCACAACGGTTGGTCGCTTTAGCGACCGCTAAAGCACACGAATCAGCGGACTTTCTTCAGCGTCCGCTCGAGCGACATGATCGCGAACGCAGTCCCGTATGCTTGATGATAGTCGTAGAGCGGGAAGTCCCACCAGGAACCGTCCTTCTCCTGAACGCGAAGCAGCGTGTGGGCCAGATAGCCCTGGAATCGAGGCCGTTCGGCCGCCGGCAATTGCTCGATGCAGAGCGCCGCGTAGTAGTGGCCGAAATAGTAGAAATAGCCGGCCACCTGGAACCACGACTCGTGCGGGATCGGACGCTTGCGGCCAATGTCGAGCCAAACGTTTCGCGCAAAAAGGCGATCAAGCCACGTTTTGAGCACCTCGTCGGTCACGAGCTTGTCGCCCCAAATCCGCGTCGCCAGGTTACACGCCTGCGAGCGGCCAAGGCTGCCGCCGGGCCGGTCGATCGGACGCGCCGGATGGTACGTGTGATGGGCGCCGTAGAGATACGAGAAGTCCGGGTTTCGCTGCCGGCGGATCGACGCGACGCCTCGGTCGATTAGCCGTTGCGGCACCTCGACCCCAGCCCCGCGGGCCTGATGCAACGCCACCAGCACGGCCGCCGTGACAAAACTGATCGTCGAGCCGCTCGGCTTCTGCGTGTGGGCGTTGAAGTCGTAGTAGGCCCAGCCGCCATCGACGACCTCGTAGCGGCCAAGCATGTCAATCTGCTGGTCGATCAGTTTGCGAATCCGCCGCCGTCGCTCGACATCGTCCGGCTTTCGATCCAACATCCGCACCAGGCACTGGATGCTGTAGGCGTGCGTCCACACGTTGTAGAACGCATCCGGCGTCGCGCGGCGAACCTTCGGGAGGTGCTCGAAGAGCCAGGCTTCGGCCCGATCGATCGCCGCGGTGACCTCCGCCCGATCGCCGCCGGTCTCGATCAAGGCTTGAATGCACATCGCCGTAACGGCCGCTTTGAAGCCTTGATGTGCGCCCGGCGCCGGCGCGTAGACTTCGTCGGGCCGGCTGCTGTTGGCCGATCCGAACGAGCCATCGCGATGCTGATGCTTCAGCAGAAACTCGATGCCTCGGTCGATCGACCGCTGAATCTCTTTGGCCGTTGGCGGCTCGATCGGTTTTGGCTTCGGACCGGTGACCGCCGCCGTCGGCGGAGCGGCCGCCGGCTCGTCGGCCAAGACCGGCAGCCCCAGGATCGTCAAGGCGAGGAGGCACCACCAACGAGCGTGAATCATGACTTGTCGTCCGTCTTCGGCTCCAGCACGACCTTCTCGCCCTCCTCCAGTCCCTTGAGGATTTCGACGTCCTTGTCGGTCTTTCGGCCGACGGTGACCGACCGAGTGGCGATCTTGCCGTCCTTGTCGAGGACCTGCACCGACTGCTTGTGCTCATCCTCTTCGTCCGTGATGAGGGCCTTCGGCGGGACGCAAATCGCGTCGGCTTTCCGATAGGGAACGAGCTTCAGCTTGCAGGTCATACCGGGCCGAAGCAGCTTCGTCTT
>JBDKUC010000394.1:0-3491 GCA_039679885.1 Thermoguttaceae bacterium | reverse complement strand
CGCGGTCGTCGACCCGATGGCCGGCAATCGTGACCGCGTGGCGGCCGAGTGCAAGACGGAAGGGCTCGCCGATTACAGCGGACTGCTCGGCCGGCTCGATGCGGCGGTCATCGCCGCGCCGACCAGTTTGCACTACCGCATCGCCCAGGAGTTCCTCAGCGCGGGCGTCCATCTACTGATCGAGAAGCCCGTTTGCACCCGGGGGCCGGAGGCCGACGAGCTGGTCGCGCTGGCCCGCCGGCACGCCATCGTCCTCCAGGTCGGGCATGTCGAGCGGTTCAACCCGGCGTTTCACGCCGTCGCCAAGGCCATTCGCTCGCCTAAGTATATCGAAGCCGTCCGGACGAGCGGGTTCACGTTCCGCTCGACCGACGTTGGCGTCGTCCTCGATGTGATGATTCATGACATCGACTTGGTGCTGTCGATGGTGCGCAGCCCCGTGCGGAAGGTCGACGCCCTGGGCTTTTCGGTCCTCGGCGGCCATGAGGACGTGGCGAACGCGCGGCTCGAGTTCGAATGCGGGTGCGTCGCCACGTTGTCGGCGTCGCGGGTGAGCTACGAGCAGGTGCGCCGGATGCAGGTCTGGTCGGCCGACGGTTTTGCGGCCGTCGATTTTGCGGCCCGAACGGCCACGTTGGTCCGGCCCAGCGAGACGCTTCGTCGGCGGCAGTTCGACGTGGACCTGTTGGCGGCCAAGCAAGTGGACTACTATCGTCAGCACTTTGCCGAAGAACATCTGCCCAAGCAGACGCTCGCGTTCGACGCGATCGACGCGCTGGCGTTGGAGCAAGAGGATTTTCTGGAAGCGGTCCGCACGCGGCGGGAGCCCCGCGTCAATGGCGAGGCCGGTCGGGACGCCCTCGCGCTGGCCGAACAGATTCTGGACCGGATCGAGTCGCATTGCTGGGACGCGTCGCTGGACGGGGCCGTTGGCCCGATGGGTGTTCCTCGCCGCCACGTCATCCCCGCCCCACGGTTCCCGGCCGTCGCTGCCAAGCTCCGCCAGAAGGCCGGCTAGCAGAGCGTCTCGCGCTGATGGCTATCGGTGCCATGCTAGCTAAGCGATCGCAGCGAGACAGCAAGCGTGCCTGCCACTCCCTCATGCCCACCACAAGCGTGGGCGTGGCAGCCGCCCATTAAAGCGCGCCCCCCTTCCCTCTTGCTGGCTGCCATCCGCACCAGCGAATTGGGCCGCCTGTTGATCGCGTTCAGAATAGATCGCGTCCGCGACCGACGCCGCCTGTCCGTTCAGTAGCGGGGCCGCGAGACGGCTCTTCTTGGCCCCACTTTTTCCTCGTCCCGCGAACCGGTTTCGCTGAAAAACATCAGCGAGCGAGTAGTCTTTAAGGCTATTGATTAGAAAGATGATAAAGGTACAATGCTATCGCTCCCGAAGATAGTAATCAGGCTCGGCCGGGAGGCCGGAAAATGTGACGAATGACGAGACGCAAAGGGGGACGACATGAAGACCATTGTAAGCCGGTTGGTATGCATGATTACTGTGCAACTGATCTGTATCTCGGCGATTGCCTGCGGGCAGGATGCCGCTGCGGAGAAGAAACCGCCGCTGCCGTTTCATACGATTGAAGGCGTCGGCGGCGGGGCCATCACGCCGATGGCGTACCTCGTGAACCCGGCCGGCGAGGATCAGGTGTTCGGCAAGCCGGCCGTCGCGGCGTCGTACGTCGGCCTCGGGAGCAAGAACTTGGACGCCCTGACGATCACGGAGAACGTCTGGGGGCGGATCGAGTTCGGCTTTGCCGCCGATCGACTCGGCCTGGGCACGTTGCCGACCGCCATCGAGCAGGCAACGACCGTTGACATCGAACGGAGCGACGTTTGGCTCTATCACTTCAATGTTCGTGGGCTCCTCGTCAAGGAGAACCTCAATGACAACCCGTGGCTGCCCGCCATCACGGCCGGCGTCGATTTCAAAACCAACGAGGGAGTTCGTGATATCAACACGAAGCTGGGCGGCGCGCTGAATGGGATCGGGTACGCCCGCGAGAACGGCGTTGATTTCACGCTGACGGCCACGAAGACCGCGCCGAAGGCGTTTTTCGGCAAGCCGCTGATCCTGACCGCAGGGCTGCGAGAGAGCGAAGCCGCCGACCTGGGCTTCCTCGGTTTCGCCAACGAGTATCAGACAAGCTTCGAGGGGAACGTGGCCGTGCTGCCGTTCGACAAGTGGCTCTTCGCCTATGAGTTCCGGCAGCACTCGAATCCCTTCGACGGTGAGATTCCCGGCCTCATCGGTACGGAGAACAACTGGCACGCCCTGGACGTCGGCTACATCGCCAGTAAGCACGCGACGCTGGTCGCCGGCTACGGCGTTTTCGGCAATCTGGCCAACACGGAGGCGAACAGCGCCTGGTGGCTGCAACTCAAGTATGAGTTCTAAGGAGTTTGTCTCTCCTCTCCGTTTTGGAGAGGGAACGATCAAAAAGCCTCTCAGATTCAAAGGAAATCATCATGGCACGCAAGACCACGTACGCGAACATCCTGGAGACGACCTACGACACGCCGCTGGTGAAGCTTAACCGGTTGATCCCGGACGGGCAGGCCACGGTCCTGCTGAAACTCGAGTTTTTCAACCCTTACTCCAGCGTCAAGGACCGCATTGGCCGGGCGATGATCGAGGAGGCCGAGGCGGCGGGCGTGTTGGGGCCGGAAACGCAGATCATCGAGCCGACCAGTGGCAACACGGGCATCGCCCTGGCGTTCGTCGCCGCCACCAAAGGCTACCACCTGACGCTCACGATGCCGGAGTCGATGAGCCTCGAACGTCGCGGGATGCTGCGGGCGTTGGGGGGCAACGTTGTGCTCACCCCGGCCAAGGACGGCATGAAAGGCGCGATCCTCAAGGCCCAGGAGTTGGCTGCCTCGACCGCGCACAGTTGGATGCCTCAGCAGTTCAACAACCCGGCCAACCCGGCCGTTCACGAGCGGACCACCGGCAAGGAGATCTGGGATGACACCGACGGCCGCGTCGATCTGTTCGCCGCTGGCGTTGGCACCGGCGGCACGATTACGGGCGTGACGCGCTATCTCCGCTCGAAGAACCCGCACGTCCGCGCGGTCGCCATCGAGCCGGCCGATTCGCCGGTCATCTCGGGCGGCAAGCCGGGACCGCACAAGATCCAGGGCCTCGGGGCCGGGTTCATCCCGCGGAACCTCGACACCAGCCTGCTGAGCGGCGTCGAGACGGTCACGAACGAGGACGCGTTTCTCTGGGCGCGCCGACTGGCTCGCGAGGAGGGCATCCTGGCCGGGATCAGCACTGGGGCGAACGTGGCCGTTGCCGCCCGGCTGGCCGCCAAGCGTGAGAACCGCGGCAAGGTCATCGTCACGGTTGCTGCCAGCTTCGGCGAGCGATACCTGTCGACGCCGCTCTACCAAGCCGAGGATGCCGAAAGCGCAGAGACTCGCCCGGCCGTCAAGAAAAGCGTCGAGTTTTCGCCCGCGGCCCAACTGTAAGACGCCAGCGTCGG
>JBDKUC010000252.1:0-14948 GCA_039679885.1 Thermoguttaceae bacterium | reverse complement strand
CAGTCTGTCGGGGATTTTTGGGTGCCATGCTTGCTAAGCGAGCGCAGCGAGACAGCAAGCATGTTCGCCGTCATGCCCACGCAAGCGTGGGACATGGCACCCATTCGTCCTGAATGATGCAACATACAGACCGTCATTTCTGAGACAGTACACGCCACCAAGACATGAACAGGAGGGAACAGAGAAAACGGTGGGGGATTAGCACTTCTCTGTTGTCTCTGTTTCCTCCTGTTCATGCCGGTTTGGCATAGGCGCGAGGAACGGAAGAGTGGCGGGCGGACCGTGAATGGTCGCCCGCCGGATAGCGTGCCGCGCGAGGGGGCGTTAGAATAACGCTATCCATGCACCCGATGAAAAAGGAGCCTCCCATGACGCCCGTCGAATGGTATTACGCCCGGGACAACAAGCAGATGGGCCCAGTATCGGCGGCGGAACTGAAGCGGCTGGCCACGGCCGGCGAGCTTCGTCCCGAGGACCTGGTCTGGCGTGAAGGGATGACCGAGTGGTCGCTGGCTCGAAACGTGCGTGGCCTGTTCGAGGAAGAAGCAAAGCCAACCGCGGCTGGCGGCTCGGCGGTGAAGATTGTCGAGGCGGTGCAGCCCGCGCCGGCGGTCATTGGGGCAGGGGAGGGGGCCGCGCCCCGGCGTCATCTGTTCGACACGCTCTTGGACGCCGCGCGGCCGCACTTCAACGCCCAGTTCATCGCGGCCACCGCCAAGATGTTCCGCGCCTGCGGCTCCTATGGGCTGTTGGCCGCCATGGTCGCCATCGCGGCGTTCACCGGCATTGTGGCGAGCAAGACGGGGGAACTCGATCATCTCCTGCCGGCGGCCGTCTTGATCGTGATGTTGGCGGCCGCGCAATACGTGGCTGGCAGGCTGTGCGAGGCCCTCGATGAAAGCGGGCACGCGCCCGGCGACAAACTTGGCTCGACCGTCGTTCCTGATTGCGTCGCCCTGTTGGCCCTTGCCGGCGGCGTCACCGCCCTGGTAATCAGCGTGAGCCTAGCCGTGGTCACGGGCCATTACCCGCTGGTACTGTTCGGAATCACGGTTTGCTTGATTTGTGGTTTTCTCGCCGCCATCGCCATCAACCCCACGGCGCTCGGCATCTCGATCGAACGCGGCGGCAGCGTTGGACAGCAGGCCATCGGCGTCCTTAGCTTTCTACTCAAGGCGTTCGTCCAGCTCGTGCCGGTGGCCTTTGGCGCCGGAGTGATCTGCGGCGTCTTGCTTTACGGCTACGCCTGCGGGGCCTGCTTTTCCGGCGAGAACGGGCTCCGAATCGCCAGCGGCACGGCCGGGGCCGCCGGCGCCTGTCTGCGTTGGTCCGCCTTCTTGCCCGTCATCGGGTACGTGCTCTTCCTGCTCGTGGGCCTGGTCCTCGATCTCTGCCGTTCGCTGCTCCGCATTCCGCCTTCGCTCGACGACTCGGCCGTGACGACGCACGAACCTAAGAGCGGCACGTAGCCACCTCCGGCACGCCGCTACTTCCCGTCGCCCGTCTTCGCTTCGGCCGGCTTGCGACGCAGATAGACGGTCATTCTGCCGGAGTTCCCGCTGATCTTCGCCCAAGGCGCGCGGCAGCGGAGATAGAGATCGCCATCGATGGCCGGCGTGAACGAACCGGATTTGCCCAACTCGAACTCCTCGCTCAGTTGGTAGTCTTTCATGAGCACTCCGACCAGACGGCCGCGGCCGTTCGCGGCGCCGTCGGCGTCGACGGATTTCGCATCCTTGCCGGCCGACCAGGTGTCCTTGGCGCGATACTCGTACGTCGTGCCCGCCTTGACCGTCAGGCTCGAAGGCTGCCAGCCGTAGTCGGCGTGAACGATCGCCGATAACCGCTGTCCCGGCGTGAGGTTGCTGACAAACTTCCGCTTCCAATCCCAAGTGAGCAGGTCGATGCGCAAGCCCTGTTCCAGGTGCTGCAGCGCAAAGCGAAACTCGAAATCCATCTCCTTCGCCTGGGCGCCGAAGACCTCCTGGAACGTCGTCTTCTGGCCGGACAGGATGTGCCGGCCCAGGGCCCGGAACTGCGCGCTGTAGTTGTTGTTGTTGTCGAGGAAGAAGCAAAGAAACCACCACCAGCAGTAGTCTTCCCACTTGCCGCCGAGCTGGTCGTCGCTGACGATCAGGCTTTCGAGCTTTCGCGGTTCGCACGTGCGAAGGTACTTCAGCACATGCGGCAAGGTGTTCACGCCTCGGACGCCGGCGACCCAGTAGTGGCCCATTTCCGCCATGCCTTCCGCGTACCATCGAGGGCCGCATCGGCCGAACGCCTGGTCGCAGTAGCCGTGGACGGACTCGTGAAGCGGGACGCCTTTATCTCCCCGATGTTCGGCGGCCGCGTAGACGTAGGCCTTGCCGACCCACATTCGGCCGCGCGTCGCCGTGCGGCCGATGCAAACGCCGGCGCCCTCCTGAATCTTGGCGATTCCCCGCGGCTCCATCTTGGCCTGGTACTCCGGCGGCCAGTTCGCCAGATCCTTGACGACGCAGATTTCGATGACGCCTTTCGACGGTGTTCCCCAATAGCTGGAGATCATGTGCAGCATCGCTTCCAGCCGTTGCTTTAGGTCGTTCGCTTCGGCCTTCGACAGATCGGTATGAATCAGAAAGTTGCGCGACGGATAATCCTGAACGGTTGCAGCGACTTTGACCGGCTTTCGGCCGTTCTGCGGAGGCCGTGCGGCCTCGGCCAGCGCCGGGAGAAGCATCAAGAACGCGAACGCCGAAACTCGAAGAATCCTGCCGCCCATCGTCATCCCAAGGTCGCTCGAGAAATGCCCTTCAACCGCTGTAGTTTAGCTGGGCGTCTCCGAGGCCGCAAGCGCCGCACGGCCCTCGTCAGGGCGGGCCGCCACGGGCCCGCGACCAGATGCCGCGATGGGCGTGGCGGGCCTCCGACTCGGCGAGGCGGAAGCGGGCCTTGATCCGCTCCGAATACGAGTACTGCATCTCCGCCCGCGCCAGGCCGGCGCGAATCAGTTCCTCATTGAGCATCCGCCGGCCAACCCAGACATAAGCGAGGATCCGGCCGTACTTGTCGCGCGGCGAACCATCGAATTCCAACCGCACTTCGCCGCCGGCGACGAACCGCTTGGTGAACTGCGAGGCCTCGGGCCCCCAGGGCTCGATCGGCCAATTCGGCTTTACGGTCTCCGGCGCGTCGGCGCCGATCAAACGAATCCGCGCATGCGGATCCGAAAGCAGAAGCGTGTCGCCGTCGACGACGCGCGCGACGTGATAAAGCCCCGCTGCGATCGCCGAAGGCGGCGGCGAGTGAAACGAATCAGACCGCCACTGCCGTAGACCGACGGACAGCAGCAACACAATCAACAGAACCATCGCCCGCCACAGACGGCGTGACGATTGCGGGCCGCCAAAAGTACGCGAACGGCACATCAGTTAGCGCTGAAGCCGAACACCTTGGCCGTCTTCCGCCCTAACGGGTTCTTGATGAACTTCTTGCGGCACTCTGGACAGAGATCGAACCGCAATTGTTGATAGACGTCGTCACCGATTTCCTCGCTGGCCGAGTCTTCGAGGCCTTCGAGAATATCTTGGATTTCCTCGAGATGGTCGCGGTCGTCCTCCTCCGCATCAGCCGCGGCCGGATCGAACGCGGCATAGATCTCCATCTTGACGACGTAACGGAGATCGTCTTGAGAATCGATCTGCCGCTTGCACAGGTCGCACGAGTACCGAATCATGGGTCCGCTCCCCGCTGTCACTTGGCCATCTGGCCGATTTCCGTGAGAATGGCTCCCACACCCGACATCAATCATCCTAATGCGAAAGCGCGGGGCCGACAAGCCGACCCCTGGTCAAATTCCGCCCACTGACGCGCACCTCAATTGCCGCTGCTGGCGTGCCTCCGCAAAAACGTCTACAATAGTCTTGTTGCTCTTCTCGCGCGGCCTCCGCGCGACGAGACGCTCGCCGCGCGGAGCGTGACGGGCAAGACAGGGCCTTGCGTCCGAAGGACTCATGGCGCACGGCGCAACGATCCTCGTGAGGGGTTGCACGTGAGTGGCTCTCCTCAAGCCGTCGATGGGCATTCGGCCCGGGCGCACAGCCTGCGGCGAAGGGGTGCTGTTGCCCCGCAATCCCCCCCGTCCCCCCCCGGCGCCGCGCTCTCTTGCAGCGTCTTGGTGCTCAACCGACTCTACATGGCCGTCCATGTCGTGAACGTCCGCCGCGCCTTCGGCTTGCTATGCCGCGAACTGGCCGAGGTGATCCAATTCGACGGAGGCCAGTTCGCCACCTATTCCTTCGAATCGTGGCGTGACATAAGCGAATTGCGCGCCAGTGCAAAGAAGCCTGGCGACGACTGGATCCGCTCGGTCACCTTCGAGATTCAGGTGCCTCGCGTCATCCGCCTGCTGCGATTCGATCGGCTGCCGAAACAGAAGCTGCACCTGAATCGACGGAACGTGCTAGCACGCGACGGCCACATCTGCCAATACTGCGGCCGCCATTTCTCCACGCAACTTCTCAGCATCGACCACGTCGTTCCTCGGAGCCGTGGAGGCCAGACCACCTGGGAGAACGTCGTCTGCGCCTGCATGCCCTGCAATGCGAAGAAGGGCGGTCGCACACCGCACGAAGCCCGGATGAAGCTGGTCCACCGCCCCGTGCGCCCCAAACGCAATCCGCTCCTGCTGATGAAGCTCGACGATCCGAAGTACGAAAGCTGGCGGACCTGGCTCGACGCGGCCCAGTGGCAAGTCGGGACTCGCGAGTAGCGCCGACGGCATGCCGTTTGCCTAGTCGTTCATCGCTCCGCCTTTAGACGGCGTTTCACGGCAAATAGGGGCTAAATGAAGCATTTTGCAGTCGTCCTACACCCCCCAAGGGACTCCTTACGCTCCGCGTGAGGAAATGGACACGATGCGGCCTGCGTGTGCCCCCGGCTTCACGCGAAGCGTGAAGACTACAGAGCGACTTTGCGGGCGGTCTGCACCCCGCCGAACAGCCTTGTTTCTTCGGTAGCTTGGAATTACAATCGAAGGGTAAGTGCGACTTGTCACCCAACTTAGTCCTCTTGCCCTTTTTTCCTTAAGAACGATACGAGGACAGAGCGTGGCACTCTCCGAGATTGACCGAAACCTGCTGGAACGCTGCCTGCAACGGAAGCCGAGGGCGTGGGAAGACTTCGTTGACCGTTTTATCGGTCTGGTCGTCCATGTCGTGAACCACACTGCTCGGGCTCGCAGCATCCGTCTCTCCGCAGCCGACCGGGACGATCTCTGCTCGGAAATCTTTCTTGGCATGGTCCGCAACGACTTGGGGGTCCTGCGCAACTTCCGAGGCCGCAGCAGCCTGGCCACCTACCTGACGGTGGTCGCCCGACGAATCGCCGTGAAAGAGTTGCTCGCCCGCATGTCGGCCGCCCGACTCGGCGAAGAGACCACGACACACGCCGCCCAGGGAATCCCCGATCCTCATCCAACAGCCGAAGAACGGCTCGGCAACCAGGACGAAGTCGAGCAACTCCTGCGTGGGCTGGCGGGCACCGAGGCGCAGGTCGTCCGCATGTATCATCTCGAAGGCAAGAGTTACCGCGACATCAGCGTCGTGGTCGGAATGCCCGAGAACAGCATCGGGCCCATTCTCAGTCGCGCCCGGAACCGCATGCGCCGCGCCGGCGTCGACTCGGCCATCGGCTCGTAATCGCCAGAGCCGGAGGACGGACACTCCTGTTCGTCTCAACTCGCAACTCGTGGGTTATGCTTCAGCATAGCTCGCATCGCAGCAGCAATGCGGTGATGGACAGGCCGAGCGTTATGCTAACCCGCAATTCTCACCGTAGGGTGGGTCGACGTTGCAAATACATGGTGGGGCTTCGCAAACCAATCAACGGTGATTTGCACTCTGTCGATTTGCAGAACGAGTTGCCGCGACGGAAGCCCCACCGGCGACTTGGTTTGCTTGACCCACCCTACGCCTTGGTGAGAAATACCTGCAGGCTACGCCTGCTGCAGCCGGCCGCAATGAGCGGCTGCGGCGCTGGCCAAGCCGGTCAGGCAATATCCGCCTTCCAAGATCGAAACCAACCGCCCGCCTGCGTGATGCTGCGTCATCTCCATCACCAGGCCCGTCAGATCGATGTAATCGCGATCGGTGAGTTCCAAGCGGCCCAGCGGATCGCCGTGCCGGGCGTCGAAGCCGGCGGAGATGATCACCAGTTCCGGCTTGAATCGATCAACGGCCGGGCCCAAACAGTGCTCGAACGCGGCGAAGAATTCCTTGCGACCGGCGCCTTTGCTCAGCGGGCAGTTGAGCGTCGTCCCTAGCCCTCTGCCGTGCCCGGTCTCGTCCTTCGTGCCGGTCCACGGATACCACGGGCTTTGGTGCGTGCTGAAGTAGAATACCGAGTCATCCTCGTAGAAGATGCTCTGCGTGCCGTTGCCGTGATGCACGTCCCAGTCAACGATGAGCACCTTGCCAACGCCCAGTTTGCGCTGCGCGTGCCGAGTGGCGATGGCCGCGTTGTTGAAGATGCAAAAGCCCATCCCGCGATCCGCCGTCGCGTGATGTCCCGGCGGACGGATGACGCTGAACGCGTTGCGAGCTTTGCCCGACACGACCGTTTCAACACCGACGCAGGCCGCGCCGGCCGCGTAGTCCGCCGCCTTCAACGAATCATGACAGAGGAACGTATCGCCCGTGCTAAGCCTCTTCGCCCCGGCTTCAATCTCTTTGCGAACCTTCGCCAAGTAGGCGCCGGTGTGGCAGGCGAGGATCTCGTCATCGGTCGCCGCACGCGGTTGAACGGTCCGCAAGCCCGGAAAGTACGTGCTCTTGCTCAGCGATTGCAACACCGCGTCGTAGCGCTGCGGGCACTCATACCTGCGCCGCCCCGGAACGTGGCAGCGGGAGATGTCATCGTAAATGACGGCCGTCGGTCGCCGCCGCGGTTTTGTCTTCGGCGGAACCGTCTGCGCAGCGAACACCGGTTCGCATAGCAGGGCGGAAACCCCGAGGCCGGCGGCCGCGGTCTGCAAGAACCGCCGCCGCGTCGCGGCCCACGGCTCGACATCGCAGTGCAGAGAATGATCGCTCACGGCAAGACCTGAACGCGTGCCCCCACGGCGCCACCGTCAGAAGTGGCACACGCATTGCTATCAGTATAATACTGATGCCGACAAAGTGAAGCCCGGATCGGTCAGGAGAACTGCAAAGTCGTCCGTAATTCCGGCTGTAGCCGGTCGTTTTCCGCCTAAAGGCGGCACTACAAACGCCTGCGGCTGCAGTCCTCCCGCCCGATTGACGATCCCTGCCGGCCACGGCGGCATCCGACGTCCCGGCAGCGGCAATCACTAGAGTTGCCATCGGCCGCCGCCATCCATTGCCTCGATCCCGAGGGCATGGAAATGCGCCGACCGGGGCCGCCCTGGCGCGGTTGCGCCGGAAAACGCGGTTTGGCAGGTTGCACGCCTACGCCCGGAGGAAGATCCGACGCCGGTAGAGCACCCAGCAGATCAGCCAGAGGCCGCCGACCTCGATGATCGCGGCGCCCAGCTTGATCGCCGGGCTAGGCCAGTCCCACGGGGTGCAGTCGGCGATCGACCGCATCAAGGGGCGGTTCCAAATCTCGATCAGCGGATCGAGCGAGTAGGCCAGCAGAGCGTTGGCGCCAATGATGGTGAACGGGAACGCCCAGCGGCGAAAGCCCATGCCGTCGAGAACGGCGTAAGACACGGCCAGGATGATGAAGCTCCATCCGCCCGCCCAGAGGATCATCGAGCTCGTCCAAAGATGCCGGTTGATGGGCAGCCAATAACTCCAAAGCCATCCGGCCGCGGCAAGCGGCACGCCGATGGCCACAAAGGACAGCACCTTCCGCGTGGCCGTCGTCGGGCGTCGGAGCACGTGGCCAGCCATCGCGCCGATGAGCACGCTGGCTGAGAATCCGATGCTGCTGACAACCCAGGTAAACGCGTGATTCCGGCGGCAGTTCCCCAACACGAGTTGGTCGATCCAGAGGGGGAAGTTCGCGTCCGCCTCCAACGTCCCCCCGGCGTAGCCTGGGAATGGTGCGAACATGAGCAAGGCGCCGTAGCCCAGCACCATGCCGACCAAGAGACCGATCTGACCTCGAATGGACAAGTGAAGCAGGGCCAAGGACGTGACCAAGTATCCGACGGCGATCGCCTGGAGCGTGTTGCTGTACACCTCCATCGTGTCGGGCTGATAACGGACCTCCTGGACCAACATGCCCAACACCCAGAGGACCGCCACCCGTCGCGCAATGCGCCAGTAGGTCGTCGCCTTCGGCTGGCCGGGCTGCGCCCGCTTCGCCATCGCCCAGGGCAGGGCGGCCCCAACGACGAACAGGAACAGCGGCATGATCAGGTCCCAGGCGACGAAGCCTTCCCATTCGGGATGATCGAGCTGCCGCGTCAACCCGGCGATGAACGGGGGATAGACCTCACAGGCCGGCCCGCAGAGGCACTTCGCCGCGTTGATGACCAACTCGGCCCCGCCGACGATCCAGAGCATGGTGAAGCCGCGCAGAACATCCAGCGAGAGCACTCGCTGGCTCGTCGTCGCGATCGGCGGCGCGCCCAGGGTCAAGGTTGCTTGGCGGCTGGCTGTCGTCGTCAGGCACTCTGCTAGCATAGGATTCCTTCGCCTCGGGGGATACTCGTCAAAGATCCGGTGTCACGCTCCGCGTGGCACTCGTCGAAGCGGCCGTCGCGGTCCGCCCGCAGGGCAGCCTCGACCGTAACCGCCAAAATCAAATTATGGTGGGACGCCTTGTCTTAATGCCGCTGAATTGTATTCCACGCTAGCCCCAGCCGCAAACCCAATGCCGGCCGCTGGCAATCTGGAGAAGCGAGCCGCTGCAAACTGGGCGGGCTGGGGTGGTGAGTCAACCGATCGACCGCAAAACCGTTATTTTCGGAAAAACCGTACCGCTCTGGCCGCCCAACCGGGACAGCCCCACGCCTACCTTTCTAACGCCCAGTCCGGCTCGATCCGTGCAGAGAACTTCCGCGGCGAGCAGGGCAGGGGAGGGGCGTCAGAACCGAAGCGGCTTTGCGTAGCCAACCGGCTCTTCCGCGTGACATCGTTTTGACGGCGCAGCGCCGTCAGAGGGACACGCATCAGGGCAGGGGAGGGGACGCGATGTCGCGCCGCCAAACGAAGCCTCCGCTTGTCAGACCCATTCCGGGCTGCTTTCCCGCAGCATGTAGAATGCGTCCAAGAACGTCTCGTTCTTCTCGGCGAACAACTGCGACGCCGCACGGTCGGCCAGCTCGATCGCCATTCGCTCGTGGAAGCAGACCAGCGGTCCAGTGTGCCGGAAGCCGCCGGTCAGCCGATGATTCACGCACGAGCACCAGTTGCGACACCGTCGCCGCAGCGAGCAGCCCAGGCATTCGGGGCTCGGCTCTTCACGCGGCGAGCCGAGGTCGCGGCAACTCTGCGCAGAGCGTCCGGAGAACACGGTGCCAATCAACCCGAAACCGCCCACGTCCTCCCGTACGAGCCTCTGGCATGGATAAAGGTTGCCGCTCGGGGCCACGGCAACCTCGCGCTGGCCGAAATCGCAGCAGTCGCACGGCTCGTAGCCGCCCTTCAGGTGCGTGATGATTTTCGCGCTCAGCACGTTGATGTGCAGCGGCCGGCCGGCTCGGAACTCCTCGACCAGTTGCTGGGCCGCGCACTCGTAGCCGCGGCGCCACGCCTCCAGATGCGGATCGTCCCACTCGCCGAAAAAATCCGGATTGAGCACGATCCGCCGCACACCCTGAGCAAGAAAGTAGTCGAGGCTGGCCGGCAGGTGTTCGACGTTCGCCGGGCTAACCACGGCGCACACTGTCAGGTTCGGGAACTGCCTCAAGAGCGACGAAAGCGCGCGTTCCGTGTCGGCGAAGCTCGACCGCCCACCAGCATAGCGGCGGCATGCATCTTGCGCCTCGGCCACACCGTCCATCGACAGCGTCGGCTCAACACTTTCCTGCTTCAGGTAGGCGGCCAGCTCGTCGTCCACGGCGAGCCCATTGGTGGTCATTCCTAGCCGAAACGGCTTTCCGGTCCGCTCCCGCTGAGCTTTGGCATAGTCGACGCAACGCTTGAGCAGCGGCAGTTCCAAGAGAGGCTCGCCGCCGAAGAAGCGAATCTGCCCCGGCGGATTGCTCGGCTCGGCGGCAAACAGCATGTCGATCGCCCGCCGAGCGACGTCCCACGACATCGCGCAATCCTGTTTGCGCCCGCCATAACAGTAGGTGCAATCAAGTTGGCAGCCGCGGGTCAGATGGAGGATGATGTCCATCGGCTAGTCGCACCCGCTCAACATCGTGGCCAGCGCGGCCAGGGCGACGGCCAGCTTCCAGGCCACGAACCGGCGCGGCTTGCCCGTGCCTTGGAAGTATTCGCTCAGGGTTGGATAGTTCGCGCCGCTGTAATCCTGAACTGGCTGCAACTGCATAACACTCCCCTTCGTGATGGTTGGATACCCCGCGGCCCTATCTTAGACGAAGGACCGCGAGGCCGGCAAGCCCGGCCCTGAGGCATGAGCGTGGAATATCCGGCGCTATAACGCCCACGGCGCCGAGAGCCCGAGAATCGGCTCGAAAGGCGATTACCGGGGGCAGGGCAGGGGCTCCGCCGCCGGACGACGCAGAGCGTCGGATCGGAGTGCGTTCCCACGCGGGAGCATGGGAACGAGGGATAACTCTCACGCAAAGTCGCTAAGTCGCAGAGGTTTCGCTCAATCCCTTTGCGCCTTAGCGCCTTTGCGTGAGACCGCTCGGTGGAACAACGCGGGGACGAGGAAGTTCATCCTTCTTCCCGCTTCACCACGGCCATGCGGCTGGCCACCCGCAGGGCCTCGATCAGGCTGCCGGTCTCGGCGCGGCGCTGCCAGGCGATGTCGAAAGCCGTGCCGTGGGCGACGCTGGTGCGGATGATCGGCAGCCCAAGGGTCACGTTCACCGCCCGGTGCATGCCCAAGAGCTTCAAGGCGATGTGCCCCTGGTCATGATACATGGCCACGACGGCGTCGAAGCGGCCGTCGCGGGCCTGGACCATCAGCGTGTCGACTGGCAGCGGGCCTTCCAACCGCAAGCCCTCCGCGATGCCTTGCTCGACCGCCGGCCGGATGATCGACACTTCCTCGTCGCCAAACAGCCCGCCTTCGCCCGCATGCGGGTTCAACGCGCAGACGCCGATCCGCGGCCGCGATGCAGCGTCCTCGCAGCCGGCGCGACCACCGGTCGCGGCTTTATGTCTGCCACCGGTCGCGGCTCTGTTCCTCGCGTCGGTCGCCGCTTGATGCGGCATCAGACGCAGCATGAATCGATCGGCGAGCCGGGCCTTGGCCAAAATGGCCTCGACGGTCAATAGGCCGAAAACGTTCCGCATCGCCGTGTGCAGCGTCACGTGAACGACGGCCAGACCAGCGGGCGGCAACAGGTCCTCGCTCGGCCCGAGATAGAGCATCATCGCATAGTCGTCGACGCCGCAGACGTGGGCCAACAGCTCGGTGTGGCCGGGATAGTCGTGGCCCGCGCGGTGCAGGGCCTCTTTCTGCAGCGGGGCCGTCGTGATGGCGTCCACGCGGCCAGCCATCGCCAGGTCCGTGGCGGCCAGGATGGCGTCGTAGGCGGCCTGGCCCGCCCGGGCGTCCAGCTCGCCCGGCCGAACGCCGAGCACGTCGTCCGAGCCGCACGCAAGGCACGGGATCACGTCGGCCGACGGGCGAGCTGCCTCGGGCCGATCGATCTCCTCAACCCGGACGCCGGTGCCCCAGAGCTCGACCGCCCGGCGGAGGATCTCGGGATGGCCGATGACCAAGGGCCGGCACCAGTCGTGAACGACCGTTTCCGGCCAGGCGCCGGCAATAATCTCCGGCCCAATTCCGGCCGGATCGCCCATCGTAATCGCAATCAGAGGTTTCGCGGTTGGCATCATCAAGCTGTGCGACGGCAGGCCGCATCTTCGAGGCAAATCATGTTGTGAACGGCCTTACCCTTAGGCGTCGCGTCAGAATAACTTGATCAGCTTTTTTGGGAACACTAATCTCCGCTGATCTACGCTAATCAGTGAAAATTAGCGAAGATCAGTGGTGATTAGTGTTCCGTGAATGTCTGAGTATTACTGGAGTGTTATTTTGACGCGGCCCCTGACCCGCTCCGGAAACGAAGAGGAGACCAAGGCCCAACGGCATTTTACGCCCTAGCCCGCCACCTGCTGAAGGGCAATTGTGCCCAACGCGGGAATATTCTAAGTTGATTTCTCCGGCATTCTTCCCGAAACCCAAGCGACTAATCCCCAGTCCCCAAGCACCGATCCCTAAATCCCTAAATCCCCGGCCCCAAAATCCCTCCTCCATGCGAGCCTGCATCCAACGAGTCCGTCGCGCGTCGGTCACCGTGGCCGGCGAAGTCTGTGGCCGCATCGACCAGGGGATGCTCGTCCTGCTCGGCGTGGGCCACCAGGACACGAAAGCCGATGTCGATTGGCTGGCCAAGAAGATCGCCAGCCTGCGAATCTTCGAGGACGCCGAGGGCAAGATGAACCGATCGCTGGCCGACATTGCTGGGTCGATGCTGGTCGTCAGCCAGTTCACGCTGCTGGGCGATTGCCGCCACGGCCGCCGGCCCGACTTCACTGCCGCCGCGCCGCCCGACATGGCCGAAAGACTCTACGAGGCCTTTGTCCACACGGTCGCCCAGCAAGGCGTGACGGTCGCCACCGGCCGATTCCGGCAGCAAATGGAAGTCGAGCTCGTCAACGACGGCCCGGTGACGCTCGTGGTCGAGAGTAGGGCTTAGCTTCGGGGTTCGGGGTTCTGGATTATCGCCAACGGAGTCCCGAGACCCCAATCCCAAGTCCTAAATCCCAAGTCCTAAATCCCAAATCCCAAATCCCAAATCCCAAATCCCAAATCCCAAATCCCAAGACCTAAGACCTAAGACCTAAGACCCAAGACCCAAGACCTACGACCCAAGACCCTCACCGGTGCAAAATGCTGTCGATCAGCCGCGTGGCCGTTTGCCGGCCCGAACCAGGATTGCCGGGCTGGGACGGCGTCTGCAACCCAACCGGCTCCAAGAGGATCACCGCGGCCAAGAGAAGAAGCTTCACGTAGGCGGACGTGTTGCCCAGCCAGCTTGGACCGAACAGCTTCATCGCCGTGCCAAAGGAGCTCTTCAGCCGCGGGCCGTGCTTCCACGAGACGCTGTAGATTTCGTCGAGCAGCAGGTGCGAGACATAGCCCAACACGACCGCGCCGGCCGTGAACGCCCGCAGACGCCAGTCCTCGCCGGACGACAGCAGATAGGCGATTTCGCCGAAGATCGCCGCGGCCGGCAGGCTGTGGAACATGCCGCGATGAACCGTGTAGCGTTTCAGGAGCGTGCCGAGCCCGAAGCGAATCAGCAGATAGGCCCCTGCCCCGGCCAGAATCATCAGCTCAGGCGACAGACCGAGATGCCGGAAGCGATGCATGAGCATCATCGGCACGACCGCCGCGGCGAAGGCCAGGCTCTCGTGCAGCGGCGTGCTCGAATCGCTGTCGATGTCAGGCAACATGCCCGAGACGCTGCACAATCCGCCGGCCAGCAGGCACGTCGGCCACGGCACACCATACATCAGGTACGCCGCGCCGCCGCAGCCGACACCGAGAACACTGCTAACCGTGATGTGCGTTTTGAATCCGGCCATGATTAGGGGCGAGGGGTTAGGGGCGAGGGACGTGGGGCAGAGTCAATTCAATACGGAGGAAACGGCCCCACTGTCGGCCCTAAAGACGCAGGCGAGGATCTTCCACTTGTCGTGAGGCCGATAGAGCATGCATGTCCATACGACCACGTTCTTCTCGTATTTCGCAACGAAGTCATACTCGCAGAGCATCTGGTTTGCGTGCTTCTCTTTTGCCACTTCGCATCCGAGGTATGCGCCAAAGCGATCCTGCAAGGCAAGCAGCGACTTCAACTGAAGCACGTTCTTGGCGGCTTGATCGACGTCGCTCGGCGGCGGAGATGCCATGTGCTCGTTCAACAATTCGTAGACCTTGGGGTCGCCGCGGCTGAAGAGCGTCACGATTTCCTCGCAGGTCTTCTTCATCTCGTCGAACGGTGCGCTGTTGTCACTGGCCGCATTGTCCGACCGGGCACTGGTCGATAGACAAACCATCGCAACGATGGCTGCGGCAATTCCAGAGATGACAACGACCCTTCGGAACATGGCAAAGCTCCTATGCAAGCGCAAGAGGGCGGCAATCGCTCGGCCGCCGTCGCAACTTGTAGCCAAACCGTCGGCAACGAACAATACCGGTTGCATTGCGCGAACCCCTAATCCCTAACCCCTAATCCCTAATCCCTCGCCCCTCGCCCCTCGCCCCGCGTCCCTCCGAATGCCCTTCGCACCGCGCCGGCTTCCGGCTATACTCCCTCGTCATGATCGCGCCCTATGACGTTCTGATGCTAGCGGTGCTAGCTGTGGCCGTGCTGTTCGGCGTCTGGAAGGGCATGGCCTGGCAACTGGCCTCGCTCTGCTCGGTCGTCCTCAGCGGCGCCGTGGCCGTTCATAGCAGCGCGGCCGTCGCGCCGTACATCCACATCAGCAACGAGGAGACCTGGAACCATTTCCTCGCGATGCTGATTCTCTACGTCATCACGGCCGCCGCCATCTGGATCGTCTTCCGGCTGGTCAAGAACGTCATTGACCGCGTGCAACTGAAGGATTTTGACCGCCAACTCGGGGCGATTTTCGGCTTGGCCAAGGGCCTGCTCTACTGCGTCGTCATCACTTTCTTCGTGGTGACGCTCTGCGAGCCGGCCCGGCAGAGCGTCCTCGAATCGCGATCCGGCGACCTGATCGCCCGCGGCATCAGCAAGGCGAACCCGATCTTGCCGGAGGACTTGCGATCGGTGCTGGGCAAGTACATTGACGAGCTCGATCAGAAGCTCCACGCCCCCCCGGCTG
>JBDKUC010000451.1:0-23610 GCA_039679885.1 Thermoguttaceae bacterium | reverse complement strand
CGTCGGCTGAAACTTTGTTACGAGCGATGGGGGACGCACTTCCAAGCCTTTCATGAGTTGGCCGCAGCGATTCTCTGCGCCAACCGGTTTGTCCAACTGAAATCCAGGTATTGAAACAGCGTCTAAGCGAGCGCAGCGAGACAGCAAGCATGTTCGCCGTCGAATTATGCCCACGCAAGACGCCCATTCGTCCTGAATGATGCAACATACAGACCGTCATTTCTGAGACAGTACACTAGGCTGTCGACTTCTGCCTGGCGAAAGGACTCCCGAGACGCGGCAGCCCGACACGGCCATGCCTGTTGCATTGGCGATCCGCTCGTCAGCCGCTCGCTCGCGATGGAATCGCGACGGTGAACGTCGCGCCGCGACCCGGCTGGCTCTCGACGTCGATCCGGCCGCCGTGATTGGTCACGATTCGCCAGGCCTTCGAGAGTCCGAGCCCAAGTCCTCGGCCGGCCTGCCGTGCGGAATAGAACGGATCGAAGATGTGGCGGCGCTCCTCAGGCGTCATGCCCGGGCCGTTGTCGCGGAGGCGGATCAGCACCTCGCGTGGCAACTCAGGATTTCGGATCTCGGATTTCGGACGCACGATTTCCGGGGGCATGCTGGCCTCGCCCGATTCCGGCGGTGAATCAGCGCTGACGGAGCCCATGGGACGCGCGATGCTGATCTCGATGCGCCCGCCGCCAGCCAGCGCATCGAGCGCGTTTTGCAGGATCGCTCGCAGCGCGACGCTGAGTTGCACGGGATCGGCCTCGACGACGATCGGGCCGGGCTCACCCGTGCGGCGAATCTCCGTGTGCCGTTCCGCGCTCGACCGGGCGAAAGCCGTTGACGCCGCTGCCTGCGCCTCCGCGACGACGTCGTCGATCAGTTTCACCAGTTCGACTGGCTGAAGTTCCGGCCGTGGAGGGCGTGCGAAGAGCATCATGTCGGCGATCATCTCGTAGACCCGCACCGCCTGGGCGCTGATCAGCGTCAGGGCATGCCGCCGCTCGGGATCGCATTCTTCACGCAGGAGCAGTTGCGCGCGGCCTGAGATGACCGTCAGCGGGTTGTTGATCTCGTGGCCGGCGCCGGCCGCGAACTCAGCCATCGCTTCGAGCTTTTCGGCCTCCAGCGTCCGCCGGAATTCGGACTCCAACTGGGCTAAACGAGCAAGCTGGTCGACGGTGGCAGGCGACTCTTCCATGACCGCAAGGATGCCTTGGGTTAGCGCAGCTTACCCGTCTGTCAGTGGTCGTAGGTTATGCCTCAGCGTAGGTTATGCTTCAGCATAACAGAAAAACGGCCGGCTACGGGCTTCCCGCCGCAACGTCCCGCCAATAGTGCTGCTGTTTCACAAACTCGTCGACCATGGCGGCGACGCTCTCCGGCTTCACGTTGATGGCCGGCCAATCGCCGTAATCGAAGGCGATCAACCCGCCCTGAGGCGTGCTCCAATGACGAACGATCTGCCGGGCTTCTTCGCGAATCTGCTCTTCGTCGCCCCGAGGCAAGGTCGACTGGATGTCGACTGTGGCGAGAAAACAGACCTTGCCGCGGAACTGCTCGCCAAACTCGATGAGGCCATAGTTCCGCGTCTGCTGCATATTCAGCACGTCGACGCCCAATTCGATCAGCCTGGGCACAAACGCATTGATCCGGCCGCAACTGTGCAGGATCACATGCCAGCCGCAGTCGTGAATGAAATTGAAGATCTTGCGGTATCTGGGCGCAAAGAATTCGTCGAATATCTTTGGGCTGACAAAGACGCCTTGCTGGGTTCCCCAATCGTCGGTCACAAAAAGCGCATCCACGCGCCCGGGGAATCGACGACGCAATTCGTCGCACTGCTGGACCTTGAAGTCCACGATCATGTCCAACGCCCGATGGACGCGGTCGGGAGAACGATAGAAATCCTCCATCGTTTCAACAAATCCCCGCAGTTTGTGCAGCCGCGAGAACAACAGCGAATGGGCGGTAATCGCCACGTACCGGTCGCCCGCCTCATCCAGAAGCGGCCCGAGCCGCTCGTAATAGAACGGGTTGCGCGGATCCGGCGGCCGATAGCGGTCCAAGTCCGACCATTCGCGCAACGGATGGTCGACCACCTGCCCGATGTTCTTTATGTCGGTCGCCGCCCAACCGCAATGCCAGTCGTCGGGCCCCGGCGTATCAAAGAACCAGCCGGCCTGCTGGCGGTCCATTTCCCAGATGTTGCAGACGTCATCCGGCGCCCAGGGCAGCTTGTGGTTCCAGTGCTGCCAAAACGGGAGCCTGGGCGGATCTTCGCGACGTATGGCACGGCGCACAATCTCCCGCGCAATCATGGCATCCTGCTCTCAGCGGTGGGCGCCGCTAGGCGCTGGCGACAACTTCGATGTCCAAGTGCTGGCACATCCGCTCGACCAGACGCTCGACCTCGAACGGCTTGTGGAGGAAGTCGTTGGCGCCAGCCTCGCGAAGCTCGCTGATCTTGTCGTCCTCGACCATGCCCGAGATGCAGATGATCCGCACATCGTCCATGCTCTTGTCGCTGCGGACCCGCTGGCAGACTTCCTTGCCGTTGATGTCGGGCAGCATGACGTCCAGAACGATCAGGTCGGGGCGATATTCCTTGACCATCATGCCGGCGTCAAAACCATTGTTGACGCTGCGGGTCTCGAACCGCCCATCCCGCTCCAAGGCGTCGGTGATCAGCTCGACCAATTCGCCGTCGTCGTCAACGATCAGCACTTTCCGCTTCCCGCTTTCCAGGGCGTCGGTCGGGATGCCGTTGTCGCGCATGAAGGCGAAGAGCTGGTCGCGGGGAATACGGCGGAACCGGCTCCCCGGGACACGGAATCCTTTCAACTGTCCGGAGTCGAAACAGCGAATGATGGTCTGTTGCGAGACCTTGCAGATTTTGGCCGCTTCGCCGGTTGTAAACACGGTTTTCATGTTTGGCTACCATCCTTGAAAAACTGGCCTCGAATCTCGCCGCAGGGCTCGCGAATGCCGCAAACCCTTTACGTCCCTAGGCTCGACGCAAACGGCAGGCTCGCCCGGACCTTCCAACGTTGCCGAGCTTACCAACTGGGCTAATTATAGCCAGCTTCCCGGGCCTGTCAATACAGATATTACTTCCCCAAGTCACTGCGCCGAGAGGACTTAGGCAAGTAACGCCACGCTTCGGAGGCCGCTTGACCGCCCGAAGAGGCACCGCTACGATCTATCTTTGGCCAGAGTCGAGAGTCGTCCCCCCGCGGACGTCACCTCGGGCGATTAGCTCAGCTGGTTAGAGCGCCACGCTTACAACGTGGATGTCACTGGTTCGAATCCGGTATCGCCCACCTGAACGGTCGTACAGTATCGCACCCCCTCGCAAACCCCGGCACAATCGGGGTTCTCGGGTTCTTGCTGCTCCCCGTTGCAGCCCGTTTCCGACGCTTGCTGTGCGCTCTGGTGTGCGCTGTTTTCCGTCCCGCACGCACGCCGGAAATCCTGGTCCGTCACCTGTACGTAATGACGCGCGGCTATCGCCACCGTGTTGCCGATCCATCGGCAAACCGTCGTTATCGGGTACTCCCGGGCGAGGTCGCTCTCACAACTCGCCCGAAGCGCGTGGAACAGACGCGGCCACCGTTCCAACCCCGCTCGTCGGACGATCTTACCAAACGTCGTCCGTAGATTGCAATTCACCCACCCATTAGGGCCGTTCGCCGCAGGCAGATACAGCCCCTCGGGTATCACATGCGTCTGCCCTTCCACCGCCATCTCCCAAGCTTCCTCCAAGTACGGCCGCAACCGCCCGAACATCGGCACCACGCGGGACCCCTGCCCGTGGCCTTCCGTTTTCGGCGAAATCACCGTCATCGCACCATGCTCCCAGTCCAAACCCGATAACCGCAGGCTTAAGACCTCACTTGGGCACCGGAGGCCCCCAAACCGACACAGGGCGATAATCACACGCCACACCCAATCAGGAGCCCCCGCTATCAACCGCTTACTCTCCTCAATGGTCACGTAGTGCTGCCGTCTACGCGGGTCACCGCTCCCGTGCGACACGCCCCCGAATGGATTCCGCTGCAACAACTCCCGCCGGACGCCATACCCGAATATCTGCCGCGCCAGTTGCACACGCCGGGCGACGGTGGCCGCTGCCAATCCCAGCCCCACCAACCATTCCCGAAACCCTTCCGCCTCACTATTCCCAATGCTCGCCAACGCCCGACCCTCACCGAAGTACTCCCGCAGACACCGCACCGTGTGCCCACGAAAAATCTGCGTCCCCGGCTTCACCTGCTGATTCCCCCTCTCGAACGCCTCCAACAGGCTCCCAACCGTTTCCCTGTGCCGCCGCACGATCAAACCAACAGCCGCCAGCTTCTCCAACATCCGCACATCACGACTCGCCACCCAACGGGCTACTTCATCCTCGACAAGACTCCCGGTGATCGACGCGACTACCAATGCTTCCACCTTTCGTTTGACGTCTTCCGCCGTCCTAGCGGTCACTTTGCCCAACCACAACGTCCGACGCTTCCCGTCGGCCCCTCGAAACAGAATACGCCGCCGACCGTTGCTACTTCCAATTGACGCCATTCCTTCCCCTCCCCCTGTCAGACCGCAATCTCACGATCCACGCCCCGGAGCCACTCCCGCAACACGTCCATGGAATAAAGGACCACGTTCCCAACACGACGACACGGAATCTTTCCTGCTTGCGTCCACGTCCACAACGTTCGCTCCGATACGCTCAACGCCTTTGCCGCTTCCGACGCACGCAACGCCAAACGCTCGCAACCAGCTTCCATAATGCATCCCCCTAAAGCTTTCTTCCCTCGTTCGCAAAGCGACTACGCAACCTTTTTCCTCCGAATGCTGCCTATGACTACAGGTTGCCGGCACATCCCCCTAAAGCTTTCTTCCCTCGTTAGCCACCACGTCACGCAACCAAACTCCCCCGAATGCCGAGATTGCCCGCCAAGCCCCGGCTCCGGGCTCGGATAAAGGGGGCCGCCCCCGTTCACCCGTTCCCCCATCGCCCTGCCCCCTCTGACCGGCCAACGCAGGGGTAGGCGTCGGTCAGTGATCGTGCCGGGCCGATCGGCCAAAGCAGCACTTACACCACTCCACGACGCCCACCCCTGGTTGCCGGCCTGCGGTATTGGGCGAGGCGATGGGTGAAGGGTGAAGGGGGCTAGCGGGGGAGCGGCACAATACGTCCACACACCGCCGCCGACCCTTCCCGCTCCCCGACGTCCGCCGCGGTGCCGGCCCGTTTCCGTTCCACCGCCAGCCGCGCCACCGCTCCGCACCAGCCGCAGAACGCGTACAGCAGCCGGCCGAAGTCCCAATTCCCAATCATGCCCTCCAGGTTTTCCCGGTCGCTTCGCAGCAGGACCATAAACCGATCATCGTAGACCAAATCCGTACAGGCGACGAACAAGTCCCCGCCCGAATCCAGGACCGCCATTTCCGGCTCGTTCTCCAAGTAGTCTGCGAACTGCCGCAACGCGTCCGCGAACTCACCAACACAACTGTTCGCCGTAACCATAGCAACTCCTCCTTAGAAAGGCACCCAATCGGCCACATCCCGATTGAAACCCCCAGCATCCCGACTCCCCCCCACGCCGCCAAAGAACTCCCCACTGATCCTTGCCATTTGCCAACGGTCCAGAGGCACCCTGCCCATGCGCCCCGGAGCCACGTCCACCACCTCACACAACTCCGAATAGGACGCCGCGCTATACGCCACCCATTCCCGATCTGTTGCCACAATCTTCCCTTCCGCGTCGTACTCCGTCCTCACCCTCCACAGCATCGTCCCCGTTCCGCACTTTGCGACCCGCTCGGCAATCGTTCTCACCGCCCGTTGTCGCTTCCCCGTCGCCACCTCATCCCCTTCCCGGCACGCCTCACAGAAGCATTCCGGCGGATGCGGCGGAGCAACAACATCCCGCCCGCACACCGACGCCCGTGCTTTGTTCTCCCAGAACCCTCGGCTGACACTGTACCGTGGAATACGACCCTCATACTCCAACACCCATTGCGGCCATCCTTCCACCGGCGTCTTAATCACGTACTTGGTCGCGTAGTTCGCGGCATGCTCGCAACTCCGAAATTTCTTTCCCGCCGTCACGCGCACAATTCCAAACTCCGGACGTCCTGCCACTTGCTCGATCCCCGACGGCCGCAGCTTCCCCCACAACTCTTCCAACACGTACTTGTCCACGTATGCCGCATCCACCAACACATGCCAATGCGGCCACCCACCCTTCTCGAGATTTTGGAACTCCAACACCGCGAAGTACCGCCCCGACTTCACCAGCCCTCGCCGCTTCAACTCCCGAATAAGACGCCCGATGCCATGTCGTGACCGAACCCACTCATACGCCTCCTGCGGTCCTCGAAACAACGTCTGATCCACCGTCAAATGCAGCATCGCTACACTACTGAACCCTTGCACACGATCCACGACACGCCGCCGCAACGCCAGTCCTTGCCACTTCGCACACTCAGGACAGTACCAACACTTGCAGCGACACTTTCGCAACTCCCACCGCTCCCGTACTTCCCCGCCCTTCTTGTCACTACATTTCCCTAAAGATTCAAGCAAATTGCCGGACGGCTGCGCCGTCCGGCTTTCTTCTACAGCCTCTTGTTCCTCTTGAGCATCCCACCGGACGGTCTTGAAGAACTCTCTCCACTCTTCCTTGGTCCCCCACCCGCTCGCCGCCAATCGTCCAACGTTGGGGCCGATGTCGTGCGGCAGCGGTAGTGTCACCGCCCAGCTATCCTCCCGTGGCTCCCGCGACGCGCTTGCTTCGGTCGGCACGGCCGCCGCTTCGTTCCTCAGCCGGCCGGCCGCGCCGACCTCACTTTGAGCGCTGTCGATGGGTACCTTATGGATGCGTAGTCGCTCGCATCCTGGGAAGGCACTCGCGGCCGCAAGAACGTGCCCCGGGTCCAGTCCGAACCGCTCTGGACACACAACACCAGCCGCGCTAGAATCCACTCCAGCCATGGTAGTTACCCTAACACCAGCTACCTGGCCACCCCGCCACCGAGTCCCACACTCGGCAGCCGACCCCACCCAGGTTCCCGCCTGGGTGTTGTCGTAAGGTGACAACCGTTTATTCGTCTCACCTGTTACGCCTGCGCCACTCAAATCCGAACGATTTTCGGATTTCCCTAAAGACTGGCGTTCCCCCTGTTTCTACTACGCCGCCTTCTCTCTGCGCCAGGCCTGTCTTCGGTCCCCTCTTCTCGGCCTATTTTGAACGTCCCGCCGCACATCGGACACCGCACGGTCAGGGCACCCGTCCGCGCGCCACGTGTGCGCTCCGCTGTGCGCTCATGCCCTCCCCTCTTCTCGCACTCCCTTGCCTCGTCTACACTTACGCCATTCGGTTCGAATCCGGTATCGCCCACTGCGTCATCAATCTTCGGAGGCACGATAGCCGCGGTCGGTCAACGCGGCTTTCGTCGCCCGGCTGCAATCTGCCGCTTCGAGCATGGAGGCTATCCGATGATCGGCATGCAAACGGCTCCGCTCCCGTCTGGCCACGCAACGACCAGAAGCGTCTCGGGCAGGACGCGAAACGCCGACCTTCGCAAGACGTTCTTCCTCCACGCCCACCGACATCTGCACGAGGCGTCGGCCACCTCAGTCAGGGCCGCCGCCAGGGCGTGCCTCGCCAGCCACGGGTTTGACCCGGCGCGTCTCGATCCGCTTCCCGTCGGCCTGATGCCAGAGCTGTCGAGTATGAGGACCGCATTGAGTGAGGCCGGCTTTTCTTGGGAGGAGATTCGCGCGTCGGGCCTAACGGCCGACGCCCGACTGCCGGGCCGGCTTGTGGGCCCCATCGCGGACCCAGCAGGCGAGATCGTCAGTTTCTGGGCCTTCAGTCCCTTCGGCGAAAAGCCGCGCTGCTTATATTCGCATCGGGGTTGGAAGCATCGGCTAGCGCTCTGCGGCATGGACGTCGCCTTGCCGGCCGTCGCCGCCAGTGCAAGCGACCTGATCGTCGTCGAGGAGATTCTCGACGCCCTGCTGCTCCACTCTTACGGCGTACTGCACGTGGCGGCGATCGGCGGACCGGCCGGCGACCTGTCGGCTGAGCGCTGGCAACGGCTCGCCTCGCTGGGCGTTGGCCGCGTTATGCTCGCTTGCGGCGATTGTGCAAGCTGGGGCCGCGGGGCCACAGCGGCCGTCGAGAACGCCGCCCAAGCCGAGACAGCTCCGGAAGTCTACGTGTTGCCTTCCGACAAGTTACCAAGTATGAAGAGCTTGGCCGATGCCATCCACTCGCTCGGCGTCGACGGAATCGCAAGATCGCTCGAGCGTGACTGCGTCCACGGTTTCCGTTATAAGGCGATGATGCTGCTCGCCAAGCACAAGCAGAATGTTCCTTGGACGGACGTCTCTCGGCGCGCGGCTGTGAACGAGGCGATCCAGTTCTATTCGGCTGCGCATCCTCGAACCCTCCCGGAGCTGGACGCGCTGTTCCTGCCGCCGCTGCTCGACGAACTGGGCCTGAAAGGAAGCGGCCGCCCAACCGACGCGGCTCGGACCGAGGAACCCAGCCATGACGCCACTGCGGACGCGATGCAGTCGGCGGTTGCCACGCCCGCTTCGGCTGAAGCGCCGATTTCTCCCGCCGGCTTGTGCCCGGTCCACAATTGCGATCGCATGAGCTGCTTCTGCTGGGACTGATTCCCATCGCGTACCACCCGTGGCATAATGCAGGCGAGCCGATCCCAGTGCTCGCGCATGCCAACTCGCCAAGCCTTGCTCGAGAAGGAGCCACGCCGATGAGACGCCCGCTGCTCTGTTGCCTTGTTGCCGCGATATGCCTCGTCTCTGCCGTCCGAGCCGATGAACCGGCGCCCGTGCAAGGCGGCTTTGAAATGGCGATGAAATGGCCCACCTTCGTATTGGACACCGGCGAGTTCGCCGGCGGAGCGCCGCCATCCTCGTTGGGTCCCGCAGCCGGCGGCGCCGGGACGCTCGAAATCACGTTTCAACCGGTGCCGATCGGCGATTCCGGCCGGTTGGAGACGAAGTTGTACGTGCAACTGTCACAAAAGGAATCGCTTTTCCGCAAATGGGCGAAGGTCCGGCTCCTGGATGCAAAGGAGCCTCGCCTGCTGAAAGAAGTGGTTCTCGACCGCATTCCGATCAAAGGCCGGCCGGCCTGGTCGCACGGCTCGCGGGAGGCGGATCGTCAAATCATTCCGAGCCAGCAAAGCCATCCGGTCTTTATGCCGGGCATGTTCGTCGGCATCGAGTTCCCGATCTCGTCGGTCCGCATTGAGAAGGACAACGTCGTGGTGGCTCATCGGCCGGGCGTGTATCTGAAACCGGGCGAGTGGTACACGACGCGCACGGCCGTCTATGGCAATGCACCGAAGGGCGACGAAGTCCGGGCGTTTCAGCGGTACATCGCCAGCCATCGTCCGACGCCGCACGGCGTTCACTTCGACTACAACAGTTGGTGGACCGCCCCGGCCCCCTACTTCACCGAGAAAGACATCCTCGGCCTGATGAAGGTGTTCGACGAAAAGCTCTACCGAGCCCACGGCGCGGCGTTCGACAGCTTTTGCATCGACATGGGCTGGTCCGCGCCCAAGAGCATTTGGGAAATCGACACGAAGAACTTCCCCGAGAAGTTCACGCGTCTCCAGGCCGCTGCGGAGAAGATGGGCTCGCACTTGGGCGCGTGGATCTCGCCCAGCAGTTGCTATCCGACGGCGCTCGACATCCCCTGGGCCAAGCAACACGGCTACGAAAAGCTCATGCATCCTCTGTATGGCCCTCGCATGTGCCTCGGCGGTCCGCGATACGCGGCCGGGTTCAAGAAGGCACTCAGCGAGTTGTCCGGCCGCTGCGGCGTGTGGCAATTGAAGTTGGACGGCTACGCGGTCGAGTGCGGCGAGAAGGATCATGGCCACCAGCCGGGCGACCTGTCGTCCGAAAAGATTGCCGAAGGGATCATCGCGGCGATGGACGCCGCCCACAAGGCGAACCCGTCGGTCTGGATCGAGACGACCTGCATGGGCCTCAATCCGAGCCCTTGGTGGCTATTCCACGCCAACTCGGTGATTGGCACGTTCGGCGACGACGCCCCCTGGGGCCGTGTGCCCTCGCCTGTGTATCGCGAAAGCTACACGACGGCCCGCGATTTCTTCAACTTGCAGGGGGCCGCTCTGCTGTCGGCGCCGATCGCCGGCCAAGAGGTGCTGGGCATCATCCATCAGACGGCCGAACCGTTGATGAACGACGCCGTGACGGTCATTCTCCGGGGGCATGAGTTCGTGCCGGTTTACGTGAACCCGGCCTACATGAACGATGCCCGATGGGAGTCGCTGGCCCGGTTGATGAAGTGGACGCGAAAGAATGAGACGACGCTGGCCGAGACCGTGCCGCTCCTTCCGGCCGCCTGGCAGCACGGCGGCATTCCGCAATGCACCAACAAGGGTGTCATGCCCCGTGATCCCTATGGCTACGCCCACATCAAAGACAGCGCCGGGCTGGTGATGCTGCGGAACCCGTGGATAGCGAGGCAGTCGTACAAGCTCACGCTGGACGAAAGCGTTGGATTTGGCAAAGACGCTGCAAAAGACGTCTCTGCGGTGAGCATCTATCCCGAGCCTCGCGTCTACGCCAAGAACCTCAAGTATGGCGACACGCTCGACGTACCGCTGGCACCCTACGAGACGCTCGTTCTTTCGCTCGGCGAAGACCAGAAGCTCGAAGGCGTTCCGACGGCGTCGTCAATTGGTCCGCAAATCAAGGTCATCGGCGGCAAGAGCACGCTTGAGCGGGTCTCGTTCCCAAAGCTCGATGGGGCGTTGGGGCCCGACTGGACCAGCCGACTGGGCGATGCGTCGAACGCCGTTCGGCTCGAGTGTCAGGCCAACGTCCGCGTGATGGCGCCGAAGGCCGAGCTGCTTGTGCTCTGTGAGGGCAAGAAGTCTTCGCCGACGCCGGTCGGCCGGGTGGCGGTCGACGGTCGCGAGGTGAAGCCGGACGAGCTTGTCTCCTACGCCGGCTGGGCCGCCTCGGGCCTGCCCCGTGGCGATCACTGGACTTTCCTCCGCGTGCCGCTCAAGCAAGGCGACAACGCGGTCTCAGTCAACGAGTTCCTGAGCGAGGATTGCTCGCGAGTCTCGGTCTGGGTCTGCGCGTCGAAGCCTGGCGAGAAGTCGGAATATCCCAACTCGCTGCCGGCGCCAGAGTCAATTTCGCTCGATAGCGTCGCTCTGATGCCGTCGAAGGACGTCGCGAGCCTGTCGACCCAGGCGGTTCCGGCCGAGCGGCCCATCGAGCGGATCGACGGAGTGTTTCTCGACACGATCGGACCGGTCTCGATGACCCAAGGCTGGGGCAAGCTGCAAAAGAATAAGAGCGTCTGGCAGATGCCGATGACCATCGGCGGCAAGCTCTACATCCGTGGCCTCGGCACCCATGCCCCCTCGAAGATCCTCTACGCACTCGACAAGAAGTATCGTCGGTTCCAAGCCTGGGCTGGCGCGGACGCCAACAACTCGCCCACGGTCACGTTCGAGGTCAAGGTCGATGGCGCGACCCGGTGGCAATCGGGCCTGATGACCCGCGCCGAGGAAGCCGCCTGGGTCGATGTCGATGTCGCCGGGGCGAAGACTCTCGAACTGATCGTCCACGACGCCGGCGACCCCAACGGCGATCACGCCGACTGGGCCGAAGCGAGATTGCTCCGGTAGACTTATTGGGAAACTAATCGCCGGTGATCGACAGTCCCGGGAGGTAACGATCCTGGGATGTACGCTTCACGCTTCGCGTAACGAAATGGGTACGATGCGGCCTGCGTGACCCAGCGTACTGTCTCAGAAATGACGGTCTGTGCATCATTCAGGACGAATGGGCGCCATGTCCCACGCTTGCGTGGGCATGATTCGACGGCGAACATGCTTGCTGTCTCGCTGCGCTCGCTTAGCAAGCATGGCACCCAAAAATCCCCAATAGACTGAATCACTACGCTAGCTTCACGCGGAGCGTGAAGAGTACAATAGCCCCAAGAAAAAATTATCCGTCGCGGGGGTCAATCCGCGACGGTTTAGTTGTATCGGCGATTTCTATATCGTCCACCGCATGGCGGGTGCGGTGAGTCTGAGCCTGTGCAGGCTTAGACCAATTCCTTCTTCGCACCAATCAGCGTCCGGAGCCGCTCGGCCAACAACGCCGAGTCAAACGGCTTCTTGAACGTCTCGTTGATCGCCGAGCGATCGAAGCTCACCGAGCTGCCGTCGTCGGGCAACAAGGCGATCAGGATCACCTCGGAGAATTCGCTGTTACGGCGGAGGTTCTGGCAAATCTGCAGGGCCTCGGTCCGGCCAATCGAGAAATCGACGATGATGCAGTCCGGATGGAAGCTCTCGGCCTGAATCCCGGCGTCGAAACCGCTGGCGGCCACCGCGGCCTTGAACGAGTGCTCCAGCGGCAATTCCCGCTTGAGGTTCTCGATCAGGACCTGATCCTGGGCGACGATCAAGACCTTCGCCATGGCCTCGTCTTCGAGGTCGCCCAAGGGCATGCCGTGTTCCTTGAGGAACCGAATCAGGTACTCTCGAGGAATACGCCGGTCTTGCGATCCGGGGATACGATAGCCCTTCAGCCGGCCCGAATCGAACCACTTGCTGACGGTGCGCGGGGCCACCTTACAAATCTTGGCCACCTGACCAGTTGTGAACACCTTCATCGCAGGCTCTCCGATATATTAATCGCGTTGGTTTGGGTTGTATCTCGGCGGACAAGCGTCCGACCGAGCGCTCTTGGGCCCCTAAAACTCGCGGCGACTCAAGTTCCTCAATCTCCACCCTCCTGGAAACGAAAGGAACTCCGCAGGTTTCTGGGTCGGGGCTTCAAGTCTCCTCGCTCTGTTGGCTGTGGCTCAGCTCCTTCTGACCCGCGCCGTACTTACTACATCGGCAATCATGCCAAACGGAAGCCAGAGAAAATCCGTAAAATAGGGAAGGCGTGGTCTAGCCAACCTATCTCCATTGACTCTGACTCTCGGCAAAATCACCCGGCGAACCGTTAACCGGCAGAGGTGGGACGAGCAGACCGCGGCCTGGAGAGACGATGGCTTGCGGTCGAGGCATCATTGCCTTCATGGCAGGTTCCCCCCTGCGTCCTTCCACCCGCCCCGGCATCTCTTGATGCCAGTGCGAGGCAAGGTATCCGTTGGATTAACTTCGATCCCGGCGGGGGTAGGACTTTAGACAGTTTGTCCGATCGTAACGGCTGAGCCGGTCCTAGGGCTCGTGCCGGCCGTGCCGCGCGTGCCTTTCAGCGCATCGCGGCGGCACATTTCACTTTGCGGGCCTTGGCGCGGCGACGCAGGCTGCGGCGGCCTTTCGGCGATTGCAGACCGCTGCGAGACCACGCCGCCTTACCCAGAGCCCGAAGCCTCGCGTCCGTTTCCGTGGCGCGAGCCGAGCAATTCCACTACGGGCGAGCAGGCACACCGGTTTGGTGGCAGACCGAGACATCTGCTCCGCCGGTTGCCGGAGCGGACTCTCGCCTGGCCCCGGCTGCCACGATCGTGGCCATCCGTTCGGCCTCCGCCGCGGATAACTCGGGATAGAAGGGCAGATAGACCAGCCGAGCGAGCAGCTCTTCCGCAGCCTTGGCCTTGCGCACCGCTCGATCCGCCGGGGGCGGCACAATGCACATGCTTTGCCCCTGCGTCGCGTCGAACCCGGCGTGGGCCAACTCCGACATCAGGCGATTCGGGTCCTCGACCGTCACGGGGAACACCCAGTAGGTGTGCGGCGACATGGCTGCCCCCGGGCAGGACACCCCGTGGGCGGCCAACATTCGCGCCACGCTATGGCCCTTCTCGGCGTGCCGCTGCCACCGACGAGTGTCATAGTCGCGCAACCGCCGGGCGATGACGATCAACAGGGGCCCGCAGGGACGCTTGCGGATTTGCTGGAAAAAGTCGGCGCCGGGGAACCCCCGAGCGGCACCATTGATCGCCCGGTCGTAGTCCCATTTCACCGCCAAGCAGACGCCAAGAATCGCCCCACAGACGAGCCGACTGGTTAGCAGCTTGAATGCACCGTATTTTACCAGGCGTTTCAGATACCTCCAGCGGCTTTGCATGGGCCAGGCCGATTGCCGCTCCCGCATCTGCTTGAGCAGATTGCGGTCGCGAATGCGCAGCACGGCTCCGCCCAAGGCTGTACTCGCTTTGATGACACCAAAGCTAAACATGCTGGCGTCGGCGTCCGGGTGGCCTGGGTAGTCCGAACCGGCGAACGCCTGGGCGCAATCCTCGAAGACCAGCAGCCCGTGCTGGCGGGCAAACTCCAGAATCGGCTCCATCTTCACGCGGCCGCCGAACAGGTGGGCAATGAGAATCGCCTTGGTGGCCGGCGTCACCGCCGCTTGAAGCTCGCTGAGGCTCGGTGTCATCGTCAGCGGCGCCATGTCGAGCGGGACCGGCGTCAGCCCGTGTTCTTTGACGATCCGCACCATGTCGGGAATCGTCATCGCCGAGATCAGAATCTCGCTCCCCTTGGGCAGGTCCAGGGCACCCAGCAGCAGATCGAACCCGCTCCGGACCGAAAGGCAGCAGATCGCGTTGTCGGGGGCGGGCCAGAGCGATTCGGCACGGCGTTCCGCCTTCGCAAGGTCCGGCGGAAAGAACGCCCGCGCGGCCCCAGCCGCCAGATCGCTCCACCCGATATCAAGTCTCTTACGCGACCACATGCTCCGACCCCCGATGATGCCTCGTTCGTCGCCGCCGCTGCTGTTCTATCAAGGCGACTCCTATCGCCGAAGCTGCTGTTCTGGAGGAGGCGGCTCCTGTCGCCGATAGCCGTGTGACTGCCGCCGATCGGCGAAGGGAGTGGTCATCCACAAGAAAGACGACGAACTCGATGTGTGGGCGGCGACCGACGCCAGTTGTAACGCAGGCTGCCGGGCCCCTAGCCGCGTATCATCTCGCGAAACCCCCGTTTCGTCAATACCGTCTAAGCCCCTTTTGGGGGCAAGCGAGCGTTGCACGTCGCGCTTTGCAGCACCCGCAGCGAGCCGATCCGCAGCGACCCGATCCGCAGCGAGCCGATCCCTGCTTGTCACCGACCGTCGCGCAGGCTAAACTAACAACGAGCGCGTCCTCCGGAGGGTACGCGAATGGTTAGCAGCCTGACTCGAAATCAGGTGCGGCGCAAGCCGTTGAGGGTTCGACTCCCTTGCCCTCCGCTCTTGTAAGCTATAAATACGTAACGGCTTCCGTCGATTGATCGGTGGAAGCCGTTTCTGCGATTGGGGCCTCGACAGGCCATCGGCCGTTAGAAGTCTTGCCGCGAACCCTTGCCCCCCGTTCGCGGACGGCAGCGGAGACTGGCTGAGAAGGAGCGTTCACGGCCGCCGTCGGCTGGACTCGGCTGGCCAAACCGTCTGACACCGGATTCCGTACGGGCAATTGTCTGTTGCTGGTTAGGCCTCCGCAACCTGTGCACTCAGCAGTTGTCGCGATAATGCTCCGCGGACGGCATGAAGGAGCCGCTCTCGGTCAGGTGGCTTGATCAAATAGCTCACCGCGCCGCGTTCGATTGCGTCCGCCATGGTTTGCGGCTCGTTGACGGAGGTCAGCATGATGACGGCCGTTGCGAAATGATGTTCGGCGATCTCGTGAAGCAGCTCAACGCCAGAGTGGCCTGGCATTCTCACGTCCAAGATCACCACCCGCACCTCGTATTCCTGGAGTTGTTGCCAAGCGGCTTTCGCATCCGCCGCCTGGACGCAGCGGTATCCATCCGCTTGCAGCCAGTGCGCAAGCATATTTCGGATAGGCGCTTCGTCGTCCACGATCAACACGATGGGCGGACTGGCGTTGGTCATTGCTTAGCCTCATTCCCTGCCTTTCAGGCGTGACCGCTTTCCATCACCCTGCAAGGCCGCGGTGTGTTGTGTTGCATCGATGGCGATCATCGCTCGTGTCGCTGGATGGCGAAACAGGGCCCGCGTCTAGGCAACTCTACCTTGCCGCCAATGCTCGCTTGACGCATTTGCGTTCGCCGATCACAAGGCGGCGGCTCTGTTTTTCAGCGACCTGCGAAATTTTCGCGGGGTTGCACTCCACTCCGGGGGGGACGCGGCTCCGTAGACTAGGCTTGCCTCAGAGACGCCCTTTTTCTGAGGTTCGCCTCTGGAGAGGGAGTCTCCGCGTTGGGGCATCCATTTAGCCAAGAGGCGGCCGCGCGATGACCTTGCCCAGTCGAAAAATGGCGGTGTTCGAGACGGCCACGGATGCGGTTCTCGTGGGGGAGAAGAATTGGGCCCCACGTTCGAACGCGCTGGCGCTCCAAGACCGCAGCCAATGGCTCGATGTGATACTCGGCGCCAATGCCGATGCACTCGTTCTGTTCGACCAGCAGTTGCGGATTCTGCTGTTCAACCGCGCCGCCGAGCAGATGTTCGGCCGCACCGCCGGCGAAATGAACGGCCAGTCGATTGGCCGCTTGATGCCTGACAACGTGCGAGGCCAGGACGTTGCCTTCCTTCGCGGTTTATTGGCCGACGCTGCCTCGCCGAGGAGCGCTGCGGAGAATCGCGAGTCCATCGGGCAGCACGCGGACGGTCGTTGTTTCCCCATCAGCATGTCGGTTTTCCCGTGCATTGGAAAGGGGGCGATGGTCGCCTTGATGACGATCCGCGACATCAGCGAACGCAAACGCTACGAGGCCAGCTTACGTCTGGCTGAGCAGAACGCCGCGTGGGCCGAGGAACGCCTCCGGATGCTTTCGCGCGCCGTAGAGCAGAACCCGGCTGCCATCATCGTCACTGACGCCCGCGGTACGATCGAGTATGTCAATCCCGGCTTCGTCAAGACCACCGGCTATAGCAGCGACGAGGCGATTGGTCAGAATCCGCGATTCCTGCGCTCCGGCATCCACCCTCCGGACTTCTACTCGCAGATGTGGCAGACGCTCACAAAAGGCGATGTTTGGCGCGACCGCATCTGCAATCGGAAAAAGAACGGCGATTTGTTCTGGGAAGACATCACGATCTCCCCGGTGTGCGACGCGCAAAACACCATCACACATTATGTGGCGGTGAAGATCGACATCACCGTGGCGATGCAGGCCGAAAAGGCGCTGGCAGCCAGCGAGCAGCGATACCGACAGCTGGCTGAAAACATGCGCGACGTTGTGTGGATCCTCGACATGAATATGAAGAGGACCTACGTCAGCAGTTCCGTGAAGTGGCTGACCGGCCACTCCGTGGAAGAGGCCATGAAGATGGGGATTGACGAGGCCCTGACAGCCAGCTCCGCGCGGCGCACCCGAAAGCTTCTCAGCAACATTCTGGCCGAGGCCCGCACCAACCCTCACGTTCTGCGGCAGCCTGTCTGTCTCGAGATGGATTACCGCCGCAAAGATGGCGGCACGGCTGCTGTCGAAGTCAATATGTCGTGGCTGCTCGGCGACGATGGCGCGCCGATCGGCGCCATGGGGGTCAGCCGCGACGTCTCCGCACGCAAACGGACGGCCCGAACGCTCGCAAAGTACGCTCGCAAACTCGAACAAGTGAACCGCGAACTGGCAAAAGCAACCGAAGACGCCAGGGCCGCCAACCGAGCCAAGGACCAATTTCTGGCCAGCATGAGTCATGAGTTGCGCACGCCTCTGAACGGCGTGATTGGCATGGCGGAATTGCTCCGTGACACTCCCTTGGACGAGCGACAACGCTCGTTCGTCGAGTGCTGCCACACGAGCGGCAAGTTGTTGCTGGCGCTCATCAACGACATCCTCGATTTCTCGAAGATCGAGGCGGGCAAAATGGAACTCCACGAACAAGCGTTCTGCCTCAGTTCCCTGATCGGGGAGACCATCGCCACGATGGACCCGCCTGCCAAGACGAAGGGACTAAAGCTCGCCAGCGACGTCGCCGCCAATTTGCCGAAATGGGTGCGCGGCGACGACGTGCGCTTGCGGCAAATCCTCGTCAATTTGCTCGGAAACGCGATCAAATTCACTGAAGAGGGCCAAGTCTCGCTGAAGATCTCACTGAACCAGCTAGGGCACGCCGCGATCGGCCGCTTCGTCGTTGCCGACACCGGCATCGGGATTTCCCACGATCGAATCAATCGGCTGTTTCGCTCCTTTTCACAGGCGGATTCCTCCACGACCCGCAAATACGGCGGCACAGGGCTCGGATTGGCGATCAGCGGACGGTTGGTCAAACTGATGGGAGGAGAGATCGGAGTGACCAGCCAGCCCGGCAAGGGCTCAACGTTTTGGTTCGAGATTCCGATTCACGCCGTAGCAGAACCTAAGGGAGACGAAGTCCCGTCAACCGCGGCGGAACGTCGCCTCGATCTGCCGACGTTGTTGGAAGGCCGCCAGATCCTCTTGGCCGAAGACAACAGCATCAACCGGATGTTCGTCGAGGAGATCCTGCGGCGCGCTGGCGCTGAGTGTTGCGCCGTCGGCAACGGCCGTGAGGTGATCGACGCTGTCGAACGCCGTCATTTCGACTTGGTGTTGATGGATTGCCAAATGCCGGAGGTCGATGGCTTCATCGCCACCCGTCAAATTCGCGAGATGGAGGCGTCGGGGCGGCTTAGCGGCCATTTACCGGTCATCGCGCTGACGGCCAACGCCATTCAGGGCGATCGCGAACGTTGCCTGCAAGCCGGCATGGATAATCACATCGGCAAGCCGTGCGAACCGAAGGCGCTTCTCGGGATGATCGACGAGACGCTCGCTCCCAAAGACAGCGCCCGTGACAATTCGCCGGCACAACCGCAACCGCAAACGCACGTCGAGAACGCGCCGCCTATCGACTGCGACGCCCTCGTTGCTCGTTGCTTGGGAAACTTGGAGTTCGTGCAGAAGATGCTGACGGACTTCGAGTCCTATCTGCCGGAGAGAATCGAGACGATCGTTCAACTCCTACAACAACGCGAAGCAACTGGCGTCGCAGAGCTGGCGCACGGGCTGAAAGGCACCGCCGGCATCATGACTGCCACATCGATGCAGAGCCTGGCCGGCAGCATCGAAGCCGCGGCGGAGACCGGGAACCTGACGGATGCAACCCACTTCGCGAAGCAACTGAGTGACGAAACTGCGAGCCTCCTCGCATACATCCCGCAGGTGATGGCGCGGATCAAGAACTCGGAGAACAAGAGCGCTCTCGCCCCCTCAACGGAAACCATAACATGAACGTCTTGGTGGCCGACGACGAACCGATCGCGCGACAGGCGACAGCGCACGCGCTAACCACGGGCGGTTACCACGTCACCACGGCGAACGACGGCCGCGAGGCGCTCGATATTCTCGCGCGCGGAGAACACCGTCTTGTCGTCTCCGACTGGAAGATGCCGCGAATGGACGGCGTGGAATTGTGCCGAATCATTCGTTCCGGTCGGTTTCCTCAATACATCTATTGCATCCTTCTCACGAATCTGTGCCATCTGGGGGAGACCATCGTTGGCCTCAACGCCGGCGCCGACGACTACATCTGTAAACCATTCAATCCTGAGGAACTGATTCTACGTGTGAACATTGGCCGACGCACGATCGCCCTGGAGACGCGCCATCTGACGATCTTTGCGCTTGCCAAGCTGGCTGAGTCGCGTGACCCTGAGACCGGCGAGCACCTGGAACGTGTTCAAGAGTACAGCCGAGCGCTCGCCGACCATTTGCGCAGGACACCGGCCTTCTCGCATCAGATCGATGACGAGTTCGTTGAGCTGATCTACCAGACAAGCCCTTTGCATGACATCGGCAAAGTCGCCATTCCCGACTGCGTTCTGCTGAAACCGGGCCGATTAACGCGCGAGGAATTCGAGATCATGGAGACGCATACGACTCGGGGCGCGATGACCATCGAGTCGGTTGTCAAGAAATTTCCAGGCGCCCGGTTCCTTGAGATGGCCCGGGACATTGCCTTGGCCCATCATGAGAAATATGACGGACGAGGCTATCCGCGCGGCCTTTTCGGCGGCAATATTCCCCTGTCCGCCCGCATCGTTGCCATCGCAGATGTTTACGACGCTCTGACGTCCCGGCGGGTCTACAAGAAAGCTTATTCCCACGAGGACGCGAAGAGAATGATCATCAGCGGCTCGGGCAAGCATTTCGATCCCGCCATCGTGGAAGCTTTTGTCGCGGAGGAAGACGTGTTCCTCGCCATCCGGGACCGACACGCCGAGCCGGCGCCAGCAGCATCTCAGGAAACGATTGCCGGCGCTCCCTGGAAACGTTTTGACTCCAAACCGACGCTATGGGCGTCCGTCACGGAGGTGGACAAGTGAATCAACCCAACGATGTCGCGAATGTACTCATCGTCGACGACGAGCAACACGCTCGAAGCATCGCCAGTCTTTGGCTGACGGCGGAAGGCTACAACTGCGCCGAGGCCGACGGCGCCGACTCGGCCTGGGCGTACCTTCAGGAACACGACATCCAACTCGTGACGCTTGATGTGAGGATGCCGAAACGTTCCGGCCTCGACGTTCTTTCCGATATCGTCAAAACCTACCCCGACACCGCGGTCATCATGCTTACCGCGACCGGACAGACGCAGACGGCCATCGACTCGATGATGCGCGGCGCGTGCAGCTATCTTCTCAAGCCCTTCATCCGCGAAGAGTTCCTCTTCCATGTGCGTCGAGCCCTCGAACGCCGGCAGCTAATCCTCGACAAGCGGCAGTACACCGCGCACTTGGAGGACGAAGCCAAAAAACGCTCGACCGCAATTCGAAGCATTCTGGAGCACATCTTCCGCGGACTGCTGTCGGTGCTGTCGTGTCGGGACGGTGGTCTGGCGACGCGATTCCAGAGAGTCGCCTCGTCGAGCGAACTCCTAGCCAAGGCCGCCGGTTGGTCCGCCGAAGACGTCGAACGCCTCCGAATGGCCGCGCCGATGTACGACGTCGGCAAGCTTGGCATTCCAGACGCGATTCTCCTCAAACCCGGCAGACTCACGCCGGACGAGTTCCGTGTGATGAAAACCCATACGACGATCGGCGCACAGATCTTATCGAGCGACGATAGTCCGGTGCTGACGATGGCTCGGGAGATCGCGCATAATCATCACGAGCGATGGGATGGTGATGGCTACCCACGAGGGCTTGCGAGGGACGCCATCCCCGAGTGCGCTCGAATTGTTGCGATTGCAGAGGTATACGATGCGGCGACGCATGGCCGCGTCTATCGGCCTGCCATCCCTGAAGAAAAGGCGTTGGATATCCTGCGCGACGGCGCGGGAACCCAGTTCGACCCCATGTTGCTCACCCTCTTCTTCGCCCACATCTCTGAGATCCGCCGCCTGGCCGACCAATACCCGGACGCACCGGTCGCCGCAATCCCCGCAACCACCCCGCGCAGCACGCACGACGGCATCGAGAGAGAAGAATCTCGCGGATGCTTCGGCGACTCGCTTGCCGCAGTGTCGGAATCGCTTGCGGAATGCGAAAGTCAAAGTTGCAGCCGAAGGGGGGCGTAAGCTCATGCATGACAACCCCTATCGCGCCCTCGTGGTCGACGACGAATCTATCGCGCGGGACATGATCGTTCACGCGTTGGAACGCGAGGGATTTCTTTGCGATATTGCGGATAACGGGCTGGATGCCAAATCGATGGCGGAGGCCACCGGCTATGACGCCGTCATCACCGACCTGCGCATGCCGGGCGGCCACGGTTATGCGTTGGCGCGGGACCTGCTCACCTGGCAGCACCGCCCCCTCATCGCCGTTGTCACTTCAATGGATGATCCACGCCTGGTGAAAGACCTCATCGCCTGTGGCGTCGATGATGTGGAGTTCAAGCCGCTTCACTACAATCTGTTCGCTGCCAAAGTCAGTGCCTTGGCCGGCCGCCGCCGCGGCATCCGCATCAACTACATCCAACCCCTGATCGCCTGGAAGCTCGATCGCTAATTCAGCCGCAGCCGCCTGTGTCCTGCGACGGACACCGCCCCTACAATAGAAAAGGGTAAGGGTTCTGGAGGGGCCAGCAATGGCTGCGGATGCTTCTTCGGCCGACGTTCGGGAAGGCGCGGGCGGCTACTCGTGCCCGATGCACCCGGAAGTGCGGCAGAACACGCCGGGCAGTTGCTCGAAGTGCGGCATGAGTCTCGTGGCCCAGAGTGGCCTTGCGCCGCCGGAGGAAGAAGACGCCGAACTGCGAGACATGACCCGGCGATTTTGGGCATCGGTCGTCTTCGGACTGCCGGTCGTGCTGCTGGGAATGCTGCCGATGCGGGTCGTCGACGCGTGGCTCGGGGCTCGGACGTCCGCATGGATCCAGATGGCTTTCTGCACGCCGGTCGTTCTTTGGGCTGGCTGGCCGTTCTTCCAAAGGGCCTGGGCGTCGCTCCTCGTCCGAAGGCTCAACATGTTCAGCCTCATCTCCCTGGGGACCGGCGCAGCCTACATCTTCAGCGTCGCCGTAACGCTTCTGCCGGCCGGCGCGCTGCCCATCGCCCTGCACGGCGGTCGGAGGGAAGTCTACTTTGAAGCCGCGGCGGTCATCACGGCGCTGGTGCTTTTGGGGCAGGTTCTCGAAGGGCGAGCGCATCGCCGGACCGGCAGCGCGATTCGCGAGCTTCTCTCGCTGGCCCCGAGCACGGCCCACCTCGTTGCAGACGGCCAGCAGCGAGATGTTCGCCTGGATGAGGTCGGCGAGGACGACCTGCTCCGCGTGCTGCCGGGCGAGAAGGTTCCGGTCGATGGCGAGTTGATTGAAGGGCGGAGCAGTGTCGACGAGTCGATGATCACCGGCGAGCCGATTCCCGCGACGAAAGGCCCCGGCGATTTTGCGATCGGCGGGACGGTCAACCAGACCGGCTCATTTCTGATGCGCGCCCGGCGTGTCGGGCAGGACACGATGCTGGCCCAGATCGTCCGCATGGTCGGCGAGGCCCAGCGGAGTCGAGCGCCGATCCAAAAGACCGCCGACGTGGTGGCCGCCTACTTCGTCCCGGCGGTGATCGCCGCTGCCGTGCTAACCTTTCTAATCTGGCTCCGTTTCGGGCCCGAGCCAACGATGGCCAATGCCCTGATCAATGCGGTGGCCGTCCTCATCATCGCCTGCCCTTGCGCCCTTGGACTGGCGACGCCGATGGCGATCGTCGTCGGCGTCGGCCGCGGCGCGAAAGAGGGCATCCTGATCCGGGATGCGGCCACCCTCGACCGGCTCGCGGTCGCCGAAATGCTCCTGGTCGACAAGACCGGCACCTTGACCGAGGGCAAGCCGCTTCTGACTGAATCCATCGCGTTCGGAGCCCATTCAGCCAGCGACCTGCTGCGGCTGGCCGCCTCGGTCGAACAGAACAGCGAGCACCCGTTGGGCCGGGCCATCGTCGCCGGGGCCAAGCAGCGTGGCGTCGAGCTATCGCCAGTCGAGGAGTTCGACTCGGTGACGGGAAGCGGCGTTCGGGGAATCGTCGAGGGGCGTGCGATCCTCGCAGGCCGCCGCGACTATCTCGAGCGCAACGGCGTGGCGTTTGATGCCGCCTCCATCGCGGCGATCGATGACTTGCAGCTCCGCGGCGGCGCCGTGATCCTGGTCGCCATCGACGACCAAATTGCCGGCGCGTTGGCCGTTTCCGACGCCGTCAAACCGACGACCCCGGAG
>JBDKUC010000140.1:0-8917 GCA_039679885.1 Thermoguttaceae bacterium | reverse complement strand
TCTGAAAGCTCATCTGCTCCAGCGATTGTTCGAGGCCGGCCTTCGCGGCAGCCATTGCTTGGAGAAGGCTTTTGGGCGGCATCTCGAATGGCTCAACAAGCAGGCGATCGACGTTTACGCCAACTGGCTCGATCCGGGCGACGCGACGGCGGCCGACGCCCGGCGCGAGGCGGCCCGGAAGCTCCGCGAGCTGCCCGACATCGTCGAGGCCCGAAAGGCCGCGGCGAGCGATGTGAAGACCCTTAGCCAGCGCCGGCTCGCCGAGTATCGGTGGGTGGGCTGGCTGCATCGGAGCCAGGACGGGCGTTGGAAGTGCCTGGTCAAACAGCCGGCGGACCAGTCTGGCAGGCTCTTCACGGTCTACCGGAACGCCCCGGATGAGAAACCGCAATTCGGTGCGCTCGGCCGACTCACCGGCCTGAATGCCGAAGTTGACCCCACAGGACCGCTCCTGGCCGGCCGGCCCGTCTTTCTGCAAATCCCCTGAGGAGAAACCTCGCGACATTCCCTGCAACACTCATCATGGAAAGCCAACTCTACATCCGCATTCGTGGCCGGGTTCTCGGGCCGTATGACCAACAGACGCTGAAGCTGCTCGCGCAGCGCGGCCAGTTCAGCCGGATTCACGAGGTCTCTCGGGATGGCGTGAATTGGTTTCCAGCATACGAGTCGTGGAAGTCTTTCATCGGCCAACGCGACGGAGAACCTGAGACGGCAGTGTCGACGCCACGTTCACCAGATGCCGCAACCGTGCCGCCGCAGCCGCAGGGGATCAGGTCTCGGCGATGGGCTCTCTCTGTAATCGCTGTTGGAATTGTCGGCATCGCGGTAGCGTCACTGGCGGTGACGAGCTTCTTGATGATGCGAGGCGACACTGATGAGGGACATGGGGCTTTGGCGGAGCGAGACGCCACGACGAAGATGCCGGAGCAACAGCCTACTCCTGCAAAAAAGGCGAGCACCGCGACTCTAACGTCTATCAAGGACCACAAGGGAATTGCGGACGCCATCGGCATGGTGGCGGTTGGCGGCATCATTACCAACTACGAGGGCCGTCGCCTTGAAGTGCCCGTATGCAGGGGCTCGGCGTTTGCCATCACGGCCGATGGGGCAATGCTTACGAACAAGCATGTCATCGAGCCATATATCAACTTGCAGCGAGCCCAGCAATTGAAAGAAGACCTGAAGGCGGAAGAGAAGCTGACGATTGAAGGATGGATATGGGTGTTCGTGAATGGCGACAAGTACAACGCCACACTGACGCATGTTTCCGCCAAGAACGATTATGCCATACTGCGCGTGGATCACCACTTCACGAGACCCTTCCGATTAAAGGAGGCTGCATCAGAAGAACTGCAGGACGTCGAGGTCAGAGCGATTGGATTTCCGGGCGCAGCAACCAAAGCTTTCTCGGACCGTGAGTGGATGCTAAAGCAAAGCAACAAAACATCCTGGCACGAGGATATTGCGGAGTGCTTCGCAAATCGGGAACTGAGATACGTTCTAACGTCCGGACGCATTAGCAAAGTGGACGAAGACGCCGCCTTGAAGGTCACCTGGCTTCAGCACAACGCCGGCACCGCTCACGGCAGTTCCGGCGGGCCGCTGGTGCTCACCGACGCCACCGTCCTCGGCGTCAATACGCAGGGCCACCGCGACGAGACGGGAACCGGCATTGAGTTCTCCTGCGCCTTCTTCTTGGGTCAGTGCCGCAAGGACATTGACGAGCACGTTCACGGCGTCGTTTGGGTGCCTTAGCGAAAGGGAGCGCTCCCATGGAATCAAGACTTTACATCCGCGTGCGAGGGAGAATCCTCGGTCCATTCGATAATGCGAAACTGCGAGAACTCGCAAGACGCGGGCAGCTCAGCCGGCTGCATGAGGTCTCGCTAGATGCAATGGCCTGGGTTCGCGCTAGCGAGTACCCGGACCTGTTCCTGTTCGTTGATGACCGCGTCGCAGATGGGATGGCATCGCAGACGGCTCAAGCCTCCAGGGATTTCCTACCGTCAACCAGCAACGCTTGCAGATCACTGCAACTTGGGGGCGGTGGGGATGCCGGGGCGCCCTCTGCGCCCCCTCCAGCAGTCTCGAAGCGATGGTGGTACAACACCAATGGCTGCCAAGGCGGTCCTGTCGACGAGGCGACCATTCGTGGAATGCTCGCGTCTGGCAGCATGGGTGTAGACGACTCTGTCTGGACAGAGGGCATGACCGAGTGGTCGATCGTTCGCAACGTGCCGGGACTCTTCCCGGCTCAACAGTCGCCGCAAACGCTCGCTAGTCAAGGCAAGTTTTGCCACAGCTGCGGCGTCCGCATCGCTGCGTTGGCAGAGATCTGCCCTCGGTGCGGCGTGAGACAGCCGGTCGTTTCCGCAGGCGGTTCGTCCGGCTCGTGTCCTAACAGAGTGGTCGCCTGCCTCCTCGCGCTTTTCTTGGGCGGACTTGGCGTTCACAAGTTCTACTTGGGGCAGACCGCCTGGGGCATGGTATACCTCCTTGCAACCATCCTCCTCTGTTGGACAATCATCGTGCCAGTGGTAATCGGGATCGTGTGTCTTATCGAGGGAATCTGTTACCTCACCTACAGCGATTCCGACTTCGCGCGAAGATATGGGCGTCAATCAACCGCTTAACCTCTCGCACTCGGGCAGCTGGCTCCGACATGCGGGCAACCGTTCGCAACTTGGCTTCAATCATGGATACCAAATCTCCTCTCGACGTCTACAGAGACTGGCTCGGCATTGCGGACCCCGAGCGGCCGCTGACGAATTATCAGCTTCTCGGTCTGACGCAGTTCTCGGATCGGGGCGACGAAATTGAGCGTCGCGCGCAAGAACAGCTCGACAAACTGCGTCAATTCACGAAAGGCGAACACTCGCTCCAGGCCAAGCGACTCGCCTTCGAGATTGAATCGGCCAAGGCGTGTCTGCTCAATCCGGCGGCCAAAGCAGCTTACGACGCCGCCTTGCGCAGCCGCGGCCGTTCAGATGACCGCCCACGGCCGGCGCCCGCCGCCACATCGCCGCAGGCCGCGGCAACTCGGTCGGTCCCTTCGGCGAGTCCGTTGCATGTCAGTCGGCCAGCGGTCGCTAGTCCAACTCCCTTAAGGGGCGTCGTGGCGGAACACGGGATAGAGCCGGCCGTTTGTCCGCCGGAGCCAACGTTCGACCCGTACTACAAATGGCTGGCCATTCCTCCGAGCGAACAGCCGCCAAACTACTATCGCTTGCTCGGCGTCAGCCTTTTCGAGTCCGACTTCGAGGCGATTGCCAACGCAGCCGACGCCCGGCTGGGACATGTACGGACTTTTCAGGGCAGTCGCGCCGAGACATGTCAACGGCTGCTGAACGAGATTGCAGAGGCCAAAGCGTGTCTGCTGAATGTGACGCGGAAGTCAAACTACGATCGCCAGTTGCGCGAAACGCTCGAGAAGGTGAAGCAACCGGCCATGCCGCCTGACTTCGAGCTGGCGGCAATCGACGTTGCGCCGCCGGCCATGCCGAGTCCAATCGACACGGCGAGGAAGACGCCAGCGGCCGCGACGCGGAAGCGCGGCAAGAAAAGGCCGCCTGCCGCTCGCTGGGTTGCGTTGGTGTCCGGCGTCGCCGCTGCCATTTGCGCGTTGGCGGCCGTCTATGTGAGCACCCACACCGAGCAGAACGCTACAGCCCGAAGAGAACAATCGGCTGGCCCGGGCGATCGAGAACACCGTAAGCTATCCGAGACGAAGAGGCCGAACAAGAAGCCGCTGGTGACCAAGAGCAAGAAGCCCCGAGTGGCGTCGCGTCGCCCCCTTGCCGGTTGGACGCCGCCCGCCGCGCCGAAGCCTAAAGAAGAAGGGGCGACGACGTCCCGCCCGGCTAACCCAGCGATCTCCGAGCCGGAGGGCGAAAGTCGCGACCAGGGCGTGCCGACTCCGGTCGACCGCCCACCCCCACGACGGCCCGTCGCATCCCACAGTGAACCAAGGCCGGACGACACGCCCCGTGCGACTGCCGCCCTGCGGGATGTGAACTTGTCGCTGCCCTCGGGCGCTCGGTTGACCGAGGCGCAGTTGCTCGTGCCCGGCGACTGGCGACAGGCTCTGTTCTCTGATCGACGTGCCGTTCACAACGCAGAATACCCCAACAAATCGATCCGCGGGCTCGTCACGCTCAGCGACTCGGCCAAGAGCAAGGGAAAGGTTCACGGTTGGGTGGCGGCGTTGCATGAGAACGGTCGCCTGCAAACGCTTTCCCATTACCGGGAGGGCGAGTTGGACGGCGTTCGTCAGCACTGGAATGAAGACGGCAAGCGGCTGTTCTATGCCGAGTATAAGCGGGGCCGGAAGGACGGTGTCCTTTGCCTCTTTCGCCAAGGGATGCCGTGGCGGATTGAAGAATGGACCTCGCGTGAGCAGAAGAAGCCGGTCACGGAATACTTGGTGATGCGGATCTCGGAGGGTGTTCGCCTCGTGCCGCGCAGCGAGTGGAACAACGATGATCTGGCGCAGATGGAGAAGGAAAAGCGGGAGTCGATGGCCGTGGTGGCACAGCTCGTGGCCATCGAAGTGCAATTGAAAGGAGAGATCAAGAAGAGATACGCCGCGGCTTTGGAGCGACAGAGACGAGAGGAGGTGACCAAGCAATCGGCCGACAGACTTAGGCGTCAACTTGAACGATCGCGCCAGCACGCACTGGAACGGGAGGCCGGATTCATCGAGATGCGACGTCGGATCAACTCGCCCGGCCGGTGATCCGTTCCCGCTTCAGCTAGACTGTGGCGATCAGGTTCGCCGCCGGAGAATCCTGCCATCGCGGCGCCATGCAACTTGCCTGTCGATCCACTCGAAACGTCGGCTGGCCATGTCGTGATCCGGCGACAGGTGCTCTCGCAACATCCGCCGACTGAAATCGGGGTTGTCCCACGGAATCTTGCAGTCTCCCTGCTATGGGTCGGCATTCCGAGCAGACATCAATTGAACTCTTTGTCGCTGCGGCCATTGAGCAGGAATCGAATATGCCCAGGCTCGACTGCCGGTTCGTCGAGGACGAAACCAAGCCGATGCAGCAATCGCACCGAGGGCGAATTGTCTTCGGTCGTCTCGGCGACAATTCGCGTCACGCCCGGTTTCGTAAACGCCCAGTCGATCAAGGCCCGGACCATTTCGGTGGCATAGCCCTGGCCTTGGAAGCGGGGCAAGACCGAATAGCCGATTTCGATCGTGCCGTCCTGCGGCGGTCCCTTGAAACCACCGCTGGCGATCAGGATGTCGCCAACGTCGCCCGCCAGCATGTCCAACGCCTCATGGGGCAATCGCATTACCGCGTACCAGACATACCAGCCAACTCGATCGGGTGCGGCTCCGATCCATTCCAGGAACAGGGGCAGCGCGTCGGCCAGCATTTCGGGCGGCCATTCTTCAGGCACGGTGGCCGAAAGCAGCCGAGCGAATTCAGTTCGATCCGTCAATTCGGCCTGTGCCAGGGCAACGGTCGCCGGCGCCAATCGCATTCGAGCCGTCTCAATCATAATGTTCTCTCTTTGAGGCTGTTGTAGTATGATAGCCGACACCCACGGTAAGCAAAAGGGAATCGCATCCCGCCGAAGCGAGTCTACCATGGCGCATGCTCCCGACAAGCTCGACGCCTGGTGCAGACTGTTCAAGACCGGAGACCTGTCGTACTACGCCGCCTTTGCCGGGTAGCATTTTGTGTTTGTCTCTCCCACCATGCCTGTTCTGAAAGTGCCGGCGTATGACCTCAGACAGCGACAATCTTGAGCGGCGTGTCGCCCGAGCGGTGAAAGAAGAGATTGCGATCGTTCCCTACGATCCGCAATGGCCGGTGTTGTTCGAGGAGGAGAAAGACCGGCTTCGGTCTTGTCTGCCTTCGGCGTTGATCGGACGTATCGAGCACTTCGGCAGCACGGCGGTTCCCGGCCTGGCGGCAAAGCCAATTGTGGACATGCTCGTGGAGGTTACAGACCTAGAGGAAGTGAAGCGGCGAGTCGTTCCGATTTTGGAATCGAATGGCTACGACTATTTTTGGCGGCCCACGTGGGGCGATGATGTTCCACCTTGGTACGCTTGGTTTATTCGGCGGAACGCGGCCGGAGTTCGCACGCACCATATCCACATGGTCCAACGCGAGTTCTCGCATTGGGAAAGGCTCTTGTTCCGCGATTATCTCATCAAGCATCCCGCCGTGGCCCTGGAATATCAGGCGCTCAAATTGCAGCTTGCGGCAGCTCATCCGAACGATCGAGTGGCGTATACGAAGGGCAAGACGGAGTTCATCACAAGGCATCACATCCAGGCGTTGTGCTGACGGATTGGAAACCGTGACGGGCTCGCTCACGATGATCTGCCAACGCGATGGCGGATCACCCGGACTGTCTGGTCCCCGTCGCCGGCCCGTCGGAGTGAGGCTGGCGTCGCTCCGCTGCCAGTTGTTCTGCCCCTACACCAAGGGACGTTTCTATCTAAGAGAAAGAGGGGAACGTTTCTACCTGTGGACAACACCGCGCGCTGCCGGACTTGTATCGCGCGGTCGCGGCTGTTAACATGACGCGCGGCGTTCGACGGCGAGTCTTGGAACGCAACCACGGAAGCGAGATCATCGAGGAGCCATTCCATGAAGCGTCTTTGCATTGCAGCACTTTGGGTTCTCTTGGCGCTCACCACCTGCACGGCGGCGTTGGCGGGCGACGCGGCGTTGCGGCCAGGCGATTACGTCGCCGTGGTCGGCGATTCGATCACCGAGCAGCGGCTGTATTCGATGTACATCGAGGACTATCTGCTGATGTGCAAGCCGACGAGCGGGTTGCGGGTCACGCAGTTCGGCTGGAGCGGCGAAACGGCGCCGGGCTTCGCCGCCCGGATGGCCAACGACATGCTTCGTTTTCACCCCAACGTGGCCACCACCTGTTTTGGCATGAACGACGGCGCCTACTCGCCGATGGATCCTGCGAAGGAGCAGCGATACCGCGACGCCCAGAAGTCGATCGTCGCCCAGATGAAGAAGGCCGGCGTGCGACTGATCGTCGTCGGCTCGCCCGGTTGCGTCGATGCCGACACGTTCGCAGGCCACAACCCGAAGGCGGCGATCATGTACAACAAGACGCTCTCGCAGCTTCGCGACGTGGCCGAGAGCGTCGCCGCCGAGGAGGGCGTCGTCTTTGCCGACGTCTTCGATCCGATGATGGACGTCATGACCAAGGCCAAGGCCAAGTACGGCAAGGACTACCATGTGGCCGGCGCCGACGGCGTGCATCCCTTCCCAAACGGGCATCTGGTCATGGCCTACGCGTTCCTCAAGGCGCTCGGCTGCGACGGCGACATCGGCACGATCAAGGTCGATCTGGCCGCCAATAAAGCCGAGGCCAGCGATGGGCACAAAGTCCTGTCTTTCGCAGACGGACGAATGGAGATCGAAAGCGAGAAGTATCCGTTTTGCTTTTTTGGAGACCCGGCCAAGCCAAACTCGACACGCGGCGTGCTCGAGTTCTTCCCCTTCAACGAGGACTTGAACCGCTTCAAGCTTGTTGTCGCCAATCTTGGCGCCGAGAAGGCCAAGATCACCTGGGGCAAGACGACCAAGGAGTTCACTGCCGCCCAACTGGAAAAGGGCGTCAACCTGGCCGCCGAGTTCCTCGACAATCCGTTCGCCAAGCCGTTCCGCAAGGTTCAGGAACAGGTTCGGCGGCAGCAGGACATGGAGGTCGGCCTGATCAAGACCCTCATCCACGACCTGCCCGGCTACAAGATCGCTCTGCCCGGCGAAGAAAAGACGTTGGAACGTCTCGCCGAAGGTCTCGCCGAGCGTGACCGCGAAGCCCGCGACGCGTCGGCCGCCGCCGTCGTGCCGGTGAAGCACAGGATTAGGATCGAAGCGGTGAAGTGAAGCGGCAGGAGACGAGCCGGTAACGGGCTAAGCGGGGAACATCTCCACTCGGATATGCGGCTTCGCAGACAAGCGCACACCGTACGGAATGGCGGACTCGCCGTCATAGCGGTTCGGCCCTGCGTGAAAGGTGCGGCCGCCGCCGACATCGCCAGGTGTAGCCAAGCAGGCTGACGGCGCCGGCCCCGAGCAGGACGAGGGTCGATGGCTCCGGGACCGGGCTGAGGCCAACGACAACCTGCTTGGCGACGGTGTTGTCGTAGAAGCTCACGCGGGCGCCTGCCACTGTGGTGTGGATCTTGTTCCCTAATAGTCCCGCGATCATCGTCGCGGGATCGGCTGCGCCACCGCTGTAGTCGAAGATCAACTGCCCGCCATTAATCTCGGCGCCAGTTCCGAAGAGCACCGAGTTCCAAACGGCCGTGCTGCTGCTCGTGCCATACAGGTCGAGCGTGCCGGCGTTGACAGTGGTCAGGCCGTTATAGGTGTTTGCGCCAAAGAAGGTAAGTACGCCTGCACCGAGCTTTGTGATGCCACCATCTGCGCCGGCGCTGCCACCGTGAAGCAACGGCAGGCTGATGCCCATGTTGTAGCCGGCCGTGTCGAACGTTGCACCACCCTCTTGGACGTAGACCTTACCAAAGGACACCCAGTTGGCGTTGCTCGCGCTGTAGGCTTTCAGGATACCCCCATTCAAATTTGCGATGCGTACGGCGATCATGTCCGTGGACACGGAGCCGCCATTGACAATGTTCACCGTATCGGTAAAAGGTAGGAAAATAGAATTGCTCGCGATCGTGCCGCCGGTGACAGCCCCGCCGTTGGTGACGTTCAGCGTGCCCGTGATGCGAATCATGCCAGGGTTATCCCACATTGATCCCGCACCGTCGACTGTGACCGTGCTCTTCGTACGAGTATAATCACCGATGCAGGCTTTGGCAGAGTGGACGGCGCCACCGTTGCTGATCGTTAGGGTGCCATTGTCGATGTTCAGTGTGCCGGTGTTCGTCCACGTTGATCTGGCGCCGTCG
>JBDKUC010000010.1:0-36713 GCA_039679885.1 Thermoguttaceae bacterium | reverse complement strand
TGGCCAGTCCCGTCACATGGCCAATCGTCGCTTCGTCGGATTTGGGGGGCCGGACATCGGTCGGGGCCAAGCCAGCGGTTTGCTTCTCCGGCGCCATCGCTCGCGGTCTGTTGCCGGCCATCTCGCGGCGAAACGACACGTTCCACACCCAGGCCGTCAGGACGATCAGGCCGAGAATAATGGCCGCGGCGGTGTATGAGAACAGCGGCCCGCCGTCTGCGAACAGGCCAAGCCGCGGCTGGCGTTCGCCAGGCGTCGCGTCGATGACGATCGGCGGAGCCGACGGCGAATCGGCGGTTCCGCGATCCTCCGCTTCGCGAGGGGCGCGGGCGTCCCACGCCATCCGCGAGTGAATCTCCATATACAGCAGAAAGATGTCCATCGCCCTGGGATCATCGCGGAGCGATTGCTCGAGCTCGGCCGTTTCCTCGGCCGATAGGACGCCATCACAATACCGCGCGACCCGCTCTCGCAGCTCAGCGGCCCGGTCCGGCTCAGAACCCATCGCGGTCATGGCGACCTCCCTTCCGCCTCAGCGGCGTTCCGCTGGACACACTCCATCAGCCTCGTGCGGATGCGGTGCAACCGCTGATACACAGCCGCCTGGCTGTGGCCCAGCTCATCGGACGCCTGGCGGATCGAGCGGTCGCCGCTGTAGCAGAGGTCGAGCAGCCGACGCTCGGCTGGGACAAGGCCGTCGACGCAAATGCCAAGGGCCAGCAGCGAATCCTCCAGCCACGCTGATCGCTCCGCCCGGGCGTCGGCGATTCGGGCCATCATCTCATCGCTGAAATAGTGCCGGTCGCGGCGTTTCTTTGCGCGCCAGTTGCGAACCAAATTGAACGCGATGCCACATGCCCAGCGGGCGAAATCTCCATCCGGCCGGAACTCGCCGGCCTTTTCCCACAACACCAGGCTCGTCTGCTGAAACAGGTCGTCGGCCTCGTTGCAGTCGGGCACGATGGTCAGCAGATATCCATAGATTCGCCGCTGATTCTTGACGAACAACGCGACGAAGGATGAGTCCCGATCCGATGGCACGGCATTAGCCTCCACCTTGGTATTGTTCGACCGAGCGATTTCTTGACACGAAAATGCGATGACAGGAGGGGGACACACCCACCATCCCCTCGCAGGTGGCCTTGCCCGGCCGGTCAATCCACCTGACTCCCAGGCGGCGGCGCCGGGGACGCCCGGACCCGCTCGTTCCTTCCACGGCCATCCGCATCGGCCGGGGCAGGGCGTCCAAACGCATAGAGTGGCCGAGTAGGCCGTCACGAAGAAGAGAAGACGCCCAGCGCGGCCGCTACTCTTGCTCTTCGTTGAGCACGTCGTTAAGCACGTCTTCGTTCACGTAGATCGGCAACACGGGATCGCAACGGACGGCCACGGCGATGGCGTCCGACGGCCGGGCGTCGATCTCGATCAGCTCGCCGTTCTGCCGCACCCGGAGCCGCGCGAAGAACGTATGGTCCCGCAGTTCCGTGATCATGACATCCTGGAACTCCCCGCCGAGACTTTCGACCGCATTAATGATCAGATCGTGCGTCAGTGGCCGCTGCGGCACTTCCCCCTTTACGCGGCGATCAATCATCGAGGCCTCGTAGAAGCCGATGACGATCGGGAACGTCCGTTCGCCGTCCACCTCTTTCAGGAAGATGAACTGCTGGAAGTCGTTGATCTCGTTGAGAATGATTCGGGAGAGTTCCATCGGGACAGGCATCGCCGTTCCCTCCGCTCGATAAGTCGAAATGATGCTCGCAGGGCCGACGGCCTAGCGTTCCCCCGATTATACGCCCATCGCGTCGCGTGTCGCTAGTGTAGCGTCCCAAACAAAGGGTGGCATATGGGCGCCATGCTTGCTAAGCCACCGCAGCGAGACAGCAAGCATGTTTGCCGCTCCTCATGCCCACGACAAGCGTGGGACATGGCGCCCCAGCTTCTGCATTTCCTGTAGGACGGACTTCCTAGTCTGTCCATCCTTGTGGGACGGGTTAGGAAACCCGTCCTACGAATCTAACCTGGGAGGAAGCCGACGTGTACGGCCGATGCCCCTTGTAAGTGGGAGGGGCTGCCGGTATCTTGAACGCCGTTCGTGGCGACCGCGCCGAAAACGTGGACTGTCGTGGATTGAAGAGGTTCCTCACCAATGCCGAAACCTGTCATCCTGCTTTCCGTGCCCGCTCTGCGGGAGAAGGACGTCGCCGCCATGCCGCGGCTGCGGGAGCTGACGGCCGGCGGCGGCATCGCTGAGCTCGTGCCGACGTTTCCCTGCGTCACCTGCACGGTGCAGGCCAGCATGACGACGGGCGTCGGCCCGGCCGAACACGGCGTCATCGGCAACGGCATCTATTGGCGCGAGCGGCGGAAGGTCGAGATGTGGACCTCGCCCAACGATTGCATCGGCCGGCCGCAGCTTTGGGACCTCCTCTCGCATCACGGACGTGGCCTGACCAGCGCCGTCTGGTTTCCGCTCCACGCCGTGGGCTGCGAGGCCAACTACGTCTGCACGCCGCTGCCCATCCACAACCCCGACGGTTCGGAATCGCTCTGGTGCTACACGCGGCCGACCGAGTTCTACGGATTGCTGCGGGACCGCCTGGGCCATTTCCCGCTGATGAACTACTGGGGGCCGATGGCCGGATTGCCGTCGAGCCAGTGGATCGTTGAGTCGGCGCTGGTCGCGGCCAGCGAGTGGCAGCCGGATTTCTTCTATATCTATTTGCCGCAGTTGGACTACGCCGCCCAACGGACCGGGCCCGACAGCGAAGCCGCCGACCGGGCCGTCGCCGAACTGGACGGGCTCATCGGCCGCCTGGCCGCCGGCATGGTTGAAGCGTACGGCGAGGAGCCGCTTTGGCTCGTGGCCGGCGAGTATGCCATTACGCCGGTCGATCACGTCAGCTATCCGAACCGCATCCTCCGCGAGGCCGGCCTGCTCAAGGTCCGCGAGACCGACGACGGCGAAGACATCGATCTCGAACAGAGCCAGGCCTTCGCGATGGTCGATCACCAGTTCTCACACGTCTTTGTGGGGGAAGCCGGAAAAGGGGACAGGCACCTTTTGCCGGAACGGCCCGAAGGGTGCTGCGCACAAAAGGTGCCTGTCCCCTTTTCCGTGCAGCCCGGCGCCGCGGGGCAGGTTGATCACCCGTCAACGCCGCCGCAGGAGCTGGTCGCACGCGTGGCCGATCTCTTCCGCAACCAGCCGGGCATTGCCGAAGTGCTGGTCGGCGCCGAGCGCGGCCGCTACGGACTCGAACATCCGCGAAGCGGCGACGTGATCCTGGTCTCGACGCCGCAGAGTTGGCAGGCCTACTATTGGTGGCTTTCGGACGATCGGGCGCCGAAGTACGCCCGGACCGTCGACATCCACCGCAAGCCAGGCTACGATCCGGTCGAACTGTTCTTCGACCCGGCCACGAAGAGCATTCCGCTCGACCCCTCGCTGGTGAAAGGCTCGCACGGCGTCCCGGCCGTCGATCGCTCGCAGCGGACGGTGCTTCTGGCTTCCGATCCCACGCTGCTGACCGGCCCTGGCGTCGCCGACACCGACGTCTTCGGCATGGTGCTCCGCCACTTCGGGCTGAAATAGAACTTGGGACGGAGTTTCCAGTCCGTCGAGTTCTGGGACGGACTGGGAAGTCCGTCCTACCGTGTGTTGGTTACTTTACTCTGTTGGCGACTCAATGAACGAAGCCCGCGGACCGGCAGTCCTTGGGCTTCGTTTTTGTTCGTCCGAGTTTTGCCATCACGAGGATTGGATGACGACGAAGCGGGTGCCCTGGTCGGTTCGGATCAGCAGCAGGACGCCCTCCCGCAACGATTTCAGGGCCATGGCGTCGCGGAAATCGTTGACCGATGTGATTAGCTTGCGATTGGCCTGGACGATGACCATGCCAGGCGTCAGGCCGGCGCTGCTCGCAGGGCTGCCCTTGCGGACAGAGGTGATGACGACGCCCTCGCCGGCCTTGATCCCCAGCTTGTCGGCGATGTCGGAGGTGACGTTGGCGACCTCGACGCCAAGTTGCTCGAACTGCGAGGTTTCGCCTCCGCCTTGCCGGTTTTGAGCGACGGCGTAATCGGCGGGCTGCTCGCGGATCATGACCTCAAGGGTCTTGCGGCTTCCCTTGCGAATGATTTCCAGCGGCAAGCGGCCGCCGATGGTCGCCTGTTCGACCGCCTGCTGAAGTTGCTGCCCGTTGGTGACGGGCTTGCCGGCGAAGGCGACGATGACATCGCCGGGCTGGACGCCGGCCGCGGCGGCGGGAGCATCCGGGAACACCTGGGCGACGAGCACGCCTTGTTGGCCGCCGACGCCCAACTGCTTGGCCAAGTCCTGCGTGAGGGGCTGCATCTTGACACCGATGTACGCCCGGCGAACGCTCCCTCGGGCGATCAACTGGTCGCTAACCCATTTCGCCAGATTGCTGGGGACGGCGAAGCCGACGCCCAGGTTGCCGCCCGTCTGGGACGAGATGGCCGTGTTGATGCCGATCACTTCGCCGTCCAGATTGACCAGCGGTCCGCCGCTGTTGCCTGGATTGATGGCGGCGTCGGTCTGAATGAAATTCTCACGGAGGGCGATGCCGAGGCCCCGTCCCTTGGCGCTAATGATGCCGGCGGTGACGGTCCCTTCGAGGCCGAACGGGTCGCCAAGGGCCAGGACCCAGTCGCCCACCTGCATCTCGTCGCTATTGCCGAGCTTCGCGGTCGGCAGGTTGCGGGCGCCCTTGATGTGAACAATGGCCAGGTCGCTCATCGTGTCGCGCTTGATGTCGGTCGCGTCAAACTCGCGGCCGTCATGCAAGCGGACGACGATCTTGCCGCCGCCGCTGACGACATGGTTGTTCGTCAGGATCGTTCCGGACGGATCGATGATGAAGCCGGAGCCCAGGCTGCCCGACTCGCCGCGCGGGACGCCGCGTGGGGACGGCATCTTTGGCATGTTGGGGAACAGTCGCCGGAACTCGGGCGGCAGCCGATCGAGAGGGTTCTCCTCGTCGTCGGGCGTCGCTTCCGTGTTCGAAGGCCGCTCGGCCACCGGCAGTGTCTTGATCATGACGACGGCCGGCAGGACTTTTTGGGCGGCGTCGCGGAACGCCTTCGAGAGGCTTTGGGCGTAACCGGCTGGCGCCTGGGGCGCCGCCTCGGCCGTTGCGGCAACCGCGGTTCCTTGGGCCGACGCGTGGTCCCGGCTGCCAAGTCCGATCGTCGCCGCGCCCACCAGGGCCACGACGAGCAATGCAAGCCAAGTGCGCCCCTTCAGGTTCAGAATCTCCCGTCTCATTGCAGTTTTCTCCAGTTCGTTGTTCTGCGTATACGGTCTTTGGGCTAGTTGCCAACGCGGATCAAATCTTGCGGAATTATAGTGGCGAGCCAACCGAGCGGCTATCGCGGCTGCAAGCGTTCGTAGCCCCGCCTTCGGGCGGCACCGGCCGGGCATTTATCATCTGGAAAATGGAGGAGTCGGGGTGCCACGTCCCACGCTTGTCGTGGGCATGAGAAGCGGCAAACATGCTTGCTGTCTCGCTGCGCTCGCTTAGCAAGCATGGCACCCCACGGTGGAGCGGGACGATGATGAGTCGAACGCCGAAACGCGTGCCTTCGGCCTCGCTGAACTGAGTGAGACAGCATTTCGCCCGGTGGAATCTAGCCGACCCCCCATATAAACTAATTTTCGCTTGACAGGGTTTCCCTCGTTGTTACTCTAATAGGAATATGTACCTATTGCCCGGCAAACTCCTGGGGACGCAGTTGCGTGGAGTTTGCGGGATAGAGGGAAGGCACTAATTCTAAATTCTGATCTTCGATTTGCCGCGGCGCTAGCGCTGTAAACATCGGAAGGAGAGTAGGTATGGGAAGTTGGGGTCTACCACGCCGTCGTTCGATCGCCAAAACGATCCGATCCCATCATCGCAAGCAGCAACACACCGCCCATGCGCGCCGAGACCGCGATCTGCGGATCGAGCAGTTTGAAGAACGAGCCCTTCTGAGCATTGGCACGTGGACGCCGATCGGTCCCGCGCCGATCGACTATGGACAGACAGAAAACGTCGCACCGAAAGACACCTCGGGCAAATACTTGAACGAGGTGACCGGCGCGGTGACGGCGGTGGCGGCGCACCCGACCGATGCGAACATCCTCTACATCGGCACGGCGAACGGCGGCATTTGGAAGACGAGCAACGCGCAGGCCGCCAGCCCCACCTGGACGCCGCTGACGGACTCGGCCAAATCGCTTTCGATCGGCGCCTTGGCGTTCGATCCGACCGATGCGACCGGCCAGACGTTGATCGCCGGCGTCGGGCGGTTCAGCGATGATTCGCGCATCGGCGGCGCGCTGACCGGAGTGATGCGGACGACCGATGGCGGCGCGAACTGGACGGCGTTGACCGGCGGCGGGGCATTAAACGGCCTGAACATCATCGGTGTGGCGATCCGCGGCGACACGATCCTTGTGGCCGCCGACAACTCGCTGACGGCCACCTACGCCAGCGTCGGCATCTTCCGCAGCACGGACGGAGGCGTCAGCTTCACGCAGATCTCGAGCGGCAGCGGCAATACGGCCACCGGTTTGCCCGGCGGCATCGCCTACGATCTTGCGGCGGACCCGTCGAGCCCGAACACCTTCTATACGGCCATCGTCGGCGCGAGCACTCTTGGCGGCAAGGACGGCGTCTATAAGACGACCGACGCCGGCGCCACGTGGACCAAGGTGAGCAGCGCGGCCGTCGACGCCCTGCTGGCTTCCAGCGGCAACAACACAACCCATCGCGTTCAACTCAGCGTCGGCAAATCGAATCAGGTGTACGTGGGCATCGTCAACCAGATGGCCAGCTCGACGACGATGGATCAATTGGCCGCCGTTTTCCGGTCGGGCAATGGCGGAACGAGCTGGACCCAGATGGACGTGCCGAAGGTCACCGTCAAGGGCGTGATCACTCCGGTGCAGTTCACGCGCGTCACGACCCAAACCGGCGATGCGCTGGGCACGTTGCCGAGCGGCCAGGGCGCGGTCGACTTCTCGATCGTCGCCGACCCGAACAACGCCAACGTCGTCTACATTGGCTGCGAAGCGCAGCCGGCCATCGGCGCCGACTCGTCGATCGGCGCAACGGACTACAGCGGCCTGCTGTTCCGTGGCGACGCCTCGAAGACGGCTGGTTCCCAGTGGGTTTCGCTCACGAACTTGGGGACCGCGCCCGGCGGCACCAAGAACAACTCGTCTCCCCACGCCGAGTCGCGAGACATGACCTTCAACGCCGCCGGCCGGCTCATTGAGGCGGACGATGGCGGCGTCTATCTCCGCACGAGTCCCGCGGATCGCAACGGCGACTGGTACTCGCTCAACGGCAACCTGCAGATCGCCGAAATCGCCACGGTCGGTTACGACAGCGTCTCCGACGTGGCCGTCGCGTCCGCTTATGACACGGGCGTCGCCGAGGAAGTCACCGCCGGCGGCCTCGTCTGGAATCAAGTCGCCAAGGGATCGGGCGGCGAAGTGGTCGTCGACGACGCAAGCTTGGCCTCCCAGAACCAGTCCTATCGCTATACGGCTGGCTCGAAGCTGACGGGCTTCCAACGCCAAACGTTCGACTCGACCGGCAAGCTGGTTTCTGGCAGCACGGTTCTGCCGGCGCTGAAGATCGCGAACAGCACCAAGACATTCGCCGACGTCGACGGCGGACAGACGTATACGCCCATCGCCGTCAATGCCGTCGATCCTTCGCGGATGGTTATCGGCGGCAGCAAATCGGTCTACGAATCGACCGATCGGTGCGAGACCCTGACCAGCCTGGGCGCCGTGGCCAACGCCAACGCCATCGTCTACGGCGGATATCAAGCCGGCGTCGCCAACGCCAACCTCCTATGGGTGGCCTCCAGTTCGGGCATCTATCTGCGGACTACCGCCAACGGCGCGCTCACCCAAGTGTCGAGCGTCGCCGCGCTCGACATCGCCGTCGATCCGAAGAACTGGAACAATGCGTATGTCGTGACCGCGACGTCGATCCTCTACACGGCCAACGCGGGCGTGAGTTGGACGAACATCACCGGCGCCTATGCCGCCGCCGCAGGCGCCGCAGCAGCCGGGCTCCATGCGGTGACCCTGGTTGGCAGCGGCAAGGACGCGGCGGTCGTCGTGGCCGGAACGCAGGGCCTGTACGTCTGCCAGAGCCGCAACCTCGGCACGTGGTACACCGTCGGCGCCGGGATGCCGAACATCCCCGTGTTCGACGTGACGTATAACGCCCAGGACAACATCCTGATCGCCGGCACGTTGGGCCGCGGCGTCTGGGAGCTGAGCGACCCGTTGACCCAGATTTACGGCTCGCTGGAACTTCTTTCGGTCTCGACCAATGTCACGACGTACCAGACGACCGACCGCCCGACCATCACGGTCTCGCCGACGCAACTGACGCTGAAATTCAATGACACGACGATTGACGCGACCACGCTTTCCGGCGTTCAGATCACGTCGGCGGGCGCCGATGGGAAGTTCTACGACCCGGTGACGAATCCCTACGACACCGACGACTTCGTGGTCACGCCGGGATATTCGGCGATTGGCGATCTGGGGAACCAGATCGTGATGCGGTTCTCGCAGAGTCTTTCGGACGGCCTGTACCGGGTCACCATCGTCGGGCAAGGCTGGGACGGGGTCCACACCTACTACGGCCCCGACGGAAAAGCGGTCTCGCCGTTGACGAACACGGCCGGCATGCCGGTCGGCTTCGCTTATCAGACGCCAAGCGGCCAGGCGTCGTACTGGGACGGGGCGAACACCAAGTGGGATTTCAACCTCACGCTGGCCCCGCAGATCACCGCGGTGGTGCCGCAACCGATCATCCGGCTCGCGAACGGCTCGCTCTACGAGGCCCGCGATCAGATCCAGGTCTATTACAGCGGCGCGATGGACGCAACGTCGGCGCAGACGCTGAGCTACTACAGCCTGATTGCCACCGGCAACACGGCGAACACGAGCGACGACGTCGTGATCCATCCCGTTGCAGCGGTGTACGACGCCGGCTCGAAGATGGTCACGCTCACGTTCAGCGGGGATCTGGCCACGCTGATCGCTAACCCGGGCAGCAACAGTCTTCGTCTGCGCATCGGGTCGGCCTACGCGGCCATCGGAACGGCCAGCGGCGGCCAGATGAGCAACGTTGTCACCACCGATCGCAGCGTCAGTGGCGCGACCCTGATCAACGTCGGCTCGACCTACGTGGCGGCGGGCGACCTCGGGAACTTCTCGACGTACACGCCCGTTGCGGGCAGCCCGCTGCCGTCTTCGACGCCGCAGTCGTGGATTCTTTCCGGCAACATCGGCGATGTGCCGTACAGCGCCGAATGGCCTGGCGGCCAGGATACGCCGGGCGAGCGAACGCTGCCGACCGGGGCGACCGACGTCGCTGGCGAAAATCACAGCGGCGTCAACAGCGGCGATCAAGGCCCCACCGGCCTGATCCCGACCTATTACTACAACTTCCAGTCGGTCTATGGCACGTACAGCGGCCAGGCCCAGTTGAACCAGATCACGCCCATCGAGAAACAGCGGGTGCGGGAGATCTTCTCTCTGTTCACGCAGTACTTCGGCGCCCAGTTCGTCGAAACGGCCAGCCAGGGCATCACCGTGGCGGTCGGCGATCTGCGCGTGATCGACCCGACCATTCCGCCGAGCGGCACGGGCAGCGCGGCGGGCATGGCCACCAATGGCGACACCAACGGCAAGGCCATCGTCAACGGCTATTACGACTGGGGAACGGCCGCGTTCGGCGGATCGTTCATGATCACGATGATGCATGAAATCATGCATACGCTCGGCTTCGGCCATTCGTACGATCTTTCCCCGTACGACGTCATGGGCGCCAGTTCCTCCGGCGTGGCGACCACGGTCGGGACCACCGACGCCAATCCGGACGCCTCCTTGCTCGGAAACGGCGACATCGTCACCGGACAGTATCTGTACCGCAACGACAGCATGGACATCGATCTGTACAAATTCCAGGTCGATAAGGAAGGGACCTTTAGCGCGGAGACGATCGCCCAGCGGCTGCAAAACGCGAGCCTCTTGAACACCACGCTGACGTTGTACAACAGCGCCCACGAGGTCATCGCCCGGAACGACGACTACTACGGTCAAGACTCGCTGATCAACGTCCATTTGACGCCGGGCACGTACTACATCGGCATCAGCTCGAGCGGCAACAACCAGTATGATCCCGACATCGCCGACAGCGGCATCGGCGGCACGACCGAAGGCGCCTACGAGCTGCGGTTGAACTTCACTCCGCAAGTCACCGACCAACTGGTCGATACGCGAGGCATCGCGTTGGACGGAGACGCGGACGGCGCGGCCGGCGGCCAGCACAACTTCTGGTTCAACGTCAACACGGCCAGCACGATGGCGTCGAACAACCACACCCTGGTCGTCGACAAGGCGAGCGCCTCGTCGACCGCGGACGGCACGATCGCCAATCCGTACAAGACTATCTCCGCCGCGCTGAGCGCCGCCAAGGCGGGCGACATCATCCGCATCGTTGGCAACAACTTCGACAACGACAACAACGGCCGCAGCATCCAAGCCGTCGCGGCCGCCGGAACGCTGTTGGACGGCCAGAAGTTCACCATCTCGGACGCCACGAAGACGTTCACCTTCGAGTTGGACACCAACAACTCGGTGGCGGCCGGCAACATCCGTGTCGCGATCAGCTCGACGGATTCGGCGGCGACGATCGCCACGAAACTCGCCGCGGCCATCAACTCGGTGAGCTGGATTCCGCCAAACCTCGGGCAGGCCGGCGTGACGCGGTACTACGGCGGCCTCGACGCCCGGGCCACCGTGACCGGCGCGAACAATGACATCGTGAGCATCGAGGGGCCGACCGTCAACTTCAGCGCGGGCACGAGCAAGCTGAAGACGACGATGCAAGACAACCAGGCCTACGAGATCGGCACGAGTCCGGCGGGCGCCACCCTGAGCGACGGCAAGATCATCGATCTGCCGAAGGGCGTCACGATGATCATCGACGCCGGCGCCGTGCTGAAGTTCGAGGGGGCCAATATCGACGTCGGCAGCACCAACGTCACCGTCGACCGCACGCTGAGCGCGCTCCAAGTGCTCGGCACGCCTGGCCACAGCGTCTATTTCACCTCTTACAAGGACGAGACGATCGGCGTCGACACCTATTCGCCGCCCACCACCGCCGCGGCGGGCGATTGGGGCGGGCTGCTGTTCGCCAACGATTACGACGCGCAACAGAGCGATCCGACGTACCAAGTCCTGGAGCGAGAGGGCATCTTCCTGGATTACGTCAACCACGCCGACATCCGCTACGGCGGAGGCCGTGTCAGCGTCAGCGGGAGCCTGGCCACCTACGATCCGATCACGATGATCGACGCTCGGCCCACGGTCTCTTACACGACGATCACCCAGAGCGCCGACGCGGCGATGTCGGCCGATCCGCGGAGCCTCACGGAGTCGGAGTTCTACGAGCGCTTCGGCGAGACGGTGTACACGGCGGATTACGGCCGCGTTGGCCCGGCGCTCTACGGCAACACGTTGACCGGCAACAGCCTCAATGCGTTGTTCCTGCGCATTGCGACAAATCCAGGCCAGGCGACCGAGGAGGTCGACGTGCCGGCCCGCTTCGACGACATCGGAACCGTGCTGGCGGTGCCCGAGAACGTCAGCATCAAGGAAGGCGCCGGCGAGGCGGTGGCCAACGTGAGCACCTGCGCTTTGAGCGCCTCCGGCCACAATCTCATCACGCTGCCGACAGATCCGACGAAAATCGCCGACGCTCAGTACTTCTACCTGAGCGATGGCGATCGAACCGTTCGGTTCGAAATTGACACGGCGAACAACGGTGTCCACACGGGCAGCGTGAAAGTCGACTTCTTCGCGGGCGTTACGCTCGACGCGCTCGCCAAGGCGATCAACGACGCGGCCTCGACCTACGGCCTGCTGATCACGGCCAAGGCGACCACCGCTGGCGTCGTTCTTAGCGGCACGGGCAAGACGGTTTGGGTCCAGGGACTCGCCGGGCAGACTGCGCAGGCGGCCGGCCGGCTGGCGATCGATCCGGGCGCGATCGTCAAGCTTTCCGGCACGCGCGTCGAGGTCGGATTCGGCGCCCAGTTCATCGCCGAAGGCACGGCCGCGTATCCGATCGTCTTCACCTCGCTGACGGACGATTCCTACGGCGCCGGCGGATCGTTCGATACAAACAACAACGGCACATCACAGGTGGCCTCGGCGGGCAACTGGGGCGGCTTCTATTTCAGCCCCACCTCGGAAGGCAGCCTCGACTACGTCAAGGTCCTCTACGCCGGTGGCAGCACGGCGATCGAGGGCGGCTTCGCGACGTTCGCGCCGGTCGAAGTGCGGCAAGCGACCGTCCGCATCGCCGACTCGCTGTTCCAGCACAACGCGGCCAGCGCGACGACTAGCGACCGCAACGGCCGCGGCGAAGTGCTCCAGGCTGCGGTGATCTACGGCGTCTTCTCGCAACCGATCCTGGTCAACAACATCATTCGCGACAACCAGGGCGCGGCCATTTCGCTCGATGTCAACTCGCTCAACTCGCTTGGCATCGATGATTGGGGCCGTTCGACCGGCGACGCCGACCTGTTCAGCCAGTACGACGGCAACTACGGCCCCTTGGTCCGCGGCAACCGGCTCACTGGCAACACCTATAACGGGATGGTGGTTCGCGCCGGCACGCTAACCACGGAGGGAGTCTGGGACGACACGGATATTGTCCACGTCGTCTTGGGGACGATCGACGTGCCGAATCTCGACACCTATGGCGGTCTGCGCCTCCAGAGCAACCTTTCGGAAAGCCTGGTCGTCAAGCTCAGTGGCGCGACGGCCGGCTTCACGGCCTCCGGCCGCCCACTGGAAATCACGGATCGCGTCGGCGGCACGCTCCAGGTTCTCGGAACGGTAGGCCATCCGGTCGTGCTCACGGCGCTGGCCGACGACACCATCGGGGCCGGCCTCGATCCGAGCGGCAACCAGATGCTCGACACCGATAATTCGACGTCGACAGCCGTCCCCGGCGATTGGAGCGGCATCACGCTGGCCCAATACAGCAACGACCGCAACGTCGGCGTTGTCAACGAGACGGAGCTGGCGACGGGCCTGTCCGTCGACATCAACGGAGTCGCTGGCACGGCCCAGTATCTTGGGCAGTTGGCTGCGGATTCCGAGGGCGGCGACGACACCCTGCGTCTCGGCTTCGATGTCCATGGCACGATCGCCTACGACCGGCCGACCGACGCGGACGTTTACAGTTTCAAGGCCTATTCCGGTACGGAAGTCTGGATCGCCATTGATCGCACTAGCTTCTCGCTGGACACGGTGCTCGAGCTGATCGACGCCGATGGGAACGTGCTGGCCAGAAGCGACAGTTGGCGCGACGCCTCGACGCGGACCGGCATCGCCTTGTCGATGGATAAGGGCTGGGGCTACTCGGACGTCTATAGCACCAATCCCAAGGACGCCGGCTTCCGCCTCGTCCTGCCCGGCGCCGCCGGCGATCAACGCACCTATTACCTCCGCGTCAGCAGCGCGGCGGCGGCCTCGTCCGGCGCCGACCGAACCAGCGGCCACTACCAGTTGCAGGTGCGCCTGACGCCGACGTACGAGCATTCCGGCTCGACCGTCCAGTACGCCGACATCCGCTACGCCGTCAACGGCATCGAGGTCCTGGGACTTCCCAGCCATTCGGTGTTGACCACGGACGTCTATGACACCGAAGGGACAACTACCTCGACAGCGAACAACCGCTTTGACGCCGCTCAGCCCGTCGGCAACCTGCTCCAATCGGATCAGGGGATGGTCAACATCGGCGGATATTTGAGCAGTTGGCAAGACGTCGACTGGTACAAGTTCACCATCGACTACAACAACACGGTCGAGAACATTCAGGACGTGACGAGCGACGAGACGGTCTATCCGATCGTGATGGATCTGGACTTCGCCGATGGGCTCGTTCGACCCGACACCGCGATTTGGGTCTTCGATGAGAATGGATCGCTGATCTACAAGGGCACGAACTCGAACGTCGTCGAGGATCAAGCTGGCCTGGGGAACGGCAGCGCGGAGAGCATTCTCGGCGCCGGCAGCTACAGCGTGAACGATCCCTACATCGGTCCTCTGTACCTCAAGGAGGGACACACCTATTTCGTCGCCGTGACGACAACCGGCGCCACGGCCAACGGCAGCGTGGCCGCGGCCAATCCCACGTTGCACTATGAGCCGTTGAGCTCGATCACCGCGCTGGCCCAGGACTATATCGGTTCGCAGGAATCGGCGACGTACACGCTCTTCCCCGGCAGCAGCAACCAAGAGCTGAATCTCTCGGTGATGCCCTACGGGCTCAACGACGTGACGTTCTACGTGATGACCGACACCGGGTTGACCATGGTGGATCCGTTCACCGGCGCCGTCGAATCCGTCGGCAACAACCTGCCGCTGGTGACCACCGTCGGGGAAACGTACGGCGATCTGATGATGCGCAATGATGGCAAGCTCTACACCATTTCGCGCGGAGCGAGCTTCGTCGGCAACGATATGAACGCGTACGCCGGGCTCCTGGCGCAGATCGACACGGGCAACCCGAGCACATTCGTCGGCAACGTGGCGCAAGTCGACGGCATTGTCACGTACCGATTGGATCCGACCGACGCCAGTAAGATCAAGACGGTTGTGGCGGGCGATCCCGGCGACGCCGCCGGCGGCATCCAAATGGAAGCGGCGACGTACACGTCGGACACCTATAACCGGATCATCTATGCGATCGGAAACGACCCGCTCCCTGCGACGGATAAGGTTCTCGATGGCGCGTCCGGCTACACGAAGAATCTGCTCTACACGTTGAACGAAGACGGACAGGCCTATGACGAGTTCGGCGATTACAGCGATCGTCTGGTCACGAACATCGTTCCTCTGGCCTCGCTGACCACGGACGACCAGCATCACACCGTGGGCAAGATCACCGGCCTGGCGTTCCTCGACAACGCCCTGTACTGCGTCTCCGAGGACGGCGGGGTGTATGAGATCCGCGACTACAATTCCTCCGCCTTCGAGGAAACGGGCGACGGTGAGAAGGAGGCATTGTCGATTGCGCCGAACACAACGAGCCCCAACGTTGCGCGGCTTCATTACATCGGCACGGTGATGTCGGATGGCGCCACCCCCGCGGCGGTCGCCTTCGCCGGCCTGACCGCCGGCCCGGCCGACGTCAACAATGGCGCTTACGCCCACGATCTGTTCGCCGTTTCGCGAACGGGCGAGCTCTACGCGTTGCAGGTCACCTCGACCTCGGTGACCAAGGCGGCGATCTTCGTCGACGGGGCCACGAGCGTCAAAACGAATCTCGGTAGCGTTTCCGGCTTGGCGTTTTCCACCCTGGACTACAACCTGTGGCACGCCAGTCAGCAGAATTACTGCACCGCCGATCCGAACGACGCTACGCCCGGTGGCACCAGCTTCTACTTCGGTCTGGAAGAGAACGCCAGCCCGGCTCAGGGAGGCATCGGCAACTACTCCGTGACGAATCGGGGCGTTTACAACACGTACAATCTGCCCGGCGGGGCGCACGGCTCGGTGGTCACCCAGGCCTTCAGCCTTAAGAACTACACGGCGGCCGACTTGCCGGTGGTGGACTTCCACTATGCGCTCGACATGGGGACCGAGGCGTCGCGGGGCGGCGTGGTCGCGACGGCCGACGCCGCCACGATCTACGCTTCGGCCGACGGCGTGAATTGGACGCTGTTGGGCGAAATGGCCAACACGAATGGAGCCTGGAGCGAGCAAGAAGTCTCGCTGGCCGATTTTGCCGGACAGGACAACGTGCAGCTCCGTTTCGACTTCACCACCGGCGGGCAGTTCCCCAATACGGTGGCCACCAGCGGTTACAATCTGACCGCGCTCGACGGCGAACATCTGGAAGACGGCGACACGTTCACCGTCAGCAATGCCGACGGATCCGTCAGCAAGACCTTCGAGTTCGACATGGGCATCAGCCTGCACATGCCGAACGTGGCCGGCGACGCCATCCCCGACGGCGAGACATTCACCGTCGGCACGTCCACCGGCAACGTGATCTTCGAGTTTGACAAGGACGGCGTCTGCGCGGCCGGCCATATCGCCATTGCGATCCAGGCTGGCGAAACGAGCGTCCAGGTGGCGCAAGCCATTGCGATCGCCGTCAACGGCCAGAACCTGAAGAACAGCAGCGGCGTGGCGATTACCGCCGATCAGCACGAAGACCGCGTCATGCTCAATGGGGCGATGACGGTGACCCAGTCGGCCACCCCGACAGTCACGATTCCCACCCAGAACAACGGCAGCGGCTCGCGCGCCAACGCCAGCAACGTCTTCCTGGCGATCGACTCCGGCAAGACGGCGGCGGAAGTGGCCGAGATCATCGGCACGGCGCTGAACACCACGTTCGCCAACGGATCGGACGTCTTCCAGGTCGACAAGAGCCTGGTCTACCTGATCGACCACACCGTCACGGACCCAGGACCGTTGGCCGTGGTGCAGAGCGTCCCGGAATCGGACTACAACGACGAGCAATTCTACGACGGTCCGGGAGCCCAGTTCCTCCGCGGCGTCAACAACAATCATTCCGGTCTGTACCTGGACGACGTCATCGTCGGTTTCGCCGAGCGCGGCGAGCAGTACACTGGCGCCACCGCCAATTCGACCAATTTCACTTTCACCACTCCCATGCCGGCCGACGTCACCACCGGTTACTACGAGCTGCAAATTCGTCGGGCCAGCGACTACGGCACTTGGGCGAAAGACGACTCGGCGGTGACGGTGACTCGCACCTTCGACACCAATGACCGGCTCGACAGCAGCTACACGCTGACCGTGCCGGCGCCGATCGACATCAGCAACGGCGAGGAGTTCACCATCGGGGACGGCGTCCACACGCTGACCTTCCAGCTTCTCGACCCGGCGATCACCGGCGTCGGCAACCCGGAAGACATTGCGGTCAATTTCGCCTTCGGCGACACGGCCGCCGACGTCGCTGCCGCGATCGTCAAGGCGATCAACGACTGCCAGTCGCAAGGGTTGTTCAACGTTACCGCGACGACTAACGGCGTCAGCAACCTGATCGACCTGTTCGAGGCGTCCTCGGTGACGGGCATCCCGACCGACATTACGGTCACGGCGCCTGCGGGCAAGGACATTCCCGCTGGCATGATGTACGGCATCAGTTGCCTTGCGTCGGACGGCTCCGGCCAGACCGTCACGATGTACTTCCAGTTCGCCAATTCGAGTTTCAGCGGCGGCGTCGCCACGGCGGTTTCGATCGATTACTCCACGACCGACACCGCGGCTCAGATCGCCGGCAAGATCGTCGATGCGCTGGCGACGGCGGCGAAGCAGAACTCGCTGTTCAACGTGACGGGGACGGTCGGCGGTCTGTTGAGCAATCTCGTCACGCTCACCGATGCCATCCGCATCACCGTCTTGCCCACCGACCAAACGGCGATCCGTTTCGAGGAAACGGGCGACTCCAACCAGTTGTACGACCAAGGGCAGATCCTGTTGGAGAACAACCGGATCACCTATTCCAGCCAGTGGGGCATCGTCGTGGGACCTGGCGCGATGACGACGGACACGACGGGCTTCGACACGGCGAAGCCTCTGACTGGACCGGTCTCTCCGCTGTTGACGATCAACGCCCAACAGCAGGTTCCGGGGGTGACGATCGAGAACAACGTCATCGCTTACGGCGGAGTCGGCGGCATTCACATCAGCGGCGACGCCGGCGTCGGCGGCCAGTCGATCGGCTCGGTGCCCTTCGCCCGGATCGTCAACAATACGATCTACCAGGGCGTCATCGACACGTCCGGCACAGGCGGAAGCTCCGGCGGCAGTGGGTCGTCGTCGGTCTCGCACTCGGACAGGCTGAGTGATTTCCACGGCGATACTTCGGCCTATGAGGGGACAACCGACGCGACGCCCGTCGGAACCACGTACATGGTCACGCAGCAGTACGGCGGCACCTGGTACGACGCCGAGAAACAACTGCCTGATTCAGATACGGAGCCCGGCACCGGCGACGATTATATGTGCTGGGCGGCCTCGGCCAGCGATGTCCTGGCCTGGACTGGCTGGGGCGACGTCAACGGCATGACGAACGCCGACGAGATGTTCAAGCACTTCCAGGACCACTGGACCGATCTGGGCGGATGGACGTCCAACGCTTGGTATTGGTGGTTCACCGGGATCAATGAGACCGACGGGGAGTGGGGCTGCTCGAGCGTTGACGTCCCGGGCGGCGGCAACTTCTATCCGACCGAGAATATCGAAGACTACATCGTCGACACCACCGACCCGTCGGAGGCGATGACGGCCCTCGACCAGTACCTCCGGTCCGACTACGGCGTCGGGCTCGGCATCGGTTGGATCGATAGCTGGTCGGGCCACGCGATCACTGCTTGGGGGTTCACCTACGATGCAACGAAATCCCCGACGGATCCCGACTACTACACCGGCATCTACGTCACCGATTCCGACGACTACATGGACACATGGGACGCGACGACTGCGCCCGATCAACTGCGGTATTACCGTCTCGAGTATTCGGAGTGGTATCAGAGCTATTTCATTCTCGGGCTGTACGGCGAGGACACGGCGTATATCGACGAGGTATGCGGCCTCAGGGCGAAGGACAGCACGTCGACGATCACGCCCACTGAAACCGTTCCGAAGGGCGTCGGCATCCAGGTGGACAACAACGCCAGCCCGACGATCCTGAACAATGTCGTTGCGAAGTGCGTCACCGCCATCGACGTCTCCGCGGATTCGGCCACGACGATCGTCGGCACGACCTCGTACTTTGGCAACACGGCAAACCTGACGGGCGTAAGCCAGACCTTCGCCCAGGTGCTCCATGCCGATCCGTTTGTCGATGCAATCGCCGGCAACTTCTATCCGGACAGAGGCTCGTCGATTATCGACAGCTCGCTCGACTCGTTGATGGACCGGCCGAACATGGTCAGCGTGCTCGAACCCTTGGGGCTGACGCAGTCGCCGATCGAGGCGCCCACCACCGACCAGCTCGGCCAGTTGCGTGTGGACGACCCGACGGTTTCGCCGCCGCAGGGCCTCGGCAAGAACACCTACAAGGACCGCGGCGCGATCGATCGCGCCGACGTGACGGGACCGACGGGCTCGTTGGCCAATCCCCTCGACAACGACTCGGCTGGCGTCGATCGCAATCCCGAGGACGGAAACGTCACCGTTGCGGCCGTGGGCGGCAGCTACTACTCCGAATTCGACATCCAGCTTAGCGATGTCGGCGCCGGCATTGCCGATTACACGGTGACGACCGACAACGTGACGGTCTACGAGGACGGCCTCGAACTGATCGCCGGCCGCGACTACTTCTTCTCCTATGACGCGGCCACGGACCAAATCAAGCTGTTGGCCGCCGGCGGCATCTGGGCGCCGCTGCACACCTACGTCGTCCTGCTCGACAACTCGGCCATCAACGACATCGCCGGCAACCGGCTCGAGGCCAACCGAGGCGATGGCACGACGAGCTACTCGATCACCTTGGCCGGCTACGACTACGGCGATGCCCCGATGTACACGGACATCGGTCACACCGTAAGCGCCACGTCGCTTCCCGACGGCGCCCGGCACTTGGTCGACCCGACCGTCTACCTGGGCAGCGCGGTCGACGCCGAGGGCGACGCCCGGCTCGACAGCACGGCGACCGCCGATGTGGACGACGACGGCATCGTCTTCAAGGACAACACGAATCTGGTCAGCGAGACCGCCGGCCAGGCGGCGTCCGTCAAGTCGATCACGGTCACGGCTTCCGTGGCCGGAGTCTTGCACGGCTGGGTCGATTGGAACGGCGACGGCGTCTGGGAGTCGACCGACGCGGTCACCTGGACCGACGCCAACGGCAACGCGCTTTCGGGCACGAGCCTGACCCACGGCGGCGTCAACGTCCAGGCTGGCGCGAACACGTTGTACTTCACTGTCCCGACAGGGCTGGCTGGGGCCGGCGTCAGTTCGTTCGAGACGTTCGCCCGGTTCCGCTACAGCACCACCGGCCTGCTCTCGGACGGCGTCACGCCGATGAAGCCGACGGGCGAGGCTCTGGACGGCGAAGTCGAGGATTACCAGGTCACGGTCGTGCTGCCGCCAGGGGCCATCGCCGGCGCGGTCTGGAACGACTACAACGGCAACGGCGCGGCCGACACGGGCGAGGCGGCAATGAGCGGCTGGACCATCTATCTCGACGCCAACAACAACGGCAAGTTCGATACGGGCGAGGTCTCGACGACCACGGACTCGACGGGGCACTACCTGTTCACCGACGTGATTCCAGGCGACTACCACGTCCGCCAAATGCTCCAGCAGCCCGGCTGGGTGCAAACCGGATCGACCGGCTATCTGGTGACGGTCAACAACAACCAGACCCTGCTCGGCATCGACTTCAGCGATCATGAGACCGTCGCTCCGACGGTCAAGTCGATCGTCCGGGCCGACGCCAGCCCGACCAATGCTGCGAGCGTTGCCTTCACGGTGACCTTCAGCGAGCCGGTCACCGGCGTCGATGCCTCCGACTTCAACGTCGTTGTTTCGGGCCTGACCGGAACCTTTGCGAAGACGGTCACGGGAAGCGGCGACACGTACACCGTCACCGTCACCACCGGCATCGGCGAGGGAACGCTCCAGCTCAACCTGGCCGACAACGACTCGATCCTGGACCTGTCGGGCAACGCACTCGGTGGGACCGGAGCGAACAACGGCGCCTACACCGGGCCGAGCTACACGATCGACCGCGTCGCGCCGACCGTCCGATCCATCGAGCTCAACGGCGCCAGCCCCACGCGGGCCGACAACGTCTCCTTTACCGTCACCTTCAACGAACCGGTCACCGGCGTCGACGCAAGCGACTTCCAGGTCATCACTTCCGGGCTGACCGGGACCTTCGCTCCAGTCGTTGCGGGCAGCGACAGCATCTACATCGTCACGGTTCCGACCGGCGCCGGCCTGACGGGCACGCTCCAGTTGAATCTGGTCGACAACGACTCGATCCTCGACCTGGCCGGCAATCCGCTCGGCGGCTCCGGCACGGGCAACGGCAACTTCGTCGGCCCCGACTACACGATCGACCGGACGGTTCCGATGGTTGGTTGGAATGCCCAAGCCAGCGGTACGGGCGACGATGTTGGCCAGGCGATTACCACCGACGCCCTTGGCAACGTGTACGTCATTGGCACGTTCCACGGGACGGTGGATTTCGATCCGACCAACGCCGTCTACAACCTCACCAGCGCCGGCGGCGCCGACATCTTCGTGGCCAAGTACTCCTACGACGGCAGCCTGGCCTGGGCTCACAGCATGGGCGGCGCGACGGATGACTTCGGCAATGCCTTGGCGCTGACGGCGGATGGCTCGATTTGCATTGCCGGAAGCTTTACCGGAACGGCCAACTTCGCCACCGCGGGGACGACCACGGTGACGGCGACCGGCAGTCCCGACTTTGGCACGCAGGACATCTTCGTCGCCAAGCTCGACACGGCCGGCAATCTGGTCTGGGTCAAGAACATGGGCGGCAAGGACGACGACGTCGCCAACGGCATCGCCGTCGGGTCGGACGGCGCCGTCTACACGACCGGCTACTTCAAGGGCACTGCCGACTTTGACCCGAGCGACAGCGTCAACAACCTGACCGCCATCGGCCCGAAGGATGTCTTCGTCTCGAAGCTCGACGCCGACGGCAACTTCGTCTGGGCCGAGCGCATGGGCGGCACCGGCTGGGCGCAAGGCATGAGCATCGGCAACAGCATCGCCGTCTCGACGACCGATGACACGCTCTACCTTACCGGCAGTTTCCAAGGGACGGCCGATTTCGACCCGAGCGCAAGCCAGTACACGCTGAGCTGCGCCGGCGACACCGACGTCTTCGTCGAGAAGCTCGATTCGGCCGGCAACTTCGTCTGGGCCCGTCGGATGGGCGGATCTGGCGCTGATTACGGGGCCAGCGTCGTTGTCGACGCCGCGGGCAACGTCTACACCACCGGCGACTTCGTCGGCCAGGCCGATTTCGATCCGGGCTCCGGGTCCTATTTGCTCAACAGCTCCGGCTACCAGCGGACGTTCATCTCGAAACTGAACTCGTCCGGCAACTTCGTCTGGGCCCGTGCGGCTGGCGGAACCGGCTGGGATTTGGGCGCCGGAATCGCTGTCGATTCGGCGGGCAGCGTCTACACCACCGGCGGCTTCATGGGCATCGCCGACTTCGACCCGGGCGCCGGGACCTATAACCTGACCAGCCTCGGCCAGAAGGACGTCTACATCCTGAAGCTGGATTCTTCCGGCAACTTCGCGTGGGCGCGGCGGATGGGCGGCGTCAGCGATGACGCGGCCTATGGCATCGCCGTCGGCTCGACCGGCATCGTCTACACGACCGGCTACTACGGCGGCGCGGCCGATTTCGACGCCGGCACCAGCGTCTCTCACTTCACCAGCGCCGGCGGGAAGGACCTCTTCGTCACGAAGTTCATTCCGCCGACCAATGTCCTGACGGCCACGGTCAACCAGGGCGCGGCCCAGACCGATCCGACCGCCTCGTCGCCGATTGTCTTCCGAGTCGTCTTCAGCAACCCGGTCGCCGATTTCGCCGCCTCGGACCTCCTTCTCGGCGGGACGGCCGGCGGCACGCTCGTCGCCACGGTGACGCCCGTCGGCGCCGATGGCACGACCTACGACGTCTCGGTCACCGGCATGACCAGCAGTGGAACGGTGACCGCGGCCATCGCCGTGGGCACGGTCCACGACTCGTTGGGCAACGCCAACCTGGCTTCGACCAGCACCGACAACACGGTGAGCTACTCGCTGCAACCCACGTTCACGTTGACTGGCCCGACCTCTGGCAGCTACGCTCCAGGGGCCACGATTCCGATCAACTGGAACGCGACCGGCGCGTCAAGCGACAAGGTCACCCTCTACTACGACAGGGACAGCGTTTGGAACGGCAATGAGGTCGCCATCGAAGTCGACAAGGCGGCCGCCTTGGCCGGCGTCTACAACTGGGCCACGCCGACGAGCCTGGCCTCGGGAACCTACTACGTCGCCGGCTACCTGTACTCTGGCGGCAAGCCCTACTATTCGCACCTCACGCAGCCGTTCGTCGTCCAGCAGAGCACGCCCGTGACGCCGACGTTCAGCCTCACCGGGCCGGCCTCGAAGTCCTACACCGCCGGCGCGACGGTGCCGATTCAGTGGACCGCCACCAACGCTGGCGCGAGCGACAAGGTCACGCTGTTCCTCGACAAGGATGGCGTGTTTAACGGCAACGAGACCGCGATTGAAGTGGACCAGGCCGCAGCTTCGGCCGGCGTCTACAACTGGGCGACCTCGTCCAGCATGGCGGCCGGCAGCTACTACATCGGCGGCTATCTCTACTCCGGCGGAAAGGCCTATTACTCGCACCTGAGCCAATCGTTCACGATCCAGAGCGGCAGCATCGGCACGCCCAGCTTCAACCTGACGGCGCCGACCTCCGGCGCCTATACGGCTGGCGGCAACGTGCAGATCCAGTGGAACGCCGCCAATTACGGCGCGAACGACAAGGTCACGTTGTACCTCGACCGCGACGGCGTGTTCAACGGCAACGAATCGCCGATCGAAGTCGATCAAGCGGCGGCTTCGGCCGGATCCTATAGCTGGACCACTCCGTCCGGCCTCGCGTCCGGCAGCTACTACATCGCCGGCTACCTGTACTCCGGCGGCAAGCCGTACTACTCGCACTTGACCCAGTCGTTCACGGTCCAGAACAACGCGGGCGGGACGCCGAGCTTCAATCTGACCGGCCCGACGTCCGGCGCCTACGCGGCCGGAGCGACCATTCCGGTCCAGTGGTCCGCCGCCAACTACGGATCGAGCGACAAGGTCACCTTGTATCTCGACCGCGATGGCGTCTGGAACGGCAACGAGACGCCGATCGAAGTGGATCAGGCGACGGCTTCCTCCGGCACGTATAACTGGGCGACGCCGAGCAGTCTGGCCTCCGGCACTTATTACATTGCCGGCTACCTGTACTCCGGCGGCAAGCCGTACTACTCGCACTTGACCCAGTCGTTCACCGTCCAGAGCGGCAGCACCGGCACGCCGAGCTTCGCTCTGACGGGTCCGGCCTCCAAGACCTACACGGCGGGCAGCAGCGTGCAGATCAACTGGACGGCCTCCAACGCGGCGTCGAACGACAAGGTCACCTTGTACTACGACCGCGACGGCCTCTGGAACGGCAATGAAACGGTGATCGAGGTGGACAAGGCCGCCGCTTCGGCGGGCGCGTACACCTGGACGACGTCGAGCAACCTGGCCTCGGGCACGTACTATGTCGCCGGCTACCTGTACTCGGGCGGCAAGCCGTACTACTCGCACCTGAGCCAGTCGTTCACCATCGCTTCGCCGTTGAGCGTGGCGGCGACGACGGCGGCCCCGGCTCAGTTGTCGAGCGACGAGGTCCTCGACAGTCAGGACGAGTTGACTCCGATCGTCAACGAGGCGATCCAACGGATGGCCGCGGCGACCGGCAGCAGCCAGATCCTCGCCGACGTTTCGGTCAAGATCGCCGACCTGCCCGGCACGTTGCTTGGCGAGCAGATCGGAAAGACGATCCTGGTCGATCGCGACGCGGCGGGCTACGGTTGGTTCGTCGACTCGACGCCCAACGACGACGCCGAGTTCACGCGACTGGCCGCCGACGTGCTCGTGGCGAAGCCGCAGACCAACGCCGCGGGACGCGCCGACCTGTTGACCACCGTGATGCACGAACTGGGCCACGTCGTCGGCTACGAGCATGACGCGGGCCGAGACCTGATGAGCGCGTCGCTCCCGGTGGGCGAACGCCGCTTCCTGGCCAGTGGCACGGCCTACATGACCGCCTTGGCGGCCCGGGGCGGATGGGATCAGCCGGCCGTCAACAGCGGCCTGTTCGACCACGTCTTCGCCTCGTCCGAACAGGACGGCAAGCGGGACTCGTCGTGGCTGTAATCAGCGTAGCGTGGATGCAGGTTATGCTGAAGCATAACAGCTTTGGTTATGCTTCAGCATAACGGCGGGCGATTCTGCCGCTCCGTGTTATGCTAAAGCATAACCTACGCGCTCCAGCCTACGCGCTTTCGCATGACCTACGGATTCTGCGGCCCGGTCGTGCCGGAGTAGAACCGCTCGACGCCTGCGGGCGTTTCCAGCAGAATCGCTCCGTCCGGGGCGATGCCGCGGCAGATGCCGCTGGCCGTGCGGTTCTCCCATCGCAGCGTCAGCCTCTGGCCGCGCTGCGTGCAGAGCCGGTCGGCAGCGGCCGCGACAGCAGCCGAATCACGGCGCAACGTGGCGAACTGCTGGTCTAACTGCCGGAGCAACGCGACGAGCATGTCGGTCTGATCATGCTCGCGGCCGCTCAGATCGCGGACCGTCGCGGTGGTGGCCTGCAACTCGGCGGGCGCCTCGGCCATCGTGCTGTTCGTGTTCACGCCGATGCCAATTACGTGCCGGCGGTCGGCCAGAACGTCGACCAGGATGCCGCAGAGCTTCTTTCCGTCGACGGCCACGTCGTTCGGCCAATGGATGCCTAGCGGTCGGCCGGGGAGCAGCGGGCGGAGCGTCTCGGCCACGGCCACCGCCGACGCCAGCGCCACCAGCGGCGACCGGCTCCGGTCGGCGCCCACCGTCTGCGGGTCAACCAGCAGGCTGAACGCTAAGCTGCCCGAGCCGGTCCACCAGCGCTTTCCCCCCCGGCCCCGACCGCCCGTCTGCTCGTCAGCGACGACCAGAAGCGGCAGCTCCCTCGGCCGCCGAGCGGCGCACCGGGCCGCCTGACTGTTGGTCGAGTCGAGCGTCGGGTGGTGCTCGGCCTGAGCGACGAACGTTTCGCGAAGAATGCGGACAAGATCGATCATGGCAGCGTTCATTGATTCGGCCAAGAGAGACTACCGCGATGGTTCGCGGTGCTTTTCCACGATCTCGCGGACCCGATGGAGATCGAAGCCGTACTGCTTGCGGAGCTTGCCGAGCCGCTGATCGGTCGGCGCGTCCTTCGGCAGGCCGAGTTCGCGGAGAATCACCGCAGCTGGCACGCCTGTTTGCCGCTGAACCTCATCGAGCGTCATCGTTCCGTCGATGGCCGTCGCCGGCGTTTTCGGCTGGTCGGCGTCCCGCAAGCGATGCGGCGGCTGGCCGCCCTGCTGCACCTCGCCAAAGAACGGCGCGACGGCAAGCCCGGCCAGAGCCAGGACGGCGACAACCGCCAGACCGACTCGCATTCCGGAACCTTCACGCGGGCGGCCCCGGACGACGGCGACGATCCACCGCCAATGAAGCAACAGGTGCAGGGCCAGAACGACCAGCAGCACCAGCGCGATCACGGCATGCACATGTCCCCAGCCGTGCCGATCCATTCCCCAGAGCTTGCTAAAGTGTCCCGAGCCCGGCGGCAGGATGAACTTCAGAAGGACGCCGGTTGCCGTCAGCAGCGTAAATGCCGCGAACGCGATGGCATCGATGATCGCGTTGACAGTCGTTTTGCTCATGGCATCAGTCCTTTCGGCATGTTTCCGGCGGCGACTCTGCCAGTCTGAGGCTATCCATAGCCCATTCGACGCAACTCTTCTTCGCCGAGCCCGTGGTGATGGGCCAGCTCGTGCAAGATGGTGATGCGGATTTGCTCTCGCAGACGGCGAGTCGTGATTCGCCCCTCGCGGTCGCACGCGGCCGTCAGGATCCCTTCGCGATAGATCGTCACGACGTCGGGCATCGTCCCGGAGTGCGTGACGCTCTTCTCGCCGATCGGAATGCCTGTGTAAAGGCCGCAAAGGTCGTCAATATATTCGATTCCCATTCGCTCCATGACGTCCTCGGACGGATAATCCTCGACGTGGAGCGGCACCCGCTCGATCAGCTCATGGATCATCGGCGGCATCTGGGCCAGAACCCATTCGAGTTGCTCGTCAAATCGTTGGCGGGTGCGAGGGATCACCGATGCTCCTTAATCGGTTTCACTGGCAAGCTAAAGGGGGACGGACGAGCTGAGCGCCCCTCCGTCCCCCTACAATCATAGCTGACAGGCAAGCCGCCGTGAATGTACTCATCGCGTGACGCGACAAAGGTACTCATCACGCTCCGCGTGATGCCGCGATTAGCCCGTAGAGCGCGTGCTTGCACGCACGGGGCAAGCGGACGGCGTCGGGTGGCACGCCCTGAAAGGGCGTGGCGAATAACCGCTCGCAAACCACGCCCTTTCAGGGCGTGCCACCCGCGTCCGCGTCCTACTCCAAATCGAGCCCCATCAGGTACTCGTCGAGCGCCTTGCGGAGTCGATTCTCCTGGGCCGTCAACTCGGCCGTCTGGCCACGCAGCTTCTCGATCTCCGTCTCCTGGTTGCTCAGCTTCTTGACGTAACTCTTGTAAACGTCGCTCGTGCGGTCCAGTTGGGCCATGTTCTGCCGGATGCGGGCCTGATCCTCATTGATCTGCCCGATCCGCTGTTCGAGCTCCTGCCGATGGGCAGCCACCTGTTCGATCTCATGCTTCCGCTTGACCACTTCGCCGAGCGCCGCTTTGACCGGCTGGCTGACGACCTTCATGCTGACGAAGTAGCGGATCGCGTTGTCGTCCAGGTTGTCGATCGCGACTTGCTGCCGCTCGGTCCGCTCCTGCTCGACGCCCAGCTTGGCCGGCTCGCCCGGCTTGGCCGTGACGGCGAAGCGGTACAGCTCGCGGGTTTCTTCCGTCGGCTTCTTCGGCGCGATCAGCTTCCAGGCAGCGTCGATCGGATACTCGATCAAGACCGTCTTGGCCTTCTTGCCCGAGTTCTTCACGGTGTACTCGACCGAGCGAACGTACTTGCGGGTCGTGATCATCGTGCCCTTGATGAGGCGGACGCCAAGCAGTTGCTCGGGCCGAGGCAGGCCCTTCGCCGCGACCTCGGTGTCCAGGTCCAGCCCATAGCTCAGCAGCCGCTGGCTGCCGGGCGGAAGGTCCTCGATCTTCGCGTCGCCGGCGTAGACGTCGCCGTCAAAGACGGTGATCGGGCCTTGCATCAGATACAGGTCCGTCGTGTTCGTGAACCGGAGCCCATAGAGCGGATGCTTGGCGTGAACGCCCGGGCTGTAGATCGAGACCTTCTCGCCCTTCACCTCCGCGTTGACGATTGGCAGCATGGCCGACCGCTGCCGCGGCAAGCTGACCGGCATCGCAATGACGTACTGGAACAGATTGCCGACGTTCCCGCCTTGGGCGGAAACCGAAGTCGTGCTGATAAGACGCTCCCTGTCAGCGAGTCCATCGTCACCCATTTCTTCCGCGAGGGCTTCCTGCGGCGGCGGCGCCGTCGGACCGGCGCCTGCCAGGGGACCCCTGACGATACTGCAGCTCTTCTCCCTTCCACCACGCGCATATCCGTCCGACAGTTTTCCGGCTACTTTCGCCGCGAACTCCGCATTTCCTCGCGCCATGTCCTGCTGATAAACCTGCGGCCGAAGCGACGAGTACAGTTCGAGCTCGACTTCCGGCCGGGTGATGTAGAGCGGCTCGTAGAGGTCCATCGTGAACGAGATGGGCCGGCCGCTGACCAACGTCAGCCGGACGTTGTTCCAATCCTCTTCCGACGTGTTTTCGACGATCGCCCAGCCTTGGAGGAACGGCTTCTTCTCGTCGGAGAGCACCAGTCGATAGGTCGTCTTCCAGATGGGCGACTGTTGGATGTAGCCAACCCGGACGCGGCGAGTTCCCTTGCCCAGGAAGCTCAGTTCGACCGACTTCTTATCGACCGCGTGGGCCGAGGCCAGCACGGCCAGGGCCTTGCGCAGCTCGGCGTCGAGTTTCTCGTTGGCCAGCTTGATGTTCGTGACCGACGGGAGTTCCACCGCGCGGAGCCCCTTGTCCGTCAGCAGGTTCAGCACGTCGACGTCGATCGTCTCATGGTCGTTCAGCCGCTTCTTGCGGGTCTCGATGCCGAGGATCGTGCCGCTCAGTTCGTCGGGCGCTTCGAGCACGACCCGCTCGCCGCGGACCTGGCCCAAGAGCTGGGCCAGGCTGGGGTTCGTCGTCAGGTCGATCGGGAAGCTCTTGAGCGTTTTGGTGATCGGGTCTTTCGAGCCGTAGGTGATGGTCGAGACCTGGCCGCCGTCGAGGTCCCGGACGACCATGCTCTTCAACAGGTCGTTGATGTCGGCCGTTTTGAACAGCATCGAGACCTTGGCGTCGCCGTTGACGCTGCCGGCGTGCTCGAAGAAGCCGACGCCGGAGCTGAACATGACGACGCGGTGGAGCGGCAGACTGGTCGCCGGCGTGGTTTCGGCCCGGGCCGTGGCCAGGGTGGCAAGCAGCAGTGCCGCAGAGCAAACGAGAGGGCGAAACATGACTTGAGACTCCTTCAAGATCGTGTTGCGTGGGGCCGGGGGGGGATCGCCGGACGCCCAGCGTTTGGACAATTCTACCTCTTGGACGCCGTGTGGACCGGGAAAGTTCCAGGCGACGGCCAGCGTAATGCTCGCCGGCGCCGATTGCAAGAAGGCAAAAATGAGTGTCGCAATTGTCATTGGCGTCGTTCGTAGTCCCGCCTCTAGGCGGAAAATGACCGACTAAAGCCGGAACCGTTGAATTAAGCAAGCAACCGGCAATCTCGTTCCCACGGTCTCCGTGGGAACGCACCGGTTGGACGCTCCGGCGTCCTCAGCACTAACGTATTGGCTTGAAACTGGTTGACGATCCCCACGACGCAGGAGCGTCGCCACGAGTGTGTTCCCACGCGGGAGCGTGGGAACAAGGTTCAGCCGGAACTACGAACGACGTTGCAGCCGTCCTGGGGGTCTTGTGAGCTGGCTTTCCACGAGAATAATGAGTGGCTGCGTCCGAGACCGGCCGTTGGCTCCTGAGAGACTTACCATGTCGTTGAACATCCTCGATGGCCTCGTCGCGGATCGGCCAGACGACGCGCCTCGCGTGGTCGATGCGGTGCTCGCTGCGGCGGCCGAGGCCGGCGCGACCGATATTCATTTGCAACCGGGGCCGGCCGGGCTGGAAGTCAAGTTTCGCGTCGACGGCGTCTTGCAGACGGTCGCAATGGCGCCGGCCCAAGTTGCAGGCAACGTCATCGCCCGGCTGAAAGTCCTGGCCGGCCTGCTGACGTATCACACCGACCGGCCGCAGGAAGGGCGGATTCGGTGGGTCCCCGTGGGGCAGGTTGTTAGCCTGCCCAGGCAATCGCGGCAGATGGACAACCTGCCCGGCGGCGAAGCCAAGGTGAACCGCGAGACCGAAATGCGGGTCTGCACCTATCCGACGCTGCACGGCGAGCGGGCCGTCGTGCGGCTGTTTGGCGGCGATGGCCACTACCTGCGTCTCGATGACCTTGGGCTTCCCGTCGATGTCCTGCACCCGCTGCGGCGACTGTTGGGCGAAACGTCCGGGGCCATCCTCGTCTCCGGCCCCGCCGGCAGCGGCAAGACGACCAGTGTCTACGCCTGCCTCCGCGAAATGGCGTGCGCCGGCCGCTGCCTCGTCTCGATCGAGGACCCGGTCGAGGTGGCCGTCGACGGCGTGGCCCAGTCGCAAGTTCATCAGCCCACGGGCCTCGATCTGGCCACCGGCCTCCGGTTCCTCATGCGGCAAGACCCGGAGGTCATCATGGTCGGCGAAATCCGCGACCGGGCGACCGCCGAGGCCGCGATGCAGGCGTCGCTGACCGGCCACCTGCTGTTGAGCACTTTCCACGCCGGCAGCGCGGCGGAGACCGTCGGCCGGCTGCTGGACATGGGCATCGAGCCCTACGTGCTCCGCAGCGGGCTGCTGGCCATCCTCAACCAACGCCTCCTGCGGCGGCTCTGCAAGTGCGCCCGGCCTAGCGACTCGCCCGACGATCGGCTCGGCCTGCCGGTCGAGCGGGTGATGTTGCCGCAAGGCTGTCCGGCCTGCGGCGGCACGGGCTATCGCGGGCGGTTCCTGCTGGTCGAGATGCTTCCGCTCAGTCGCACCGAATTGGCCCGGGCGATTCTCTCGCGGGCCGATACGGCGGCGATCGAGCGGCTGGCCGTCGAAGGCGGAATGCTTGACCGATGGCATCGTGCCTCGCAAGCCGTGGCGGACGGGCTGACCAGCCCCGCCGAAGCCCGCCGCGTCCTGGGATTTTCGCAATAGTTCCAATCGGGTATGCTAGCGGGGCGGGCTTGGGGCTCGGGTCTTAGGTCTTAGGGCTTAGGTCTTAGGTCTTAGGGCTTAGGTCACGCAGGAGCGTCCGGACCTCGCGTTCCCACGGGGGACCGTGGGAACGAGTTACTACGAGTTGAACCCCTAGCCCCGAACCCCTAGCTCATCGCCATGACGCTCGATCAGTTCATCGCCTTGAACGACGAGATTTCGGCGATCGTGCGCTCGGGCGTGCCGCTGGAGCAAGGCTTGGCGGAACTGGGAGGCGACATGCCTGGACGGCTGGGCCAGATCGCCACGGCGTTGGCCGAACGCTCCGCCCGCGGCGAATCGCTCGACAAGTGCTTGACGGATGAGATGATCGACATGCCGCCGGCGTATCGGGCGGTCGTGCAGGCGGGCATGCGAGCCGGACGGCTGCCGGCGGCGCTCGAGGCCGTGGCCGGTTCGGCTCGACGTTTGACCGACACCTATCGCGCGGTGGTTGTCGCCGTCAGTTATCCGCTTTTGATCTTTGCGCTGGCGTGGATCGGTGCGGCCGTGTTCACCTCGCTCTTGGCGCCGCAACTGGCCGCCGGTTTCCGCTCGATGGACCTGCCTTGCCAGCGGTTCTTCGCCATGCTCTGCTGGCTCGGCCGTGGCGCGTGGTATTGGGGGCCGGTCGGTCCTGTCTTCGCCGTCGGGCTGGTGACGGCCTGGTGGCTGGCGTGCCGTGGTGGCGCGCTGTTGGGCGAGCCGGAAGGGGCGACTCGCTCCATTGCCGCGCAGCCGAAGGACCATCCCGGCAAGCGGCGACGGTTCAGTTCTCCGGCGATTCGGCTTCTGACCGGCCTGCCGTGGATGGGCCGGATGCTTCGCTGGTCGCGGACGGCCACGTTCCTCGAAATCCTCTCGCTGCTCGTCGAGAGCGAGACGCCGTTGCCCGAGGCGATCGAGTTGGCCGCCCGGGCGTCCGGTGATCCGCAGACGGTTCACGTCGCGCAGCAGTTGGCCACGCGGCTCACGCTGGGGGACTGTGCCGCCGCGGCCGGCGTCATCGACTCCAAGGCCGGATTGCCGCCCTTGTTGGGCTGGCTGATGGCCTCGGCCGGTCGAGAGGGCACGCTGCTGCCGGCCCTGCGGCATGCGGCCGCGACCTATCACCGCCGCGCCCGGCATCAGGCCGACATAGTGCGGACGCTTCTGCCGGTGCTGCTGACCGTCGTTTTCGGAGGCGGCATCACGGCGATGTACGTCCTCGCGTTGTTTGTTCCCTATACAACGATGCTCAATGCGCTGGCGCTACCCTGACGAAGCCCAAAGCCCGAAATCCTAAGCCCTAAGACCTAAGACCTAAGACCTCCCCCATGCCCTTCCACTGGCCCGGTTTCAACTCGCTCGGACAGCTCTCGGCCGAAGAGACGGCCGAGCTGGCTGCGCGCATGGCCGACCTGACGCGGGCGGGGCTGCCGCTGGGCGACGGGCTCAGGGCGCTCTCCGGCGAGTTGTCGGGCCGGCGGCTGCGACGCGTGCTCGGCAACCTGGCCGATCAGCTTGACGCCGGCGCCGATTTGGCCACGGCCGTCGATTCGCAATCCGCTCGCCTTCCGACGTGTCTCCGCGGCCTGGTCCTGGCCGGCCTCCGCAGCGGCCGGTTGGCCGAAACGCTCGAAGAGTACGTCGATCTCCAACGGAGCCAGGCCGACCTTCGCCGCCGACTCTGGCTCACGTTGGCATATCCGCTCGTTCTGCTGATTCTCGTCACGGTGTTCATGGTCGGCATCGAGACGTTCCCGGATGGTACAGCCAACGTGATCAGATCCATATCGTCATGGCGAAATGGTCCGAACCCGATGGAGGCCAGCCTATTGCCGATGTGGCGGTTGGCGATGCACGGGTTTCCCTTGACGGTGGGCACGTTCGCCGCCCTGTCGTGCATGTCGCTGGTTGTCCTGGTCTCGATATGGCTTGCGCCCAGTGTGCGCTGGGCGTGGGCGCTGCTGCGAGTGCTGCCGATGATCGGGCGAATGATCCGCTGGGGCGAGTTGGCTCGTTTTGCCCGGCTGACCGGCATGTTGCTCGATCAACGAGTTCCGCTGCCCGACGCGCTCCGGCTGGGCGCCGCCGGCTTGCACGTGGGCGAGTTGCCGCAGCAATGCCACGAGGTGGCCGGCGAAGTGGAGCAGGGGGTGCCGCTGTACCAGAGCATGGCCGCGAGGCGGCAATTCCCGGCTACCATGATTCCGCTTGTCGAATGGGGCCAACGCACGGCTGCGCTGGCCGATTCATTCCGCGCGGTGGCCGAAATGTACGCCGGTCGCGCCGAGTCGCAAGACAGGCTATTGCAGGTCGTCCTCCCCCCGATGCTATTTCTGTTGTTGCTTGCCCTCGTGCTTTCCTATGCCGCCGTGACCTTGGTCCCGACGATGCTCCTGTTGCGCTCGTGGATGCTTTGGTTCTGAGATGTCGCACATGGCTACCGTAAGCTCAACCGCCGTTGCCGCCGTTGCCGCCGCCGGATCGCCGATCGCGCTTGGCGTTGCCCTGCTCATCGCGCAGCGGTTGATCTCCGGGCGGCGCGACCCCCTGCGCGACGACGTGGTCAACCTGAGCCTGACGATCTGCGGCTGGACGCTGGTGGCCGCGGGTTTTCTGGGAAATCTGGCTTGCCTGCAAGGCCCGCTTCTGGTCGTTTGGGGCGTCTTCATTGCCGGAGTGCTGGTGCAAGGATTTCTGGCGCAGCGGGCGGCGAAACGCAGCGGGCTGCTTTGGCTCCTGTGTGTGGCGGCCGAGCGGGCGATGCCGCTGGTCCCGGCCATCGAAGCCTTCGCACGCGACGAGGGGGGCCGCCTCGGACGCCGCGCCCGGCGGCTGGCCGACCTCCTGAGGGCCGGCATGTCGCTGCCTGACGCCTTGGCCCGCACGCCCGGACTCCTCCCGCGTCAGTCGCTCACGATGATTTGGATTGGCGCTCAGTCCGGCGACCTGGGGGCCGCGCTGCGCCAGGCCGTTACGGCGGCCGAGCATCGCCGCTCGCTCTGGGCCGGCCAACGCGGGAAGGTGGGCTATCTGCTGATCGTGCCGCTTTTTGGACTGCCGATCATGTGGTTGATCGTAAGTGTCATCGCCCCGAACCTCACGAAGATCGCGGCGGAGTATTCCAAACCTATGCCATCGCCGACGCGGGAGTTCCTCGGCATCGCCAAGTGGCTGACCGACTATTGGCCGGCGCTGCTTGTGTTTGTGGCGGTCGTTCTGATCGGCTTTTGGAAGCTGATGGGGCACTTGCGCCGCGGAGTTGGCTCGAATCGTTCCCGGTTCGATTGGCTGCGGCATGGACTCGATTCGGCGCAGATTTTGGAGTGCTTGGCTCTGATGGCCCGGCAGCAGCGGCCATTGCTGGAAGGCATCGCCGGCCTGGCGAGCGTGTATCCAAAGTCGCGGATTCGGCGGCAATTGGCCGACGCGGTCGAAGACGCGCAGGCGGGCATGGATTGGGCGGAAAGCCTCTGCCGACGCGGCTTGATCCGCCAGGCCGATCTCGCCATACTTCAATCGGCCCAGAGAGCTGGGAATCTCCCCTGGGCCTTGCAGGAAATGGCCGCAAGCAACCGCCGCCGCTTCAGCTACCGGCTCCAGGCGATCACGCAGGCCGCCTTTCCGATGATCGTAATCCTCCTGGGGGCCATCGTCGCGTTTGTGGCCGTGTCGCTGTTTCTGCCCATTGTTACAGCGATCTCCCAATTGGCAAATTACCGTTAGTCGTAGTGTGCATGAAACGCATCGAGACTACTTTTTTCACCTGTGCAACATCGAATAAGTCGTAGCTTATACTTTCGGACTTTCCAGTCCGTCCAGGACCAACAGACGGGTTAGGAAACCCGTCCTACGGAAACTGCAACCGATGAATCGACGTGGAATGACGCTGATCGAGTTGATCGTGGCGGCCACGATCTTGGGCACGCTGCTGGTCGTCTGCCTGCAACTCTTGACGGCCACGGCCGCGATGCGTCGCTCGCTCGACCAGCGGCAGTTGGCCACGATCGAGTTGGGCAACGTCCTGGAGCGGCTGGCCACGCGACGCTGGACCGAGCTGACGCCTGCGGCCGCAACCGCCGAGCGGGTTTCCGAGTCCGTCGCCGAACGGCTGCCGAAGGCGGAGCTGAAGGTTGTGTTGACGGAACTGACGGAACCCGCGCCCGGCGATCGGGCGGCACACTCACAACCTGCCCCACAATCGGCACGCTCACAACCGGCCCCGCTGCCGGCGAAGCGGATCACCGCTTCGATTCGCTGGCAGGATTCGGCCGGCGTCTACTTGCCACCGGTCACCGTGACGACGTGGCGCTATTGGAAGGACGGGAAATGAATCGCAAACGCGGCTTCTCGCTGGTCGAGATGATCGTCGTCCTTACGGTCGCCTCGGTGCTGATGGGCATTGCGGTGACGCTGCTCTGCGCGCTCATCCGGGCGCAGGGGACGAGCCGCGAGGTGGTCGAGCAAACCGTCTCGATCAATCGGCTCGCCGAGCGGTTCCGCCGTGACGTGCATGCCGCTCAGGAGTTCACCAAAGAGACCGATGGTGCGCATATCGGATCCGTCGAGTATCTCGTCAAAGGCAGCACCGTCAACCGATCGGTCTGGACCGGCAAGAATCGCACCGAACAAGACGCCTTCCATCTGGGCGACGGCTACACGGCGCGACTGGAAACGGTCGCTACGGACGCCCGCCGGCTTGTCCGCCTGACTGTTGTGCCCCAGGAGACTGCCACGATGGGACGCCGATCGCTGCAGATCGAGGCTGCGCTCGGGTTCGACGGGCGGTTTGCGGAACGCCGCGAGGAGGCCAAGTAGAGATGGAATCAATGAACCTATCCGATAATCAGGCGTTTCGGTCCTGCGTTTTGATGGGAGGCAGCCCTCACCCTAACCCTCTCCCAAAGGGTGAGGGGACTGATTGCAGCCCTCACGCTAACCCTCTCCCAAAGGGAGAGGCGACAAGAGGATCACGCCGTGGGGCAATCCTGTTGATTATCCTGGTTTGCTTCGCGCTGGCGGCGGCGATGTTCGTCGTGCTTGCCCGGCTGGCGTTTACGGCGCGGAGGGCGGCCGAGACGCAACAGTGGGCCGTCCAAGCCCAATGGCTCGCCGAGGCCGGTCTGGACCGGGCGGCCGCGCGGCTCCAGCAACAACCCGACTATTCGGGCGAGACCTGGAGGATTTCGGCCAGCGAGCTTGCCGGCAAACAGGCCGCCGTGGTGAAGATTCGCGTTGACGGCATTGCCGACCTCGCCCCGCATCGCATTTATGTCGAAGCCGATTATCCCGACGATCCCGTGCATCGCAGCCGATGCACCAAAGAAATCGTGTTGGAGCAGCGTCATGAAAAGCGTTAACCGGCCAGAGGACAGACCTCACGGGGCAGCTCTCGAACTTCGGATTTCGGATTTCGGATTTCGGGCTTCGCCCGGCGGCTTCACGCTGGTCGAGCTGCTGGTCGTGATCACGATCATCGGCATTCTGA